>JAJUIT010000052.1 GCA_029267465.1 Synergistaceae bacterium
GAGCCGGGTCAGATCCTCTGGCAGGTTGAATCCGCTCCCTCGGTACGACAGTTCCAAAACGAGGGTGTCTCCCTCCCGGAAAAGCCGGACAAAGACTTCCGCCGCCCCGCCATGCCTGAAAGAGTTGTGGATCGCTTCCTGGGCGACGCGGAAAAGGGCGAGAACTTTCTCCTTGGACAGCCCGTCTCCGATCCCGGAATCCGCCTCGACGAAAATCCGGAGCCCAAGGTGCCTGGAAAGCCTTTCCGCAAGTTCCGTCAGGGCCCCGGCGAGGCCAAGCTCCAGCCAGGGAGGCGACAGCTCGTCACAAAGGGCCCGGATCTCACGAACCGCGGCCTGGGCGGATTCTTCCAGCAAGCCAAGATGGACGGATCTCTCCGGTCCTGCCGCCTCGGAAGACGCGTAAAGGCGAGCCCTCTGGATCATCGCGGTGACGTCCTGCAACGGACCGTCATGCAGGTCCCGGGCCAGTCGGGCACGCTCCTCCTCCTGGACCCGCACGAGGTCGAGGGCATACCGTTTCCAAAGGACCGAGCGGTCGATCGCGGTCTGGGCGAGGTGAAAGAATTCCTCCCTGAGCCTGCCAATCTCCCTAACGGCGGCCTCGTCCCTCGGCCGGGGCAGATCCTTCCCCCACTCCAGGGAAGAAACCTCGGCCTCAAGGGATTTAAGGGGCGAAATCACCGTTTTCCAGAGAAGGTAAACACCTACGAGTCCAGCCATTCCAACGAGTCCCACCAGCAAAAGCAAAAGCAGGCCAAAACGGAGCATGGGTCCGAGAAGCTCTTTCCAGGAAACCGCCGCCATGACGAAAAGGCCCGTGTCACCGGCCGGATAGGCCGCCACCGTGAAGGCTTCCCCGGCCCTGTTTTGGGTCTCCACGGCCTCTCCGATCGGCATCTGCGGGCGCCAGAGCTCGGAAAGGATCTGCGCTCCCGGGGTGGACATCACGACCCGCCCCTGGGCATCGAGTACGGCTATCCACCCGGGGATCCCGACTTCCTGGGAAAAGATGCGGTTCCCCCAGAAACGGGAGGGAGGCTTGGTGGCGAAGAGGCTCTCGGTCAACCCCCACCCCATCTCAACCCTTGAGGCGGTGCTCTCGGCGAGGTCCTGGACATAGGTTCGGGCCACTGCCCGGATGGCCTGCCGATGCTGGAAAATCCCCACCCCTGCCGCCAGCAAAACCGAAACGGAAGGCAGGAGAATGGCGAGGGCCAGGACAGTCAGAAGGCGTCGCTTCATTCGAGAAGCTCCTCCAGGGTCATGACGCCGTACTTGAGCGCCAGCAGCAAGGCCTCCGTTTTGTTCCTCGCCCCGAGCTTGTCGTAGACGGAAGCCAGGTGTGTCTGGACCGTCCGCTCGCTGATGAACAGCCTTGCTGCCGTTTCCTTGCTGGAAAGGCCTTTTGACGTCAGGATCAAAACCTCCCGCTCCCGGTTCGAAAGGCTTTCGGGAACGATCTCCTGCTCCCCGATGACCCGGCTGACCTCGGAATCCAGGTATATTCCGCCCTTTGCCACCGTTTTAATGGCCCTTGCCAGCTCTTCCGGTGAGGCGGTTTTCAACAGGTACCCTTTCGCCCCTGCCCTCAGGGACGCCATGACGTACTGCTGAGCATCGTAGGAGGTCAGCATCAGCGTGCTGACGGGAAGCCCGGATTCCTTGATCCGCCTCGCAAGCCCCACGCCGTCTTCCCCCGGCATCCGGATATCGATGAGCGCCACGTCAGGAACCTTCTCCCCGATGATCCGCCACGCCTCGTTTCCATCAGAGGCTTCGCCCACGATTTCGAAATCGGGCTCTCTCTGCAGGGCAGCTACCAGTCCAGCTCGAGTCATCGGGTGATCGTCCGCGATAAAAACCCGGATTGCCATCTATCCGCACTTCCTTTCCCGGTCTAGTTCAGCGGCCCCTTTTCCAGTTTACCGGACCGGGCCGGGATTGCATCCGCACCTTTACGGAAGCGGAGGTCCGGCCAGCCCGGCCAGGCCGTAGGCGGAAGAGGCAAAGCGGACCGCCGACCGGATTGCCTCTGCAACAGCCATTCGGGCAAGGATCCCCACCCGCAGTGGATCCGTGGACTCTTGACCCGTCGAGGCGCAGAAAAGGGTGTCACCGTCGAACCGGGTATGAACGGGAAAAAGGGCGTCGGCATACCCGTCCTGTCCCTCCATCGCGACCCTGCGGCACTGGGCTTTCGTCAGGGCCGCGTTTGTCACGACCACCCCCAGGGTGGTGTTCCTCCCCCAGGAAACGGGAGGGTCTCCCTGCAGAAGAGCCTCGGAAGGCGAAAGGAGGGTCCCTTCTTCGTTCCTCGCGCCTGCCAGCAGCCTGCCGCTTTCGTCCTTCGCGGCGCCGAAAGCGTTCACGGCCATCACGGCGGATACCCTGACATGCCCCCATTCGAGGGTGGACCATCCGAACCCGGACTTCATCGCCCGTTTCAGGTCGCTGTACTTCCCGATGCAGGCCCCGGTCCCGGCCCCCACGTTCCCCATCGGGGACTCTTCCAGGAGGACTGCCGCTTCACAGGCCTTCAGTCCCATCTCAGGACCAGGCCGGGCTCCCGGATCCCCTACTGCAAGATCAAACAGGCAAGCCGCCGGCACAATCGGGACCACTCCCCAGCCGGTGTCGAACCCCCAGCCCCGTTTCTCGCAGTATTCCATGACTCCGTCTGCGGAGGCGAGGCCAAAAGCGCTTCCGCCGGTCAGGACGACGGCATGGACTTTCTCCATGAAACAGGCAGCATCCAGCAAATCCGTTTCGCGCGTTCCCGGGGCTCCCCCCCGGACGTCACACCCTGCGACCGCCCCCTTCGGGAAAAGGAGGACCGTCACCCCCGTCCCGCCCGTCCGATCGGTTGCGTGCCCCACAAGGAACAAGCCCATCCTCCCCTTCTCAGGAAAATGCAACAGGAGGCCTCCTGCGGCCCCGCATCGATTCCTGTTCCATGATAAACTTTCCGTGAGAAGAAGCAACGAGGCGAGCGAGTTCGGGAAGGGGGGAATCACCATGAAGCGGTTCGGGGTTCTTGTCCTGGTGGTCTTGCTGGCTGTCTCGGCAGGGACAGCAGTGCATTACCAGCGACAGGCGAAAATCTCCTCTGAGCGGTTGGCGGAATCGATGCGACAGGTGGAGCAATTGAGGCGATTGCTTGATTCCTCGAGGATCCCGGAGCCGGAATGGGAGCAGATCGGGAAAGCCCTGAAAACCGCCGAGCCTGAATCCCTTCTTCGCTCGAGCCTTCTCGCCCGGCAGGACCTGATCCCCTGGAAAGGGGTCCTGGGAGGCACGATGGCCATACCCGGACCCGATTCCATCTGGTTTTTCGCCCCGGCCTGGGCCCTGGCCTACGTGGAAGACGGTCACATCGCCGGATACCTGCTGTTTCGCTTCCGAATCAGCGGGAATCGGGTCACCTGGACCCTTGTCGACCAGGAACCCCTTTAGGCCGAAAAAAGGCCGCTCTCTCCGTCAGGATCCGAGCCCAAGCTCCCTCTCGATCGGCCGCAGGGCCTCGAGTGTTTCCTGAATCAGCCATTCCAACGGCTTTTCGAGAAGTTCGGCTCCGCGCTGGATAACCTCCCGGTTTACCCCCCGGGCAAAGGCTTTGTCCTTCCATTTCTTCATCACCGACCGGACCTCGAGGTCCGCAAGGGATCGGCTCGGCCGGACCAGGGCCGCCGCGGTCAGAAGGCCCGTCAGTTCGTCAACGGCGTAGAGTGTTTTTTCCATGAGGGATTCCGGGCGGGTCCCCGTGTACTCCCAGGCGTGGGACGAAACGGCGCGGCAAAAAGCCTCGTCGTAGCCGGCCTGCCTGAGCCATTCCGGCCCTTTTTTCGCGTGCTCTTCGGGGGCTTCCTCCCAATCGATGTCATGCAAAAGACCGACGAGTCCCCAAAGATCCGGGTCCTCGCCTGCCAGCGCTGCAAAGTGCCTCATGGCGGCCTCGACCGCCAGGGCATGCTTGATGTGCATGTCCTCCTTGTTGTGCCCCAGCAAAAGTTCCCATGCCTTGTTCCTGTCTGCTTCCATCGATCATCCCTCCACCATCGGTTTCTAGACTTTCACAAGCAGGGTCGATTCCGGCAGGTTGACGGCCTCCAGCCCGGCCTCCTCCCGCAGTTGACGGGCCAGGGGATCCGGGTAGGGGAAAACGAAAAGGACGCGGCGGATTCCAGCGTTGATCATCGCCTTCGTGCAGAAGGAGCAGGGTTCGTGAGTGCAGTAAAGATCCGAACCCGCGGTTGCGGATCCCGTCGCGGCAGCCTGGACGATGGCGTTGATTTCCGCATGCGCTCCCCGGCAGATCTCGTGGCGTTCGCCCGAGGGGATGCCCAGCCTTTCCCTCAGGCATCCCACTTCCGCACAGTGCAACACCCCTTTGGGGGCTCCATTGTATCCCGTGCTGATGATCTGGCGGTCGCGCACAATCACAGCCCCGACCTTCCGGCGCAGGCAAGTGCTTCTTGTAGCCACCACCGAGGCGATCGCCATGAAATAGCTGTCCCAATCCGGGCGGATCAAGCCGTTCATCCTAGAGCCCCGAGGGGAAGCCGGGCACGGAAAGGGGGATCTCCGGCCTCGGCCCGACAATCGCCCGTGTTTCCTCGAATTCGAAATCGTGCAGAAGCTGGGAAATGGCGAGCTGCTGTACGTCATCCGTTTCGTAGGGGATCGAAAACCGGCGGTAGCCGAAGCGTTCGGCGTAAAAGGAAGCCTGCCGTTTCCGGCCGCCGGCCTTGGCCATGACCTCCGCGAGGGCTTCGAGGAATTTCTCCTCGTCAAAAAGGGGATTTTCGCTCACCAGGGCAATGACCTTGCTTTCATCAAGAAGGATGTCCCGGTCCCAGACTCCGCAAAGTGTCACTCCCGCCTTCACCTCGAGGCTCGCCTTGGAAACCAGGTGAAGCAGCGCCTCCATGAGCCGGGAGTAGCCGAAGACCATGGAGAACCCCAGGTTTAGCCGGTGGTCCCGGCCCGGGTCGATGAGGTTTTCCCTGAAAAGCGTTCCCACGCATCCGCTCCGCATGCTGCGCAGGTAAAGGAATTCGCTGTCCATCTCCAGCGATAGGGCTGCAATGGATCTGAGCGTTTCGCTGTGCATCCCGTTCACGGAAACGGGATTGTAGTCAAGGCAGTAGGGAAGCCAGTTAACGACATCAAGGTCGACGTTCTGGTCCCAGTAGGGAAGCAGGCTCATTCGATCTTCACGGACCCCTTTCCTGATTTCTGTTTCAGCTTCATCCTGAAGGAAACAGGCGAAAAAAGCAAGGAGAACCTCGACGGAGGTCCCCCTTGCCTTTTCCGTTGCCGTTTTCAGTCGGCTTTTCCGCAGAACTTCACTGCCGCCAGGCCGTAAACCAGGACGGCCTGGATGATCTGGTCGGCCGGACAATGCTCTTCCGCACCGTGGGCTACCGCGATGGTGCCGGGACCGAGCACCAGCGCCGGGGTCTTTCCCTGGTTGGAGAAAAGCGCGGCATCCGTCCAGCCTGTGCAGCAGGTCCTCCGCGGCTTCCTGCCGGTCACCTCTTCCACCGTTTTCTCCAGGATCCCAAGAAGAGGGTGATCCAGCGGGAACTCCATCGGGAGATGGTCCATCGTCGCCATGTTGTCAGGGATTCTCCTCAGGCGGGCATTGAAGTCGGGATCTTCCGCCTTGCAGAGCCCGATGATCTCTTCCAGTTCCGCGAACACGGACTGCCACGTTTCGCCTGGAACCAGCCGGCGATCCACCTGCAAGATGCATCGGTCCGCAACGCTGCTGGGCTGCATTCCCCCGTGGATGACCCCGAGATTGAAAATCGGGGGCCCCATGAGGGGGTGGGCACGGGTTTTCAGGCGGAAAGGCAGTTCCGTTTCCAGTTTCCGGATGAAGGCCGCCATCTTCGAGATGGCGTTGATTCCCAGCTGCGGGCGTCCTCCGTGGGCGGCGCGGCCGATCACTTCAATCTCGATCCACTCGAGCCCTCTATGCCCAATGCTGGGGTTCAATTCAGACGGTTCACCGACGATCACCGCGTCGGCTTTCGGCCCGTTCAGGACGATGTCCTCGCTGCCCTCGCTTTTCAGTTCCTCGTTGATGACGCCCGTGAAAAACAGGTCCCCGGCCAGTCGAATCCCGCTTCGCTTCAGGGCAACGAGGGCCATGGCCATGGCAGCGCAGGCCCCCTTCATGTCTGCGCTGCCCCTTCCCCAGATCTGTCCGTCCTTCAGCTCTCCAGAAAAGGGATCGATCGACATCGAGTACGGCGGGACGGTATCCAGATGCCCGTTCAGCATCAACGCCCGGCCACCTCCCGTACCTTTCAGGGTGGCGATCACGTTGGGGCGCTCCTCCACCACGGAGCGGAGCATCACTTCGATCCCGTTCTTCTCGAGCCATCCCGCCAGCCACCGAGCCACCGCGGTCTCCCTTCCCGGAGCCTGGGAGTGGCTGGGAATGCGAACCAGGTCCCCCGCAAGGGACAGGACCTCGTCAGGGTCAAAGGTTCCCTTCAGTCTTTCCAGCAGATCCAAGGCCGATTCCCCCCCCTTCTTCCACAGCAAATGACAGCTTGTCTCAGAAAACCACCTTTTCCTTCTCCCTTTCAAAATCCTCCCGCATCTTCTTGCGCAGCCCCGGGTCGAGGAACGTCCGCAAGGCGGCGGCTGCAAGGAGGCGTGCCCCTTTTACGAGCGCTTCGTGAGCTTCCGGCTGAACGGTGGCCGCCGCGAATTCCCGGGTATGCCAGGCATAAGGGTGCTTCGTGATGGACAGGGTCGGCTGAAGCGCCGGGCATCGTTTGCTCACGTTTCCCACGTCCGAGGATCCCTGGGCCCCGGGACAGGGACCGAAGGAAACCCCGAACTCCGAAAAGACTTCCTCCATCAGCGTTTCTGCCGTCTCGTTCGGCTGGACTTCATCGAAGGAAAGCTCGAAATTCCTCCATTCGACCTCGGTCTCCGTCGCCAGGGCGGCTCCCTGGGCCGCCCTGGTCACCCGCGAGAGCAACCGGTCCAGCTGCGAGCGGAAGGGGGACCGGAAATAGAAACGGGCGACGGCAGTTTCCGGTACGATGTTCGGCGCCGCACCGCCCTGGGTGATGATCCCGTGCATCCGGATTTCGGGACGGACATGCTGCCGCAGCATGTCGATGGCGTGGAAAAAGAGCGTGGCTCCATTCAGGGCGTTCCTCCCCTCCCAGGGAGCCCCGGCGGCGTGGGCCGCCCGGCCCTTGAAGCAGAACTCCAACGCGTCCATGGCGAGAGCACGGTAGCGCACGTAGGTGTCCCTCCCGCCGGAATGGATCATCAAAGCCAAGTCCACCTCATCGAAAAGACCTCCGGCGGCCATGGTGATCTTCGCCCCGTTCGTCTCCTCCGCCGGTGTTCCCGTGACCCAGAGGTCGCCTGCCAGTTCGTCCATCACGGCGGCAAGACCGGCTCCCGCAAGCAGGCTCATGGCCCCGTGGACATTGTGGCCGCAGGCGTGACCAATCTCCGGCAGGGCGTCGTACTCTGCCAGCAGGGCAACCCTGCCGTTGGCACCCTTGTTGATTCGGCCCCTGTAGGCCGTGGAGATTCCGTAGAACGGGATTTCCACCTCAAAACCGGCCCGCTCGAGGAATCTTGCATGCTTGCGGCTGCTTTCGAATTCCTGCTCGGAGATCTCCGGGTTTGCGGCAAGATCGTCGCTCAGGGCAATCGCTTCCGGTGCAAGCCGTTCGATCGCCTCGTTCACCCTTTTCATGAGACTTGCAGTATCCTTCACGGCGTTTCCCTCCTTCGGGAACCTTACGGTTCCCTCAACAGAAGCCGTCCACGAGGTTCAGGCGAAAGGACCCCGTCCTCAACCGCGATTTGCCCGTTGACCAGGACGGCGGCGATCCCCTCCGGCGGAGCCAGCTGGTCTTCGAACGTCGCGCGGTCGCACAACCCTTCCGGGGAAAAGAGCACCAGGTCGGCAGGCGCACCCACTTCCATCCTCCCAACGGGCAGCCAGGACATCTCGGCGGGGAGGACCGTCGCATGGCGGACCGCTTCGGGCCAGGAAAGCCCTTCTTCCCTGAGCCAGCGCAGGGCTCTCGGAAATGCCCCGGCTGCCCTCGGATGACCTTCGCCGTTATGAAGGACTCCGTCTGAAGCGATGGCGCAGAGAGGATGGCGAAGGCAGGCCCGGATCTCCCACTCGTTCATGACGTGGGCAATGATAAGAGCCTTTGGATCGTTTTTCCGCATGTCTTCGTAGATTTCAGGCGTCAGCCGTTTCCCCCGGTACTTCCCGCTGGCCGCCTCCAGGCTTTCCAGTCCCTTCCCCCACCTTTCCTCGAAGCCCGGATCAAACACCGTGGATCCGATGAAGGTACAGAAAGCCGCGTAGGGGTAGCAGTCGAACGTGACGTCGGCTCCCCGCGCCCTGGCCTCCTCGATCAGCCGGATCGAGCGTTCGGTAAATCCGAAGGCCGTCATGCTCCCCAGGTGGGACACCTGCACGCGGATCCTGAACCGTTCGGCCAGCCCGATCGCTTCCGCCACCGATTCCAGGCACTCCGGGCCGTCGTGACGGATGTGGATGGAAACGAATCGATTGGGGTGGTCCGCCAGGATCCGGCATAGGGCCTCGATCTCCCGCGGGCTGGTGTTTGGAGCGTACTCCAGGCCGAACGAAAGCCCGAAGGAGCCCAGGGAAAGTTCTTTTTTCAGCTGTTCCCCCATCCTTTCGATCTCGGCTTCCGTGGCCGCCTTGTAGACATCCCAGATTCCGGCGTCTTCCCGAAGGGCCCGGTGTCCCGTGAGGTAGCCGAGGTTGAGCCACGGGGAACTCCGCTTTTCCATGACGCGTTCCAGGCTAGGACCCGATCCGCAGTTCCCCGCCAGGGCGGTCGTCACGCCCTGCCTCAAAAGCGCCTGCTGGATGGTCCCGGGATCCTCGAGTTCCTCGTCGTGCATGTGGGTATCCACGAACCCAGGGGACACCATGAGCCCCTCGGCATCGATCAGGCGTTTTGCCGCAGGGGTCTCTTCGCCGATGTAAGCAATGGTACTTTGCCGGACCCCCAGGTTTAGCCGCTTTTCGGTTCGATTGACCGGGTCCAGGAGGATCCCGTTCCGGATGAGCAGGTCAAGCTCCACGATTACCCCCTCCCTTCGAAAAAGGCGGCGGGGGGAATTTCTCCCCCCTGGCCGCGCTTCTTTCTTGCTTTTTCAGGCCCTGCAGCTTTTTTCCTATTGCCAGCCGATCATGACCGCAACGGCGATGAAGATCATCTGCACGACGAAGATCAACCCAAAGAAGGGAACGAAATAGCGCCACCACCGTTCGATCGGGACTTTCGCGATCCCGCAGATGACGGGAAGCAGGGTTGTCGGCCAAAGGATATTGGAAAAACCGTCGCCGTACTGGAAGGCCAGAACCGCGGTCTGCCGGGAGATCCCGAGGAGGTCCGAAAGCGGGGCCATGATCGGCATCGTCGTGGAAGCCTGCCCGGAACCCGATGGGATGAAGAAATTGATCAGCGTCTGGACGAAAAGCATCCCTTCGGCGGCAACCCATCGCGGAAAAGCAGAAAGGGGCAGCGACATTCCGTAAACCACGGTATCGATGATCTTTCCTTCCCGCATGACCACCAGGATGGCTCGCCCCAGCCCGATGACCAGGGCTCCGAAGACGATGTCCTTGCATCCCTCGACGAAAGTCATGGCGATCTTGCTGGGTCCCCACCCGGCAAGGAAGCCGGCCACGACCCCCATGATCACGAAAAGACCCGCCAATTCGTCGAAATACCAGCCTTTCTTGATGACCCCCCAGATCAACAGCGCGACCGTACCGACAACCCACCCCAGGATCAGCTTGTCGCGCGCGTGGAAGTGCTTCGTCACCAGTTCGTTGTGGTCAAGGGCAAGCTTGCCCATGTCGACGCCATACATGATGCTCTTGGTCGGGTCGGCCTTGATCTTCGCGGCGTAGCGAAGGGTCCACCAGACCGCCATCGAAACGAAGACAAACCAGCTCACGATTCGAAGCGTCATGCCGGAAAAAAGAGGCAGCTCCGCGAATTTTTGTGCCAGGCCAACCGTGAAGGGGTTCATGAAGGCCGCGGCAAACCCCATGGCAACGCCGAAAGACACCATGCTCATGCCGACAATTGCGTCGTATCCCATGGCGATGGCCAGCCCCACGAAGAGCGGGATGAAACCGAAAGTTTCCTCGAACATCCCGAAGATGGAACCCCCAAGAGCGAAAAGGTACATGAAGGTCGGGATCAGAATCACTTCCTTCCCCTTCAAGACCCTCAGGAGCCACCCGATGAAGGAGTGGAGCGCCCCGGTCTGGAGAACAATGTAGAAGGAGGCGTAGACGAAAAAGACGAAGAAGATCACTTCTGCAGCGTCAATGCTTCCCTTCTGGACGGCGATGAAGGTATCAAAAACGCCCAGGGGGTTGGGGTCAACACGGTGGTAGGTCCCGGCCACGACGATCGTCTTGTTCGTCTTGGTGTCCTTGACACGGTCGAACTCTCCAGCCGGGAGCAGGTGCGTTCCGATGACCGCCAGAATGACAAGCGAAAACAGGAGGACAAAGGTGTGCGGAACTTTGCTCAGTCGCGGTTGTGACATGCCGATTCTCCTTTCCCTTTTGAATCTCCCTCAAAGCCTTTCCGGATCGCATAGCAAACCGGCCTCGCCGGCGACCCGGCCGCATTTGCGGCAGACAAATCGCGGGGCCTTAACCCGGGCGATGTAAGCCTCCCAATCCCCTTCGATCCCGCCGCTTTCTGCAAGCACGCACAGGTGGAGCCCTGTTGATTTGCAGGATTGGCCTCGCTTTCCCATGCCTCACGCCCCTTCCGCTACCAGATTGAAGGATCACCTGTCTGATTTTCTACCGGATAGTTTAAGATTGAATGCCATGAATGGCAAGTCTAACCTGGAATTGCGGTAGAATGAGAACCATTCTTTTCACGGAGGCTCGGGATGCCCATCACGAAAGACTTGAAAACCCCTCTTGCGGTTGCGGTCACGCTGCTTCTGTGGGCATCGGCCTTTGCAGGGATCAAGGCTGGCCTTACCGCCTATTCGCCCGGCGAACTAGCCCTCCTTCGCTTTCTTTGCGGTTCGATCGCCATGGGCCTGTATGCCCGAAGCCGGGGTTTCGGCCTTCCGGACCCCAAGGATCTTCCGCGCATCCTCCTGGTCGGTTTTTTGGGGTTCACCGTCTATCACGTCTTTTTGAACTACGGGGAGCAAAGCGTTTCTGCGGGGGCCGCAAGCTTGATCGTTTCCTTTACCCCTGTCATGACCGCTTTCCTGGCGGTTTTTCTTCTTGGAGAGAGGCTGCGCCCCGCTGGCTGGGCAGGGATCGGGGTCAGCGTCGCAGGGGTCGCCCTGATTTCGTTCGGCGAGGGGGGAGGGATCGCCCTGAACGAGGGCTGCATCCTCGTGCTGATCTCCTCCCTCGGCAGCAGCCTGTACAACGTTTTCCAGAAACCCTTCCTCAAGCGATACGACCCGGTCGCCTTCACCGCTTACGCGATGACCGCCGGGACACTGTTCATGCTCGTCTTTGCTCCTGGACTTCCCGCAGCGATCGTGAGGGCCCCGCTGGAGGCCACTCTTTCGGTCGTCTATCTCGGCGTGTTCCCCGGAGCGATCGCATACAGCACCTGGACCTATGCCCTTTCGAGAATGCCCGCCTCCCGCCTCACAACCTCCCTCTATCTCTCGCCCGTGCTCGCGATCACCATCGCCTGGCTGTGGATCGGCGAGGTGCCAAGCCTTCTTTCCCTCCTAGGCGGCGCCTTGACTCTCGCAGGCGTCCTTCTCACCAACACCAGGGGGAAACAGGTCGAATAAAGGGGCGAACGGCGCGCTCTTGTTCCGCTTGCCGTTCGCCCCTTTCTCCCGCGTTTTGTCTTCAGGTCTTTCTGCCTAGTTTCGTATCATGACCAGCATCATTCTGAACCGCTTCTCCGCTTTCATCGAGTGGGGGACATTCGCTGGCATGACCAGCATCAAGCCGGGAGAAAGCCGGTGGCGAACCCCTCCGACCGTGAACTCCGCCTCGCCCTCGAGCGCCACGACTAGCGCATCAAAAGGAGCCTTGTGCTCACTCAAGGATTGCCCGGCATCGAAGGTGAAAAGGGTCACGCTTCCCCCCTCTCCGTCAAGAACGGACCGGCTGACGATCCCTCCATCTTGGTAATCCAGAAGCTCGGATGGGGAAAATACCTTCCCCGCAAATTCCGATTCCCGGGGGGCCTGTCCTCCGCAGCTGGCGCAATCACATCCGCATCCCATGGTTTTCCCCCCTATCCCAGGATCGCCTTCAGGTCCGCTTCCGCCGTCGTGATCGGCATGATGTTCAGCTTTTCATGCAGGATCTCGAACACCTGCGGGGTGACGAATGCTGGCAGACTGGGTCCAAGGCGGATATTCCGAATCCCCAGGTGCAGCAGCGTCAACAGGATGCAGACAGCCTTCTGTTCGTACCAGGACAGGATCAGCGAAAGCGGAAGGCTGTTTACGTCCGTCTCGAAAGCATTCGCCAGGGCCACTGCCACCTGGATTGCGGAATAGGCATCGTTGCATTGCCCGCAGTCCAGCAGCCGCGGGATGCCTTCGATCTCCCCGAACTCCAGCTTATTGAAGCGGTACTTGCCGCAGGCCAGCGTCAGGATGACGGTATCCGACGGGGCTTTCTGGGCGAACTCGGTGTAGTAGTTTCGTCCCGACTTGGCGCCATCACAGCCACCGATCAGGAAGAAATGCCGGATCTTCCCCTGCCTGACCAGACCGATGACTTTTTCAGCCGCGCCCAGGATCGCGTTATGCCCGAACCCTACCAGGATTTCCTTCGCCGGTTCATCCTCGGCAAATCCAGGGACCGCAAGGGCGGCTTCAATCACCGGAGCGAAGTCCCTGTCCGGGATGTGGGTCACACCCGGCCAGGCCACCAGGCCCGAGTTAAAGATCCGTCCCATGTAGCTCTCATTCGGCTTCTGGATGCAGTTGGTGGTCATCAGGATCGCAC
>JAJUIT010000106.1 GCA_029267465.1 Synergistaceae bacterium
GAAGAGGCTTTCGGCAAGACGGGTGCTCTGTCCGATCTTTGCGTTTTGCTCCATTTCCCCCAGAATTCGAAGGAGCAGGTTCGTCTTGGCATCAGACTCCTCAATCGTATTGTTCCTGCCAAGCTCCCGGTTTTCGTAAAGCGCCAGTCTCATGGCATCCTTGTCGGTCGGCAGAGCCATCAGGTAGATCTCCACTCCGCGGGCATGCCTGCCCCTGGGGAGGGCATTGCAGTGAAGGCTTACAAAGATGTCGGCATTCGACCGGTTGGCTAGATCGGTCCGTTCGTTCAGGCGAAGGTAGGTGTCGTCCTTCCGGGTGAGCCTGGCCTCGATGCCCGCTTCCCTGAGCAGGGCCGCAAGGCGGAGCGCCGCCCGCAGGTTGATGTCCTTTTCATTGATTCCTCCAGCGACCGCGCCGGGGTCATGCCCCCCATGCCCCGCATCCACGACCACGAGGAACGGTTTTCCGCCAGGGGCCTTGCCGGCCGGGACGAGTGCGGCCGCAGGGGGCACCGCCGGTTCGGCCGGTTTCGAGGGGACCGAAGCCGGTCCGACCGATGCCGCGGGTTCAACTCCCGAGGCGGCAGCCCCGGAAGAAAAGAAATCCAGCACGAAGCGCTCGGGCTTGTGGAGGGAAAAAGTCTTTACAGATCCCGCGCGATGCTGGAAACGGACGATCGTTTTGTCGCCATACTGAGTGAAGGCTACCGAGACTTCCTCCGGGTAAGGGGAAGGCACACCGCTTATCGAGCGGGCCGCAGCGGCAGCAAGCGTGATTTCGATCTCTCCCTGCGCCTCCTTCACCCCCGCCTCAAGCGGCGAAGAAAGATCGAGGACCGCCCGGATCTTTTCGCCTGTCCTGCTCCAGCGGATTTTCTCGATCCTGGGCAGGGGCCCGTAAAGAGACTTCACCGGCTCGGAGGATTCCACGGCAGCCTGGGATGCCGCCGGCGGGGCGGGAGCTTCCTTCTCCGGGAGCACCGCGGACCCGGCGAAGCGAAGGCGGACGGATCCCTTCCCACCGGAAAGCAGCGCCTCGTAAAGCCGCAGGGCTCCCCTGTTTTCCCCCCACCATTCCCCCTCTTCTGCGGTCACGGCGGCAGCCATCGGAAGGATCTGGCCACCGTCGATCCTTGCGGCGGCTGCCCCGAGGACGAATTCCAGCTTGCGGTTTTCGAAGACCACGATCAGGCGGTCGCCCTTGACCGACGCGGCGCACCCGAGAAGGGAGGCCATGTTCTTGAGGCCGACTTTGAGGGTCGATCCTTCGTCCCGTATTTTCACAACCCCGGCGATCCCGTTGTTTTTCCACAGGGTCCAGCCCGTTTCTGCAGAAAAAGCCGGGGCTGACGCAACGCAAAGCAAAAGAAGGCAGAGCAACAGACTACGAACCGGCAACCGCAACATCGTTTATCACCATCGTGCAACCGCCCGTGCTCCCGAAAAAGCGGAGGTCGTTTCCCAGTTCCCCGATTTGAAGAAGCCAGTCTGCCAGGTTTCCCGCGACCGTCACTTCCGCGACCGGCCGGACCGGTTGTCCCCCTTCCATGAGAACCCCCTTGATTCCAAGGGAAAAATCCCCGCTGACGGGGTTGATCGTATGCAATCCCATGATCTCGGTGACCAGTAGGCCCCGCCCGGCTTCCGCGAAAAGAGTCCCTGGATCCTTCTTTCCCGGGATCGGGAAAAGGTTGGAACAGCCCGCGTCCGGGGCGCTTCCGCTTCCCCTGACAGCGTTACCCGTCGAGGCAACTCCCGCTTCCCGGGCCGAACGCAGGTCGTAGAGGTAATTCTCTAGGACGCCGTTTGTGAGCAGTGCTGTTCTTCGGGTTTTGACTCCCTCTCCGTCAAACGGGCCTGAGGCCATACCCCCAAAAAGCCGGCCGTCGTCGACCAGAGAAAAGGAGGGCGAAGCCACCGCGGTTCCCAGCTTTCCCCGGAGAAGGGATTTGTTTCTCAGGACGTTCGGCCCGAGGAACAGGTCCCCGATTGCATCGATGAAATCCGCGCAGCTTTCCGGGTCGAGAAAGACCGTCATTCTTGCGGTCTCAATCGGTTTCCCGCCCAGGATCATGCCCGTCTTCCGCACCGCTTCCCGCGCGACTGCTTTTGGATCGAGCCTCCTCCAGCATCGGGAATCTTCTTCGAAAGCTCCCATCTCGAACGATTCGTTTTCCTGCATGACGACCGCAACCCCGCACGAAACCGTCGTTCCGCTCTGCCAGGAACCAAATCCCCGGCTGTTCGCAAGGTAGATCTTCCCCCGGGCATCGCTCCACGTGGCGCTTCGCACGGACACCACTCTTCGATCGGCGGATCTGGCGGCCTCAGTCATTTCGACGCAGGCACGGATTCTATTTTCGTGGGTCAGCTTCTCCAGTTCAGGGTCCTCGATCCCCAGGTCCTCGCCATCGGATGTCCATGCCCCCTCCCCAATCTCCAGAAAAGGGTCAGGTTCAGACAGGGCCGCGTTGGAAAGGCTCCAGTCAACCAGTTCCAGAAGATCCCCCCGCTTGAAATGGTTCACGGACGCCAACCCCTGGCGTCTATCCGGCAGGACGGAGCGCAGGGTCACCGACTGTCCGAACCCGCTGACATCCTCCTCGGGCACCCCTTCCCGGAAGCTGATGTGCCGGCTTTGCCCTTCCGTATAGAACACGTCTGCCTCAGCGGCCCCGCCTCGCAGGGCATTTTCGATGAGCCAGCCGCACATCTCCTCGATGTTCCTTTTTTCCGTCGTTTCTCTCACCGGTCGGCTGCCTCCTCCAGGATGATCCTCGCCGCTTCCCGCACATCGCTTCTCGAAACGTCTAGGTGTGTTACCAAACGAACCCGTTTCAAGCTAACGGGATTGAATAGGACGCCCTTCAGCCGGCACCGCCGGGCAAGCTCCTCGGCCGTCAGGCCCTCCTTGCGAATCTCGAAGTAAACCATGTTGGTCCGTTTCGGGCAGGTTTCCACAAGAAGATGCTCGCTCTCCTCGAGCCTTTCTGCCAGGATGGCGGCGTTCTCATGGTCTTCCGACAGGCGGGAGAGATTCTCCTTCAGGGCTACCAGCCCGGCAGCGGCAAGCACCCCTGACTGTCTCATGCCCCCCCCGACCACCTTTCGCCAGTGCCGGGCTTCCTCGATGAAGGACTTCCGGCCGCAGACCAGCGAGCCGACCGGAGCCCCGAGTCCCTTCGATAGGCAGAACTGCACCGAGTCGACCAGGCCGGTGTAGGTTTTAACATCAACGTCCCAGGCTACGACGGCGTTGAAGATCCGGGCCCCATCCAGGTGAACGGCGAGTCCCTGATCTTTTGCCGCGGTCACAAGCTTTCGAAATGCTGCTGGAGCCGCGGCGTTTCCGCCTTCCCGGTTGTGAGTGTTCTCCAGGCAAAGCAGCTTCGCGGGGGCAAAGTGAACGTTTGCCGGACGGACCCACCTGAGAACGGAACCCGTTTCAGGCAAACCGCCGGCATCTTCCGCAGGCAGGGGCAGGATCCCCCCGAGGGCGGCCATCCCGCCGCCTTCGTAATTGAAGATGTGCGATTGGGTCCCCAGGATCACCGCCTCGCCCCTTCGGCAATGGCACAGCAGGCTGAGGAGGTTCCCCTGGGTTCCGGAAGTGACGAAAAGGGCGGCTTCGTGCCCCGTCATTTCGGCAGCGGTTTCCTCGAGCCTCCGGACCGTGGGGTCTTCCCCATACACGTCATCCCCCACGACGGCTTCAGCCATGGCCCTTCTCATCCCGGGGGTCGGGCGTGTCACCGTATCGCTTCGAAGGTCGATGGTTTTCATCGTTGCACCTCCTCGTATTCTTGTTAACTGGCAATTTCTCTCGATCCGGTTCTCTTTACAAGGCAACCTGCAACCGGGCCCAAGGGAGAAAATCTTCCCCGACCGGGATCCCGAGCTGCACGCCCGGCCGGTTCCAGCCGTGAAAATCGGTTCCGGCCGTAGCGAAAAGCCCCATCGAATCAGCAAGCTTCAAGTATTGGTAGATCTCTTCGTACCGATGATGGCTAGAAAGGCACTCCATTCCCCAAAGGCCCATTTCCTTCAATTCCCGTAGGACCGCTTTTAGGGGTTCTTCGGCTAGCCCCATCTGCCCCGGGTGCGCCAGCACGGGAACCCCCCCGCTCTGCCGAATCAGTTCGATGCACTCGGCAGGCGACAGGCGAATCCGAGGGATGTAGGCGGCCGCACCGTCAGCGAGATAGACGCGGAAAGCCCCGGCCATATCCTGAACATACCCCTTGCGGATCAGGACCCTGGCGATGTGGGGGCGCGCCACCACATCCCCCTTGGCCTCCTCCTGGACTTCCTCCAGGGTGATGTCAAGCCCCAGCTCGCGGAGACGCATACAGATGGCCGCATTCCGATCCTTTCGGTGCTCCCGGAGCCTGGCTAGGCGCTTCTCCAGCGGCCCGTTGCCGGGAGAGATGTTGTAGCCCAGGATGTGCAGCGTGTACGGGGCCTCCGCAGAAAGCTCGATCCCTGAAAGGCCCCGGATACCGGCATGGCTGCATGCCGAAAGGAACTTTGCTACCCCTTCCGTCGTGTCATGGTCGGTCAGGCTGAGCACGGAAATTTTCCTGGCCTTCGCCGCCCGGACCAGGGCTTCTGGGCTCAGCGTTCCATCGGAGCAGGTGCTATGGGTATGCAGGTCGATCAGGATCATGGAAGGATTATACCCTCGGTTCACCAGGCTTCGAAATGAAGGAGCTCATTTCCGAGGGTCAGGATGCGGATCCCGTCTCCATCCAGGAGAGCCGCGCTGGCCGGGTCGCGTCCCATCGGGAGGCTTGCGGACCCCGGATTCAGGAACCGCGTTTTTCCCTCTCGCACCAGGGAGGCGACGTGAGTATGTCCCGTGATGACGACATCGGCCTTGCTGGAAAGCCCCCGGTCCCTGATCTCCGAGAAATCGGTCCCGTGCCCCACAAGCACGAGACGGCCGTCCCACCAGAGGAACAAGAAGGGCTCAACCATCGGCCATTTCACCAATTGCGCATCTTCTTCCCCATCGCAGTTCCCCCTGGCAATCAGGACGGGCACGCCGCAGTCGTTGATCGCCTCAGCCAGGGCCCTTTTCCCGCCGGCATTGGACAAAGGCCGGCTCCTCCAGGGCTTCAGGACATCCCCTGCATGTACAATCAGATCCACCGGGCCCCAGACGCGGACGGCCGATTCCCAGCCCGACAGATCCCCGTGGGTGTCCGCAATGATCCCCAGACGTGCGGCCATCACCATTCCTCCCTTCTGGAGATTCTCCGGATATCCTGCCACAGGGCAAAGGCGGCCTGCGCCGGGGAACTGCCCGTTCCCGACAGGCAAATCTCGCCCAGGTTTTCCGTCAGGATCACGGCCCCGTTTGTCGGACCGAACAGGAGGGAAAGAGGATGGGAGGGAGGCAGGACTTCAGGACCGACAGAAAGGTCAATTCCTCCCGCGGATCTCGTGATCCTGGCCAGGAGCCGGATTTTCCCCCCCGACCGGCGGGCTTCGGCAAGCACGGCCCGGGTCAGTCCCCGGATCCCTTTTACGGGGAATTCCCCGAGTGTTGGACAGGGAGCTCGCATGAGCGACTTCGCGACGATCATCAGCTTGGCCGCCGAGTCCCAGCCGTCGATGTCAAGTGCGGGATCGGATTCGGCCATACCGGAACGCTGCGCGTCCATGAGCGCCTGGTCCAGGGAGGCCCCCTCAATGAGGCAGTCAAGGACATAATTGCAGGTCGCACTCAGCGTTCCCTCAAAACCCAGGATCCGGGCATCCGCGATGGACCGGCGTGCATAATCGAGGAAGGGGGCACCGACGACGACCGTTCCGTCAAAGCACCAGGGAACCCTTGCCTGGCTCGAGAGCGCCTCGACCTCTTCGAATCGGAGGGCCGCCACGGCCTTGTTCGTGGTCGCAACCGGTTTCTTTCTTTCGAGCGCGGCCCGGATGTGGGAAAACCCCGGTTCGGATTCCATCGCTTTCAGGTTCCCGGAAGTGCACTCTGCCAGGATGTCGAATTCCCCCTCGCGGACCATGTCCATCGCGGATAGTCCCTTTTTGCAGCCTGGAAGGGAAAGAGCATCGACCCGGCCGGTTTGCCTTTCGACTTCCAGCAGCCTGGAGAGAGGGATCCCTTCGTCTGACCAGAGTGTCCCCCTGCCGCGCGTGGCGAGCCCTGCCAAAAGGATCCGGTCTTCTTGTTCGAAAAGGGCTTCCCGTTTTTCTAGCAGCCTGCAGAAATTCCTGCCGACGTTCCCAAACCCCAAAAGGAGCACCCGAATCGCCATGAACCCCTTTCCTCCGCTTTCTTGAATCGTTGACAGAATGATGCTACCGTGGATGATAGCATGAAAAAGCGGCTCCACGCCTTTGCGTAGGGCCACTCAACTTTTTCAAGGGGGTTTCACCGGTATGGAAAATGAAAGAACCACTCATCCCGAGGAGATTGCGGATCTTTGCGCGCGAGTGGCCGCCCGCCTGATCGATTCGATCACGAAAACCGCCCAGATGGCTTCCAGCGTCACCCCGGAAATGCAGGAACTGACCCGTCAGTGGATCGAATTGGTTGGAAAGGAAATCCTGAACCGGGTCAACACCGGAGAAGAAATCCCCGTGGAGGAAATTTCCCGTTCCATCGGGATCAGCCCCTCCTCCCTTCTTTCCATCCTTCTTGCACTTCACCGAGGGGGCCGGACTTCGATCACGCACATTCGCTGCTCCCCCGGCAGCGGGCAGAACGAGGATCTCTGCCATTGCATGGTTGAAGACTGAATGCGTAAAGCATGACGAAAGCGAGAGAGGGGAGTCCTTTTCAGGACTCCCCTCTCTCGAGCGATGAAAAAGGTTTCCGGCGGCGATCTACTCTCCCACGGTTAGGACCGCAGTACCATCGACGCTGGAGGGCTTAACGGCCGGGTTCGGCATGGGACCGGGTGTGTCCCCTCCGCCATGACCACCGGAAAC
>JAJUIT010000151.1 GCA_029267465.1 Synergistaceae bacterium
GACGCCCTGAGGAAGGCGGTGTCCCTGGGGGGCGACTCGGACACCCAGGCCTGCATTGCCGGGGCCGTCGCGGAGGCCTTCTACGGGGGAGTCCCCGATGAGCTGGCGGACAGGGTCCGCGCCCTTCTTCCGGCGGAGATGGTCCGGATTCTCGACCGGTTCGGGGCGGTTTTTCCGAATCGCGGAAGACTTCACTCCTGAAGCCAAATCGTCTTATAATCCTGGGCAGACCTTTTCAAAACGAGGAGGGAGGACATGCCCAGGGATCTCAGCTCGATCCGGATCGCACGGCTCAATGATTTGGTCCAGGAACTTTCC
This sequence comes from Synergistaceae bacterium, assembly GCA_029267465.1. GTDB lineage: Bacteria > Synergistota > Synergistia > Synergistales > 79-D21 > 79-D21. The sequence goes on from JAJUIT010000151.1 coordinate 319, forward strand.
ATTCACGGATGGCTTCCAAGGAAGGATCTGATGACCCGGCTCGAGTACACCCACGGGCGAACCCTGGAGCGCGACCTGACCTACCTGCGGGACCAATACGGCGTGGAAATCGAATACGACCGGCACAGGCGGGCTTATTGCCTGCGGGGAACAGGCCGCTTCGTCGCCGTGTTCGAGCTGACCGAGCGGGAGGTCACCGCCCTGGCTGCCGGCCTGGGAATGGCCTCTCACTTTTTACCCCACCTGCAGGACGAGTGCGAATCCCTTTGGGGGAAAATCCGCTTCCGCCTGCCCGCCGGCCTTTCCGATCACGGGGAGCGCCTGGGGCGTTCGGCCGTCGTGGCTCTCCCCGTTTCCCCCATGGACCCCAAGACTTTCGAAACCTGCCTCAACGCCATCCGGGAATCCAGGACCATCCGGATCCGCTACCGGTCCCCCTACGGAGACGGCAGCGTGAAATCCTACGAACTTTCCCCCTGGGGGGTCTTCTTCCGCGCCCATGCCTGGTACCTCTGGGCCGGCTGTCCCGAGGCGGGCGAAGCCCGGACCTTCCGGATCTCCCGCATCCAACAGGTTGTCAAGGAAGAGCGCCCCATCGACATGCCCCCTCCCCAATCCGGGGTGGCCGCCTTCGCCCAGAGCGCCTGGTACGCCTGCCCGGGGGAACCCTGCCACGGAATCCGGATCCGCGTGAGGCCCCCGCTGGCCGACGTCGTGGCGGAAACCCGGTGGCACGCTTCGCAGACCCTTGAACGAACCGAAGACGGAAGCCTGCACCTTTCAGCGAAGGTCCCCGACCTGGACGAGGTCGCCCGCTGGGTGATGGCCAGCTCCCCCTACGCCGAGGTGCTGAAGCCCCGGGCCCTGAGGGAACGGATCCGGGACCTGGCCGGAGAAACCGCGGGAAATCACGCCTGTTCCTCAAATGGAACCGTGGAGGGAAAAGAATGAACGCGGCTGAATTGAAAACCTGGCTGATCTCGAATGGGGCGGCCGTTGCCGGGGTTGCCGACCTCGAGGCTTTGTCCCGCTACCCGACCCTGCCGGAAAACCTGCTGTCGGGCTACCGTCGCGGCATTTCCCTGGGCATTCCCATCCCGAAAGGCGCGCTGGCCCACATTCGGGACCGTTCCACCCCCCTTTACCTGCATGCCTACGAAACGGTGAACCGGCTGCTGGACGACCTGGCGATGAGAACGGCCAACCGGATTGAAGCGCACGGCGGGAGAGCCCTGGCCATCCCGGCCTCCCACACCCTGGACCGAAAAATCCACCGCGGGAACCTCTCCCACAAGGCCGTCGCGAGGCTGGCCGGGCTGGGGTGGATCGGCAAGAACATCCTGCTGGTGAACCCCCAGTACGGCCCCCGCTTGCGTTTTGCCACGGTGCTCACGGACCTCGACCTGGAGGCCGATTCTCCCCTGGAACGCGACTGCGGGGGATGCACCCGCTGCCGGGACGCCTGCCCGGCGGGGGCGATCCGGGGCGTGATCGCGAAACCCTACCCGGCTGACCGGGGCCAATGCGTGGACATCGAAGCCTGTGCGGCCAAGCTGAAGGAATTTGCCTCGGAACTGGGCAAGGACATCTGCGGGGTCTGCATCAGGGTCTGCCCGTTCGCGAGGGTGTAATTGCGAGAAAACCCGGCCGGCCGAAGCCCGTTCCTGCCGGAACCCTGTAGCCGGGAACTCTTGCCCGGCAACACCATTTGACTCGCCCCACAAAAAGGAAGGGAAACCCCCGGATGGAGGTTCCCTTTGACCGCCTGGAAGGAAGTGTTCTTTCCGCCGCCTCTTTCTACCTGGATTTCTTCAGCAGCAATCCAAGGGGAGCAAGCAGGAGCAGGAACATGGGGGTCAGGAAAAACGCACTGCAGCCGCCGCTCGAACCGGAAACCCCTTCTCCGATCACACCCCGGATCATCCAGTTTCCCGAATTCGTGACCTTGTCGTCCAGGACCAGCCAGAATTTGTCCGCGGGAATCGCGGGGGGATCTCCCGCCCCAGGAGGATTGTAGATGCCCTGGTAAGAATACCCTTTCCAATCGCCCGTATCCTCGCCCACGTTTACGGGATGGCTCCGGTTGACCACCCCGATCATGATGGCCCCTGGGCCTTCGAAGGTCACCGGTTGGGTCAAAGAATAGCTGGACCACCTCTGGCCGTAGGCAAATTGCGGATGGATGCCTTTCAAGGATGCGACGGGGCCTTCGTATCCCGTAACCGGGTTTCCGTCGTGATCCTTGTCCTCATAGACGTAGATATCAAAGGTATCGTCGGTATCCAGGTTGTTGGCCTGTGGGAACATCAGGCGAACGCCCGTCAGCTTGACTGGAAAATCCGCCGCTTCAATTAAAAAATAATTCAAGGCCAGATACGGGTTGCCGAGTCCATCATTGCTGTAAGCCTCCATCGTCCCGTCGTCCAGGGCTAGTTCCGTGGCAGCGAAAGAAGGGGCAAACCCGAGCGATAAACCAAGAAGCACCGCGAAAAAGACTGCCAGTCCTCTACGAAACATTCCTTCCACCCTCCTATATTGCTTCCCATAGCCAACAAGCCACGAATAAGACATTCTAGAGGGGTGTCTGAAAGGAGTGTTGGGGATGGGAGACACTGAAGAACGCCAGGAAGATGTGCAGCGCTGGACGGCAAAGCGGCGGGCAACCCTGATCCTTGAGATCCTGAAGGGGAATACGACGATAGCGGAAGCGGCCCGGACCCACGGCCTCACAGCGGCCGAGGTGGAACGGTGGAAAGAGCGGTTCCTGGTGGGTGCGGAGAACGCGTTGAAAAGCCGGCCCCGGGACGAAGAGGAGCAGAAGGACGATCTGATCAGGCGTCTGGAGCGGAAGGTTGGGCGCATGGCCCTGGAAATCGACATCATGCAGGAGGCGATGAAGCCAAATTAGCCCTTTCGACGGGAAGACGTCCAGCGAGTGAGGGAGGCGATTCCGGAAGCCTCGGAACGGAAGATCTGCGAAGTGCTGGACGTTTCCAGGAGCGCCTGCCAGTCCAGGAAGAAGCGGAAGAGAACGGACTTTCGGATGGTTCCGGCCGTGAAGCCGGAACTGTCTGAAAGGATCAGGCAGTTGGTCCAGGAACAGCCGACCTTCGGGTACAGGCGGATAGGGGCCCTTTTGAGACACCAGGCGGGAATTGCCTTCAACCGCAAGGCGGTCTACCGGATCCTGAAGGTGAAGCGGCGGTTCGTGCATCACCGGACGAAGACACCGAAGCCGCGGGTCCAGGGAAGCCGGAGTGTTGCGGAAAAGCTCAACGAGAGATGGGCCATCGACATCACCC
>JAJUIT010000112.1 GCA_029267465.1 Synergistaceae bacterium
GGCTCTTCGCGAAGGATTCGGATCCCTTCCTTCGGGGATAAGGTGCGAAGCGTTTCGGCCAGGATGGCCTCCAAATCCACCGGTCCACGCTGTTCGCTCGTATTCGCGATCCTCGAGAACCGCAGGAGGCCTTCGATCATGGCATACATCCGTTGAACGCGGCGGATCAGAAGATCGAGGTTTTCGCGACCTTCTTCCCCGATGCGGTCGGCAAAGTCGTCCCGGATCCAGCCTGCGAGGGAAGAAATCCCCCGAAGGGGTGCCTTCAGGTCGTGAGAAACGATCGAAACGAACTCTTTCAATTCCTGGTTGGCCTTCTCCGCTAAATCCAGCAGGGTTTCCCGCTCTTCCTCCACTTTCTTCCACTTGGATACGTCTTCAACCGAGCCGACGAAAACCCTGCCGGTATCAGCCTCCATGAAAGGAATGCTCCGCACCCTCAGCCGGACCCATTTTTGCCTTTCCTCCTCCAAGGGGATATCGAAAACGGCCTCGAACAGCTTCTCCTCGGAGAGTTCCTTGAGACGTTGCTCGACGGGACTCTCCTCGCCCCGGGGGAAAAGGTCCGCAAGGAGACGCCCGCAAAAGGACTCCCTTTCCCGATCCAGGCATTCAAGGCAGGCTGGATTCGCGTACGAAACGGTGTAGTGCTGGTCCAAAAAGAAAAGCGCTTGCGGCAGGAATTCGAGAAGCTGATCCGAACGCTGTTTCATGAAAGAGCTCCTTTTCGGATTTTGTGCCCACTTCCGCTGGGCGCTAATTTTTCTCGCGGATTCGCTTCTTTAAGTTTAACGAAAAGTCCTTCTCTAGGAAACTCCCCTCCCCGCGATGGTTCGAACCAAAGAAGGCAAAGGCCCGGCCGGTTTGAAGCTTTTCCCTTCATGTTATAATTCGGCCGTCTTCATTGCGATTTCAGGAGGGATTCTTGATGAGCGAAAAGGCATGGCAGGAATTGTACTCCACCGTCGGGGCGGCTTTGAAACCTTCGCCAATCCGTGAACTGCTCAAGCTGACGAAGCGGCCGGGAATGATTTCGTTCGCGGGGGGCAATCCGGATCCCGCCATTTTCCCGGTGAAGGAATTTGCCGAGGCGGCCCGAATCTTCAGCGAGAGGGGGCAGGAAGTTCTCCAGTACGGCACGACAGAGGGGTTTGAACCCCTCAGGGAATTCCTCGCCAACTGGATGGCTCCGAAAATGGGCCGCGTGACGCAACCGGAAGAAATGCTGATCACCACCGGCTCCCAGCAGGTCACCGACCTCTTCTGTTCCGTCATGGTGGATCCCGGGGATACGGTGATCGTGGAAGAACCGACCTATCCGGGGGCCCTGCACACCATGAAAAATCACCGGGTCCGTTTCCTCGGCGTTCCTTGCGACGAGGACGGAATGCAGGTGGAACTCCTTCCCGAACTGATCCGGAAAGCCCGTGCCGAAGGACAGAGGATCAAGTTCATTTACACCATCGTCAATTTCCAGAACCCGTCGGGCTACACCCTTTCAGCCGAAAGGCGGCGCCGCCTCCTGGAAATCGCCGTTGAAACGGGGATTCCGATTTACGAGGACGACCCCTACGGCCTGCTCCGCTACAACGGGACCGACCAACCGACGATTTTTTCGATGGATACCGAGGGGATGGTTCTTTATGCAGGCTCCTTTTCAAAAATCCTGGCACCTGGATCGCGAGTCGGGTGGGTGGTAGCGCCGAAGGACGTCACCAGGAAAATGGTCATGGTCAAGCAGGGCGTCGACATGTGTACTTCGGTTGTAGCCCAGGCCGCCGTTTACGAGTATTGCCGGCTGGGGTACCTCGACGGACACCTGCCGAAGATCCTGGATCACTACCGCCGTAAGCGGGATGCCATGGCAGAAGCCTTCCGCAGCACCCTTCCGGGGAACGCGGTCTACTCGATCCCGGAGGGAGGATTCTTCTTCTGGATCCGCCTTCCCGGAATCGACACGAAGGAACTCTTTTACAAGGCCGTAGAGAAGGGAGTCGCCTTCGTGATCGGGGAATCTTTCTTCCCTTCGGGCGGAGGAAAAGAATACCTGCGGGCCTGCTTCACCTTCGCGCAATCCGAGGAAATTGCAGAAGGGGCTCGGCGGCTCGCCCTTGCGATTGAGGAACTTCGGGGAAATTCCTGAGTGTTTGGCGGGGCCTGCAGGCCCCGCCCATTTTGTATGCACGATGATACCGGAGGTGGATCATGACATCGATATGGGAACCTCTTTACGGCCGAGCTAGCCGTTCTCTCAAACCCTCGCCCATCCGGGAGATGCTGCACCTCACCCGGCGACCGGGGGTCATCTCTTTCGCGGGAGGGATGCCTGATCCGGCAGCCTTTCCGGTGGAAGCTTTCCGGGAGGCGGCAAACCGGATCCTGGAAGAACAGGGGCGGGATATCCTTCAATACGGAACAACGGAAGGATACCCTCCCCTGAAGGCTTTCCTTTCGGACTGGACGGCACCGCGCATGGGGAGAAAGCTGGAGGAGGATGAGATCCTGATCACGGCGGGGTCTACCCAGGTTGTCGACCTCCTGAGCTGGGCCACCATCGACCCGGGGGATTTCGTTATCTGCGAAGAGGCAACCTTCCTCGGTTCGACCGGGACGATGCGGAACCACGGCGCTTCCTTCATCACCGTCCCCTGCGATGCAAACGGGATGCAGGTAGAGCTTCTTCCTTCCCTTCTCCAGGAGGCGAGGGCAAGGGGAAGGAAAGTCAAGTACATCTACACGATCCCGAACTTCCACAACCCCCTCGGCTGCACGATGAGCCTGCCTCGTCGGCGCCAACTCGTCCAGATTGCCCAGGAATGGGAGATCCCGATTCTCGAGGACGATCCTTATGGGTATATCCGGTTTGACGGGGAACACCTTCCTTCCCTTTTCTCTCTGGACGAGAGGGGGATCGTGATTTACGCCGGCTCTTTCTCGAAAATCCTGGCTCCCGGAACCCGTGTCGGCTGGGCCGGAGGGGATCGCGAAATCATCCGGAAGATGGCCGTTTTCAAGCAGGCGGTGGATGTCTGTACCTCGGTCGTCGCCCAGGCACAGGTCTACAAATACTGCGAGCTGGGCTTTCTGGACGCTTTCCTTCCAAAGATCGTCGACCACTACCGGAAAAAAAGGGACGATTTCGAAACCGCGATGCGCCGTTTTTTGCCACTGGAGGAGGTTTCCTGGGTCAAACCGGAGGGAGGGTATTTCTACTGGCTCCAAACGCCGCGAATCTCCGCCAGGACTCTTTTCGAACGGGCCATCGAGAAGAAGGTGGCATTCGTGGTCGGAGAACCTTTCTTTCCGAACGGAGGAGGCGAAAATGCCTTCAGGATGTGTTTCACCTTCGCCTCGACCGAGCAGACGGACGAAGGCATGAAGCGGCTTGGAGAAGCGATGCGAGAATTGCTGACGGACTAGATCCGTTATCTACCTAAAGGAGGAGTTTTGATTGAACAGCATCTGGGAAATCAACTACAGCAAGAAATCCGAAAACGTCCGCCCTTCTCCGGTTCGTGAAATTCTAAGCGTGATCAAGCAGCCGGGGATGATCTCCTTCGCGGGCGGAATGCCTGCTCCCGAAGTCTTCCCGGTCGACGAGTTCTTCGAAGGGGTTGTGGTCCTCAAGAACGACGGGAAGAACCTTCTGCAGTATGGCACCACGGAAGGATACCCCCCTCTGAAAGGCTTCCTCTCCGAATGGACCGCCCCCCGCATGGGCAGGCGGGTTTCCCAGGAGGAAATGCTGCTGACAACCGGTTCCCAGCAGGTTCTCGATCTCCTTGGATGGGCGATGATCGATCCAGGGGACACCGTGGTGACCGAGGATCCTTCCTACCTTGCCGCACTGACGGCTTTCCACAACCACGGGGCAAACTTCATCGGCATCCCGACCGACGCCGAAGGAATGATCGTTGACCTGATCCCTGAGGCAGTCAAAAAAGCACGCTCAGAGGGGAAACGGGTCAAGTTCATCTACACCATCGTGAACTTTCACAATCCATGCGGCTCCACGATGAGCCTCAAGAGACGCCAGAGGCTCGTGGAAATCGCGCATCAGCTGGAGATCCCGATCTTCGAGGATGATCCCTACGGTTATGTCCGATTCGATGGGGACCATCTCCCGTCCATCTTTTCTCTGGATCCGGACGGCGGCGTCCTTTACGCCGGTTCCTTCTCGAAGATCCTGGCACCCGGAACCCGGGTCGGCTGGTGCACGGGGCCGAAAGAGATCATTCGCAAGATGACCGTGTTCAAACAAGCCATCGACCTCTGCTCCAGCCCCATAACCCAAGCCCTCGCCTACGAATACTGCAGTCGAGGATACCTGGACACGCATCTGCCCAAGATCATCTCCAACTACCGCCAGAAACGGGATGCCATGGAAAACAGCTTTAAGCGCCACCTTCCTCTCGAGGAGGTCCGTTGGGTCAAGCCGGAAGGGGGCTTTTTCTACTGGATCGAGATGCCCCGTATCGATGTGAGATCCCTTTTTGAGAAAGCCATCGAGAAAAAAGTGGCCTTCGTCATGGGCATGCCCTTTTTCCCGAACGGAGGCGGAGAACACAACGCGAGGCTGAACTACACCTACTCGAGCCCGGAAATCATCGACGAGGGGGTTCGCCGCCTCGGCGAGGCCATGAGAGAACTTTTGGCCCGTTAAGTCACCTTGTAAAAACCATGGGTGGGGGGTGGAGGATCGATTTCCACCCCCTCATTCATTCTGAGAGGAAAGGAGGGAGAACCTCGATGAAAGAGGACACGATCGCCGCCGTATCAACTGCATGGGGAGAATCGGGAATCGCGATCATTCGACTTTCGGGCCCGGATTCCTCCGCTTTGGCCGACCAACTTTTCAAGTCGCGCTCGACGCTGGCGGCATCGCCGCCGCGGTACATGCGCTACGGGCACATCCTCGATCAGTCGGGGGAATTCATCGACGAGGTCCTGGCCGTCCGTTTCGAAGGCCCTCACAGCTACACCGGGGAAGACATGGCGGAAATCCACTGCCACGGGGGAACCATGGCTGCCAGGAAAACCCTTGAAAGGCTTCTCGAACTGGGAGCGCGCCTCGCCGAACCGGGCGAGTTCACCCGCCGGGCTTTCCTGAACGGCCGCATCGACCTGGCCCAGGCGGAATCGGTTCTCGGAATCATCCGGGCCCGAAGCGACAAAGCCCTCTCCTCCGCCGCCCGTTCCCTACGGGGTGAGCTTTCAACCTCCGTCAGGACCCTTCGAGACAGGTTGCTTGGCCTGTCCGCCATCCTCGAGGCCTCGTTCGATTTTCCCGAAGAAGACGTTCCTCTCCCGCAATTGGCGGAAATCACTCCCGACCTGGCTCGGCTTCAAAGCGAAGCAGAAGGTCTTTTCCGGCGCTGCAGGGATGGGCAGATCCTGCGGGAAGGAATCCGGGTAGCCATCGTCGGCTGCCCCAACGTGGGGAAATCCTCCCTCCTGAACGCCCTCCTCCAGGAATCACGAGCCATCGTCACGGCCATTCCGGGAACGACCCGCGACATCATCGAGGCCGTCCTGACCCACCGGGGAGTCCCGATCCGCCTGGCTGACACAGCCGGAATCCGGACTCCGGCGGACCTGATCGAGGAGGCTGGCATTGCCCAAACGCTGACGGCGGTCAAGCAATCCGACATCAAGCTCTGGGTTCTTGACGGCAGCCGCCCTTTCGGGGCCGAAGACCGGCTCGTTGAAGAACAGCTGAAAGGGGAGCGCTTCCTGGTCTTGGTCAACAAAACCGACCTCCCCCAGGCATTGGACCTCGATCGTTTCAGGGATCATCACCCCGGGATCCATTGCCTCCCTGTTTCCGCAAAGACGGGGAAGGGAATTGAAGAGCTGAAGGAAGAAATCGTCCTTTCCGTTTCATCGGGTGGAATCATGGAAGAGGCCTGCAACGCTACCTCCCGCCAGGTCGAAGAGTTGCGTACCGCTTCCGCCCTTCTGGCAGAAGCTCTCCAGGCCAGGTCCCTGGACCTGGCGGCCAATTGCCTCAGGGATAGCCGCCTCGCCCTGGAACGGTTTTTGGGGATTTCCGCAGACACGGATCTGCTCGACCTGATTTTCAGCCAGTTCTGCCTTGGCAAATGAACCTTTTCCAGTCCCGTTGAATTCCTGCGGAGGTAGTGAAAAGCTCGAGAGAGGGGAGTCCTTTTCAGGACTCCTCTCTCTCGAGCGATGAAAAAGGTTTCCGGCGGCGATCTACTCTCCCACGGTTAGGACCGCAGTACCATCGACGCTGGAGGGCTTAACGGCCGGGTTCGGCATGGGACCGGGTGTGTCCCCTCCGCCATGACCACCGGAAAC
>JAJUIT010000033.1 GCA_029267465.1 Synergistaceae bacterium
CCTTTCCTGCGGCCTGATCGTGGAGGGGCAGAAAGGCGATTATGACCGTTTTCGGGGCAGGGTCATCTTTCCCATCCGGGACATAGCCGGGAAACTCACGGCCTTTGGGGGGAGGATCCTGTCGGGAGAAGGGGCAAAGTACATCAACAGCCCAGAGGGTCCCCTGTTCAACAAACGCAGCCTGCTATACCTGCTTCCCGCCGCAAAGGGCTCCATTCGCGAAAGGGGAGAAGCGATCGTCGTCGAGGGGTACATGGACGCGCTGCGGCTCCACCTCTGCGGTTTTGAGAACGCTGTGGCCACTCTGGGCACTTCCTTGACGGCCGAGCAGGCCGCCTTGCTGAAGCGGATTTCCGACCGGGTCCTGATCTGTTATGACAGCGACGCCGCGGGGCAGGAGGCGACGCTGAGGGGGATGTCCCTCCTGCAGAACGAGGGGCTGGAAGTACGTGTGGTCGAATTGCCCAGAGGCAAGGATCCGGACGAGCTCCTCGCTTCCGATGGAGGCGATCTCCTCTTTGGGCAGGCTTTGGCAAATGCGATGCCCCTGCCCCTGTACCATGTGCACGCGAGGCGGGGGGCCCTGGCGGGGCCTGGCAGAAAAAAAGCCGTCGAAGAAATCCTGAACGGCCTTTCGGAACTTCCCATGCTGGACCTGGCTCCATACCTGGGATCAATCTCCAGTTCGCTTGGGATTTTCTCGCACCAGCTGTACGAACTCCTAAGCCAGCTGAAGGGGCAGAAAAAAAACTCCGCTTTCCCCGAAAAGAGGGATTCGGCCCTTTCCAGCGTATTGATAGGGGAGAGGCAAAGCAAACGGGCCGAAGATCCACCGGACCCGCTCGAGTCCGCCCTGCTCTACCTTTTATGGAACTGTCCCGAAAAGCGCGCGGGAAGCGCACCTGAGGCGATCCTCCCGCTCTTCGGGGACGAACGAATCCAGAGCGCCGCGGCGGCACTGCTGAACGGAGAGCCCCCGGAATCCCTCAGGAGGATTTGGTATGAAACCGCGGACCGTTTCCTTGAGTCCGCCCTCGCGGCAGGTGGCGATTTTTGCGAGGCATTCGGGGAACGGGAAGAGGCCTGGCAAAAAATCGAGGCGGGCCTCAGGAAGCGAAATGCTGAAAAGGAATACCGAAGCCTGAGGGAAAAGATGACGCGGGGTTTGGCGACGAGCGAGGAGATGTCCAGGTTGAACTGGCTGGCCCGGATGCTGAAGGGGAGGAGATGAAGACGATGGCCAAGAAAGAGAAAAAAGAAAAGAAACATCCCGATGCCGTACAGGAGGAAAACCTTCGTGAAAGCGGGGAAAACCTCGATAGAGCCGCATCCGGAAATCCGGAAACTCCCCCGCAGGCAACCCAGGAGGCGCCGGCAGAAGTTGGTGAACCCGCTCCGGACGAGATGTCCAAGTATATCGAAAACGTCCGGGATTTGCTCCACGAAGGAAGGGAAAAAGGGTTCGTCACCTACGAGGATATCGAGAAGCGCCTGCCCGCGGAATACCTCAACGCGGACACCCTGGACAACCTGTACTTCAACCTGATGGAACTCGGCATCGACGTCATGGAGGAAACGAAAATCAAGGAGGAGGTTCCGGAAGAGCCTGTCCCTGCCGCCATTGCCGCGGTTGCCGAAGAATCGGGTGACCTGGAGGACCTGCCTCTTTCCGATCCCGTCCGGATGTACCTGAGGGAGATCGGCAAGATCCCCCTCCTTACACCGGAAGAGGAAGTCGAGCTTGCCAAGCGTGTTGAAGCGGAGGAAGCGGAAGCGAAGGCCAAGCTGGTAGAAGCGAACCTCCGCCTTGTCGTTAGCATCGCGAAGAAATACATCGGGCGGGGGATGCTGTTCCTGGATCTCATCCAGGAGGGCAACCTCGGCCTGATCCGGGCGGTGGAAAAATTCGACTACCGAAAGGGCTACAAGTTCAGCACCTACGCCACCTGGTGGATCCGGCAGGCGATCACCCGCGCGATCGCGGACCAGGCGCGGACGATCCGCATTCCCGTCCACATGGTGGAGACGATCAACAAGCTGATCCGTGTTTCCAGGCAGCTGGTCCAGAGGCTGGGCCGGGAGCCCCGTGCGGACGAGATCGCCCGGGAGATGGAGATCACGGCCCAGAAGGTGGAGGAGATCCAGAAGATCGCCCAGGAACCCGTTTCCCTGGAAACTCCGATTGGCGAGGAGGAAGACAGCCAGCTCGGGGACTTCCTGGAGGACAAGGATCTTCCGAGCCCCGAGGACGCAGCCTCGAGGCAGCTTTTGCGGGAGCAGCTGGAAGAGATGCTCGAGGACCTGACCGACAGAGAAAGGGAAGTCCTGCACCTGAGGTTCGGACTGGAAGACGGACACGCCTACACACTCGAAGAGGTGGGGAAACGGTTTGGCGTGACAAGGGAAAGGATTCGGCAGATTGAAGCCAAGGCGCTACGGAAGCTCCGCCACCCAAGCAGGAGCCGGAAGTTGCGGGATTTCCTGGAGTAGGGATGGCGGTATTTGTTGCGGTTAATGGATTTTGGTATACTTCGAAGGGCTTGTGACGGACGGATCAAGCAATGAGGATTGACCTTTTCCTCAAACTTTCCCGCCTGGTGAAACGGCGGACCGCAGCTCGAGAGATGGTGGAGATGGGCGCGGTGAAACTGAACGGGAAAACCGTCAAGCCATCGGCGGAGGTTCGCTCGGCCGACCGGATCGAAATCTCCTACCCGAGGAGGGTTCTTCTTGTCGAGGTCCTTTCGGGAGAGCCCCGGATCCCGCGCGGCGAGAACTCGATGTTTCGCGTGCTCGAGGATCGTCGCGTCAAAGCGGAAGGCCCTTGGGAAAACGGGCTGGATTCCTGAAAAAATAAAAAGAGGGGGAGTGGATTAAGTGAAAAAAATTATTTCAACCGAGAATGCTCCGGCAGCAATCGGTCCTTACAGCCAGGGGGTTTGGGCAGGGGATTTACTGTTCCTCTCAGGCCAGATCCCGATCGACCCGAAAACCGGCTCGCTCGTGGAAGGGGACGCTGCCGCCCAGGCGGAGCAGGTCCTGAAGAACGTTAAGGCCCTCCTCGAGTCGCAGGGCCTGACGCTCCGTCACGTTGTCAAGGCGACCGTGTTTTCCACCGATATGGGGACGTTTGCGGCCGTCAACGAGGTCTATGGTCGTTTCTTCAGCGAGGAGCCTCCCGCCCGTTCGTTCGTCGAGGTGGCCGCCCTGCCGAAAGGGGCCCTGGTCGAAATCGAGGTCGTCGCCAGCCGACTGTAGTCCGGCAACAGGCGCCGAGATCGGGGGATCGCGTTGATGAAAGTTGCCGAGCCAACGATAGAAAGGCTGGTCCAGTACTACCGCCTCCTGGAGCTTCTTCATGAAGAGGGCCGCAGGGTGGTTTCCTCGCAGGAGATCGGGGAGATGCTTTCCCTGAAAGCCAGTCAAGTCAGAAAGGATCTTTCCTACTTCGGGGAGATTGGCAAGCGGGGTGTGGGCTACCATGTCGAGAAACTGTATGAGCATATCAAGAGCATTCTTTCAACCCCTCGGCTTTGGCGCATCGCCCTGGTGGGCGTGGGACGGCTGGGTGAAGCCCTGTTGGGGCACAAGGCCTTCCAGAGCAGCAAGTTCAAGGTCCTTGCCCTTTTTGATGTCGATCCCGGGAAGGTCGGCCGCTCCATCCTGGGGATTCCCTGCTACCCGATCGAAAAGATCACCGATGTCCTTAGGGAGCAGCAGGTCGAGATCCTGATCCTTACGGTACCCGCGGCGGCGGCGCAGGGATGTGTCGACCGGGCGGTGGCGGCGGGCACGATCCGCGGGATCCTTTCCTTCGCCCAGACAGCGGTGATCGTTCCGAAGTCCGTTCTCGTCTACCACGTGGATATCGCGACGGAACTGGAGAAGCTCCTTTTCTTTCTCAAGCAGCTTGAACGGTAAAGTCGTGTTAGAATTGTCCATGCCGAAAACACGAGACTAAAGACAGGAGGCGTTCGGTTTGAACAGTGGAGCTCAAGGTGGACTGATGGGAATGCTTCTTCCCCTTGCGTTGTTTGTGGTCATTTTCTACTTCCTGATCATCCGCCCCCAGAAGAAGCGGCAGCGCCAGCACCAGGAGATGCTCGCATCGATCCGGAAAGGCGACCAGGTCGTGACGGCCGGCGGGTTTTTCGGCATCGTCCGTGACACGAAAGAGGACAGCTTTATCCTTGAGATCGCGGATGGGGTCAAGGCCCGCATCTTGAAGTCCTCCATCCAGTATAAGCGGACCGAAGAAGCCGGAAAGAAGGAAGAAACCCCTGCGGTTGAGGGGATCCCGGAAGCGTAGCTGCCCTTTAGCAGACGGAGTGGGTGAACGTGCCTGCTCCTTTTTTTCTGCCCGAAGGCGGGGAATGTTCGGCTTTTCTGAACCAAGTTGTTTCACGAGGAGGTTTGCCCCATGTTGAAGAGGGATCGCTGGCGATTGATCATCGTCGCGGCGGTAATCGTAGCTGCGCTGTTCGCGGTTTTCCCCATCCAGGGAAAGGTCCGGCTGGGGCTGGATCTCAAGGGTGGTGCCCACATCGTCCTTTTGGCGAAGGATACCCCGGAAAGCCCCTTGACCGACGACAGCATCGAGAGGTTGATCGCCGTCCTGAGAAACCGTGTTGACCAGTACGGCGTCACGGAACCCGTCATCCAGAGGCAGGGAAAGGATCGGGTCATCCTCGATCTTCCGGGGATCCAGGACCCGGAGGCGGCGCTGGAACTGATCGGCAGAACGGCGCTGCTCGAGTTCAAACAGGTTTTGCAGTCGACGGGTGCCGTGCCTCCCGCGCCCAACCGTCCCAATTACGCTAGCGAAGAGGATTTCCTGGCTGCCCAGGCGCGGTGGCAGAAGGCCAGGGAAGAGGTCGATGCCCTTGCGAACGAACTGAAGGCGACCGCTGCACGGACGCCCGGGACGACCGTCGGAAGGGATAGAGACGGGAGGGCCTACCTTCTGGGGAAAACCTATGTGGTCGGCAAGGATCTGAAAGACGCCAGAACAGGATTTGACAGCCTTTCCAGGCCAATGGTTTCCCTCAAGTTCAGCCCAGAGGGAACAAGGCTTTTCGATGAGGCCACCGCTTCCAACGTCGGCCGGCAGATCGCCATCGTCCTTGACGGAGAAGTGATCTCGGCGCCGGTGGTGCAGGAGCGGATCAGCGGCGGGGAAGCCCAGATCACCGGCAGATTTACGGTGGACGAGGCCAACCGGCTTGCGATCATGCTGCGGGCAGGTGCACTTCCCGTTCCGGTTGAAGTGGCCGAAAACCGGACCGTCGGCCCGACCCTTGGTGCCGATTCGATCCGATCCGGGCTCAGGGCGGGGATCATTGGAGCCGTACTGGTCCTGGTCTTCATGCTGGTTTATTACCGATTCCTGGGGATTGCGGCCGACATGGCGCTGTGCGTGGCCCTTCTTCTCGTCTTTGCCGGGCTGATCGCCTTCAGGTCGACGCTTACGCTGCCGGGTATCGCCGGGATCGTCCTGACGATCGGAATGGCGGTCGACGGGAACATCCTGATCTACGAGCGGATGAAGGAAGAGCTGCGCTCAGGCAAAACCCGGCTTGCGGCTCTTGACGCCGGTTTCCGGAAAGCGCTCATGACGATCCTCGATTCCAACCTCACGACCTTGATTGCGGCGGTGATCCTGTTCTATTTCGGGAGCGGCCCGATCCGTGGCTTTGCGGTAACCCTGAGCATCGGGATCGTTTCCAGCGTTTTCTGCAACGTCGTGGTTACCCGGGCGATCCTGCAGCTTCTGATGGATTTCAGCCGAAAAAAGGCCCTCGGGTCGAACTGAGGGAGGGAACAGCATGAAGTATTTGCATGACAGGAAATTCGAATTCATGGCTTTCCGCAAGATTGCGCTAGGGATCAGTCTTTTCCTGGTGGTCGCAAGCCTTTTCCTGATCTTTTTCCGGGGTCTGAATCTTGGGATCGACTATACAGGGGGAACCCTTCTGCAGGTAGAATTCCCGGCGCCGGTTTCAGTCGGTCAGGTTCGGGAAACGCTCAAATCCTTGGGGCAGGAACAGGCTGTCATCCAGTCCTACAGCGACCGGGGCGTAATCATCCGCCTGAAGGCGGGGGAAGAGACGGTCGGTCAGAAGGCTCGCGAGGCTCTACGGAAACAGTTCGGTGAGATCCAGGTTCTCCGTCTTGAGAAAGTGGGGCCTGTCGTCGGTAAAGAGCTTAGCCGAGGGGCCCTCATCGCCCTCGGTCTTGCCCTGGTGGGCATCCTTCTTTACGTCAGCTTCCGTTTCCAGTTCCGCTTTGCGGCGGTCAGCGTCATTGCCCTGGCTCACGATGCGATCATCGTCACGGGAGCGTTTGCGCTCACGGGCCGGGAAATCTCGCTGACCTTCATTGCAGCGATCCTCACGGTCGTGGGTTACTCCATCAACGACACCATCGTGGTTCTTGACCGTGTGAGGGAAAACTGGGGGAAGCTGCGCCAGCTCGGGATCGAGCGCCTGCTCGACGATTCCGTGAACCAGACGCTTTCCCGGACGATCAACACGTCCCTGACGACCCTCCTTCCGGTACTTGCGCTCTTCCTTTTCGGGGGGCCCGTCATTGCCGACTTTTCTTTTGCCCTCCTTGTGGGACTTATCGTCGGGACCTACAGTTCGATCTTCATCGCCTGCGCTCTCCTGTGCGAGTGGATGCAGCGCTCTCCCCGCTAGCAGGCGGGAGGCATCGGCCGCAACAGGGGGACGGCGCCGAAACGCCGTCCCCCTCGTTTTAAGGCGAGGTTTATAATGGAGATGGAAACGGAAAGGGGGGAAGGCGGATGGAAACGGTCCTTCAGCTTCTCATGGAAGGAGTCGGAACGGGGACTGCCGCGCTGGCGATCATGAGAGACAACATGTCTTCCCTGGTCCAGAAGGGAATACTGAGCCAGGCCGACCTGGATGGGCTCCTACAGGAAGTCGAGCGATCCCTGGAGGCAAGGAGAAAAACGCTGATCTCGGGCTTTCAGAAAGAACTCCAGCGCTTGCTCGCGCATCTGCCTCTAGCGACGAAGGAAGATCTCCAGGCTTGTGAGCTTCGGCTCCGAACCCTGGAAGAGAGGATTGAACGACTGGAAGCGAAAGGAGCGTGATCATGGTGAGGCAGTCCATTTTCGACCAGGCCAGGGGGGTTGTTTCCGCCAGGCTGCTGGATGGCCTGATTCAGGCCATTGAGAATGGAAGAGAAAAGGACCTTGCCGCCCTTTTCAGGATCATCTCTGCGCTTGCCCCGTCGAAATACCATAGGACGGGGTTTGAAAAATTGGCTTTCATGGTGGAAAGCGATCATCCGTTTATCGGGGTTTTCAAACGGACCTTCAGCCAGCTTCACCCCAATGTCAGAAAGAAGTTCATCGCGAATTTCCTTGTCAATTTCATCGTCCTGGGAAGAGGCATCCGCGACCGGGAAGAAAAGGCGCGCGGTATCCACATCCCCAATTTTATGGTCATCAGCCCGACGATGCGTTGCAACCTCCGCTGCAGGGGATGCTATGCTTCCGAGTACAAGGGAGGAGAAGAACTCTCTTTCGAGGAGCTGGACCGAATCCTGACCGAAGCGAAACAGCTGGGGATGTACTTCTTTACCTTTTCCGGCGGGGAATGCTTCATCCGGAAAGACCTGCTGGATTTGTGGGAAAAGCACGGGGACTGCTTTTTCCAGGTCTATACCAACGGCACGCTTCTGGATGAGCCGATGGTCGAAAGACTGGTCAAGCTTGGCAACGTGGCGCCCATGGTCTCGATCGAGGGAAGCTCGAAAAGCACGGATGCCAGGCGAGGCCCAGGGATGCACGACAGGATCATGGAAACCTACGCCCGGCTAAGAAAGGCTGGGGTTCTTTTCGGTTTCAGCGCGACCTACACGAGGGAAAACGCGGAGGAAATCGCTTCGGACGCCTTCATTGACAGCATGATATCGGCCGGGTGCCTGGCGGGATGGTTTTTCCAGTACATCCCGACCGGCCTGAACCCGGATACCGCCCTGATGGCGACACCGGAACAAAGAGCTCGCCTCCACGAAAAGGTCGAGCAATGGAGGCGGGAAAAACCGATTTTCATGGGGGACTTCTGGAACGACGGCCCTTACGTTGACGGGTGCATGGCGGGAGGGGAACGCTACATTCACATCATCGCGAACGGAGATGTGGAACCTTGCGTGTTTGTACACTTCGCGGTCGACAACATTCATGGGAAAAAACTGACGGACGTGTTTCAAAGTCCATTTTTCCAGGCGATCCGGGAAGCGCAACCCTACGATGACGACAACCTTCTTCGGCCCTGCCTGATCATCGACCATCCCCATGTTCTTCGGGAGATCGTCGAGAGAACCCATGCCCGTCCCACACACCCCGGGGCGGAATCCATCCTGCTGGACATGGCGGAAGACCTTGACCGCTATGCGGAAGAGATGAAGGCGATTTATGATCCCATCTGGGAGAACTCCGGGAGGGACCGGTACCTCCAAAGCCTGCAGAATGAGGACAAGCCCGAAGTCCATGCTAGAATCGGGCGAAGAACCTCCCGGCAGGAAAGCTTAAGCGGTTCCAGAGCCGCAACGAAGGAGGGAACAATGTGAAGAGTTATGCCCTCGCGATCCTGCTGGCCATGCTTGTGGCTGCAGGCTATGCTTTTCAGAACACGGGAGACGTCGTGGTCCGGTTCATCTTCTGGGAGAAGGCTATCCCCCAGGGGTTATGGGATATTTTGCTATTTGCAGCCGGTGGGCTTCTCATGTGGATCGTTTCCCTAGCCTCTCTCATCGAGGTTCGAAGCGCCCTCCGACGGAAAATGAAGGAACAGGAAGAGCGGATCCGTTCTCTTGAGCAGGAAAGGCAGCAATTGCTCGAAGCCCTCAAGGCTTTCCCAGCCGAGGCGGCTCGGGTGGTTGAGGAGACTCCGGATCCGGAAGGATCACCGAGCGGGAGCCCGCAGTGATTGCAGGGATAGAACCCGCCCTTCTCCGGCATTGGCAGATCGATCGGACGACAGCCGATCTCTCGAGGGAGATCGGCTGCTCTCCACTGGCGGGCGCAATCCTGCGGATGCGGGGAGTCCCGGTCGAAGGGGACCCCAGGGAGCTCTTTGACCCGGATTTGGACGTCCTGATGGAAAGGGTGAACCTGGGTCCAGGTGTCGAGGCCGCGAAGGAGGTTTTCAATAGGATGAAAGCCGGCACCCGTCTCGTCGTCTACGGCGACTACGATGTGGACGGGGTATCGGCGACCACCCTTGCCGCACGGCTTTTTTCGTTTCGAGATGCCGACGTTCGCTATTTTATTCCCCATCGGCACCAGGAAGGCTATGGCCTGCATGAGCGGATAGTGCGAAAAATCGCCGACTGGGGGTGCGATGTCCTCGTTGCCGTGGATTGCGGGACTTCAAGCGAAAGCGCCCTGGCAGCGGCAAGAGAACTGGGCATGGAGGCGGTGGTTTTCGATCACCACCTTCCCCGGGAAAAGCGCCCGGCCGAGACGGGCGCAGTTGTACTCAACCCCCAGTTCGCCGGAAGCCCTGAAGCCAAGGCTCTCTGTGGCACCGCCGTGCTTTGGGCCTGGGCCTGGAAAAGCGGAGCGTTCGAGAGGAACTGGTTGCTGGAAAACCTGGGGCTGGTCGCCCTTGCGACCGTGGCGGATTGCGTTCCCCTGGGGCCATTGAACCGAGCCCTTGTCAGGGAAGGGTTGACAAAGATCCGGGAAGGGAAGGAACCTGGACTGGAAGCGCTTTCGAACCAGCTGGGGGTGGATCTCGGCGCGCTGGACTGCGAAACCATGGCCATGAAGGTCATCCCCTGCCTGAATGCCCCCGGACGCCTGGATACGGCCGACCTGGCGGTCAAGGTGCTTTCCGGGGAACCGCCTCTTGGGAAAGCGGTCGGAGATCTTGTCGTGCTCAACCGCAAGAGACAGGGACTAACCGCCAGAATCATGGAAGAGGCCAGGCCCCTTTTTGAGGGGAAAACCGGCCTGGTCGCGGAACATGACGATTGGCCCGTTGGGGTCCTGAGCGGAGTCGCCAGCAGGATCTGCAGCGAAATGGGCTGCCCGGTTGTTCTTGCGGCGCCTGTAAATTCAGGCCTGGTGCGCGGAACCCTGAGAGTTCCGAAAGGGGCGGATGCTGTTTCGGTGCTGGAAAGGCTGGCACCCTCTCTGAAGGAGTGGGGCGGACACAGGCAGGCTGCAGGTTTTAGCGTGGCCCGTCAGGATTGGCCTTCAGTGAAGGATTCCCTGGAAGTCCTTCTTGCTGGACTTCGGACGTGCGATTCCGACCGCCTTGACGTGCTGGACATCCACCCTGAGGATCTCTCACTGGAAGGACTGGAGGAGATCGAACGGCTCGGCCCGTTCGGCTTCGGGAATCCCGGGCCCCTGTTTTATGTCCACCGGGGTGCCGAGAGCCGTATCGTTTCCCATGGCAAAGACGGGCAGCATGCCCGGATCGAATTCTCAAAAGCTTCCATCGTCGCGTTCCGGTCTCCAGAACTGCTGAGGGATGCCGGCTCCGTGGAAGGGTGGGTCTATCGGGCCCGAAAGGGGTTCTGGAGAGGGCGTACCCGCGTGGACCTCTTCCTGGAAAAGCCGGTCGTTCGCAGGGGGAACGGGTAGGGGGTGCCTTTCTTGAAGGGGCCGGAGAGAGGAGCCGCAAGTAGTCCTGACGAAAAGGCCCCGCAGGAGGGGAGCAAGGCCCTGCGCCTCCTGAGGGACAGTTTCCTTGGCCGGATAGAGGAATCCCAGCGAGTGGCCTCGGTCAAGCTTGCATGGCAGGAGCTTTGGGGAAAGGCTTCGAGATACCTTTCCAAAGATGAACTGACCCGGTTGGGCGAGGCCATGGTTCTGGCTTCTAAAGCCCACGAACAGCAGAAGCGCTCCTCGGGTGAGCCGTACATCGTCCACACGATCTCCGTTGCCTCGATCTTGGCCGACATGGAGCTGGATGTCGACACTCTTGTGGCCGCCCTGCTGCATGATGTCCTGGAGGACACGGATCTAAGCGGAGATACGATTCGAAGCGCCTTTGGCGAAAACGTTCTCCTCATGGTGGACGGCGTTACGAAACTCGGCAAGCTTCCCTTCAATTCCTTCGAGGATTACCAGGCCCAGAACCTCAGGAAGATGTTCCTCGTCATGGCCAAGGATATCCGGGTGGTTCTCATCAAGCTGGCTGATCGCCTGCACAACATGAGGACGATCCAGACCCTTCGAAGGGACAAGCAGGTCCGTATCGCCAAGGAAACGGTGGAAATCTACGCTCCGCTGGCCCACCGCCTGGGAATCTATCATATCAAGCGGGACCTCGAGGACCTTTCCTTCAAGGTTCTAGACCCGGAGATGTTCTACGAGATCCGGCGGCGGGTCAGGAAAAAGCTCCCGGAAAGGGAGCAGATCATCAAGCAGGCGATCGATATCCTCAACCAGAAAATGAAGGAGATCGGGATCGAGGTTTCCATCACGGGTCGGGCCAAGCATTTTTTCAGTATCTACGAAAAGATGCAGCGGAAGAACCTTTCCCTCGAACAGCTCTACGATCTTCTTGCCTTGCGGGTGATCGTCGGTACGGTAGCGGAATGCTATTCGGTCCTGGGCATCGTCCACACGATCTGGAAACCGATCCCCGGCCAGTTTGACGACTATATCGCGAATCCCAAGAGCAACATGTATCAATCCCTCCATACGACCGTTATCGGTCCTAGCGGAGAGCCCCTCGAAATCCAGATCCGAACGCGAGAGATGCATTGGCTCGCGGAATACGGGATTGCGGCTCACTGGCACTACAAGGAACCGGGAACCCGCCTGAACGAGATGGACAAGCGCCTGGCCTGGGTTCGTCAGGCGCTGGAGGGACAGGGCGAAACCCCAACGGAGTTCATGGAAAATCTGAAGGGGGATGTGCTGACCTCGGAGGTCTTTGCCTTTACCCCTAACGGAGATGTCGTCTCTCTGCCGGCTGGATCGACTCCGCTTGATTTTGCCTACATGATCCACACCGAAGTGGGCAACAAGTATGTCGGGGCGATGGTGAACGGAAAGATCGTCCCGATCGACTACGAGATCCAGAACGGGGAGATCGTCCGGATTTTGACCTCACCCCAGGGGAAGCCCTCACGGGACTGGCTCAAGATTGCCCGAAGCAGCAAGGCCCGATCCAAAATCCGCGCGTATTTCAGGCAGATCGAGAGGACCGAGCGGGAGGAGCGAGTCATCAAGGGGCGTGAGCTTCTTGAAAGGGAGCTCAGGCGGAGGGAACCCGGCTCGGAATGGAACGCGCAGGCCATGGCTGGAGCCTTGAACCGGGTCGCCCACGATCTGGGCTATTCCAGCGGGGAAGACCTGGTTGCAGCGGTCGGGGGCAACAGCCAGAGCGCTTCTACCGTTGCGATGAAGCTGCTGGAGACCCGGGTGGCACCCCCGCATGAAGTGCCTCTGGAGGCTTCGCAGGCTGCTGCCACTCCTGCCATGGCGAGGAAGGAATTTGACACGGAGATTGTCGTGGAAGGCGCGGGCGGGGTACTTGTTTCTCTGGCGAACTGCTGTTGCCCGGTCCCAGGGGATGCGATCGTCGGCTATGTCACCAAAACGCGGGGAATCACGATTCACCGGTCGGATTGCCGCAATATCGAGGAAGCCAAACCGGAAAGAGCCGTACGGGTTGAATGGGGAAGGCTCATTTCCGACCGCTACACAGCCCGTCTGAAGCTCGAGGGGATGGATCGCTCTGGGCTTTTTGCGGATGTTTCCCAAGCGATCTCCTCCATGGACGGAAACATCATCGGGGTGAAAGCAAGCGTCGTTGCGGCCAACCGGGCAAGAATGACGATTGAAGTCCGGGTCCGGGACGTGGAGCACCTCTACCGGATTATGGCAAAGCTTAATACAGTGAATGGTATTATCGGAGTGTTTCGGGGGTGAATCAATTTGCGTTCGGTGGTTCAGCGGGTGTCCTGGTCGGAGGTCAAGGTCGATGGCCAGGTGAAGGGAAAGATCGGTTCCGGTCTGTGTGTCCTTTTGGGGGTGACGCACGGGGACGGGGAGAAAGACGTCGCCTGGATGGCCGAAAAGCTGGTGAACTTGAGGATTTTTGAGGATGATCAGGGGAAGATGAATCGATCCGTCCGGGACGTGGGAGGAGAAATTTTACTCGTTTCCCAGTTTACGCTTTACGGGGATGCCAGGAAGGGAAGGCGCCCGTCGTTTACCTTGGCGGCTCCGCCGGATGAGGCAGAAAGGCTTTACGAAGCGTTAGGGGCCGCCTTGCGGGAGCAGGGAGTTTCGGTTTCGACGGGAGTTTTCCAGGCCATGATGCAGGTTTCCCTTTGCAATGACGGGCCCGTCACTCTTATTCTCGACAGCAGGGGTGTTTTCTGACGATGGAATATAGACGTTTCCCGATGGGGGCTCTGTGGACGAACGCGTATCTCCTCTGGGACCGCGAGGGGACGGCCATCCTCGTCGATCCGGGAGGGGATCCCTCGGAGGCGCTTGATTTTGCGGAAAAGAACCGGCTCCGGATCGAATGGGTCCTTCTGACCCATGGTCATGGAGATCACATCGCGGGCTTGGATGCGGCCAGGGGAAAATCCTCGCGTGGAGTGGCCATCCACTTCCTGGATGCCCCGATGCTGACTGCCGCCGAAGAAAACCTTTCCCGCTGGCTCGGTGCCCCGATCCAGTGTTCAGAAGCGGAAAAGAGCCTGGAAGACGGAGAAATCCTCCCTGCGGGGAAAATGACGGTCCGGGTCATCCATACCCCGGGACACACGGCCGGCAGTTCCTGTTTCCTCGTTTCCGAAGGGGAGGAAAAGGTTCTGGTTTCCGGGGATACGCTCTTTGCCAGGAGCGTGGGGCGGACGGACCTGCCGGGGGGAAGCGAAAAGGACTTGAAAGCCTCCTTGCTGAAGCTGAATGACCTGGAAGACGGGATCCCGGTGCTTCCAGGGCATGGCCCTGAGACGACCCTGGGTCGTGAGAAGGCGGAAAACCCCTACTGGCCATGAGCCTTGCTAGTCTTCCCGAAAAAGAGCGCCCGAGGGAAAGGCTTTTGCAAATGGGGCCGGAGGCGTTGTCCCTCCAGGAGCTCTTGGCGGTCCTGCTGAGAACCGGCCAGAAAGGATCCGACGTCATGTCCCTTGCCGCAAGGCTCCTCAGGGAATATCCAGACGAGCGGGCCCTGGCCAGGGCCACGCCGGCTGAATTGTGTTCCTTCCCCGGACTGGGGGCGGCAAAGGCGGCAGCCCTTGTGGCAGCGCTCGAACTTGGACGAAGGTTCTGCTGCAACGGGCAGAATGGAGGAAGGGAACGGTGGCAGGATTCCCTTCGAAAACTTGAACAGGCGATGGTTTCGGAAGAACGCGAGTGGATCGTCTCCCTCTTTACGGACCGGGAGGGGAGGGTTCTTGGATCGGAAAAGATCTCTTTCGGGGGACTCGACGGGGCTTTTCTCGACGCTCCTTACCTTTGCAGGAGGGCGGTTCGGATCGGAGCGGCAGGACTTGTCCTGATCCATAACCACCCGGACGGGAACCCAAGGCCGAGCGAAGAGGATCGGTCCTTGACGATGGTGGTTTCAAAGCAGCTCAAGCTGCTGGGAATTGAACTGGTGGGCCATTTTGTCGTCGCGGGGGGGAGCTCCCGTCCCGTGACGGTGCACTGAAAGATGAAAGCGGGGGGAAGCCTTGTTTCGCCTATTTTCGGGTTTTTTCGGCAGTGATGTGGGGATCGACCTTGGGACCGTCAACGTGGTTGTCTACGTCAAGGGGAAGGGGATCGTCATCAACGAGCCCTCTGTGATCGCCGTCAGGCGGACACAGAGGGGAGGGCGCAAGGAAATTTTGGCTGTGGGACGGGAAGCCAAGGCCATGGTCGGCAAGACGCCCTCGGGAATCGAAACGGTGAAGCCCCTGAAGGAGGGGGTCATCTCCGACTTTGACATGACGGAAGCGATGATTTCTCATTTTGTCCGGGCCGCAGACGACAGGAGGGGGTTCTTTTCCCGGCCGAGGGTGGTCGTGTCCGTGCCGGCCTGCGTGACCGAAGTGGAGCGCAGGGCGGTAGTGGATGCCACCCTATCGGCGGGTGCCAGGGAAGCCTACGTTGTCGAGGAACCACTGGCCGCTGCATTGGGAGCCTCTCTCCCCATTCACGAGCCCAGGGGGAACATGGTGGTCGACATCGGAGGAGGGACCTGCGAGGTGGCGGTTCTTTCCATGGGCGGAATCGTGGTTTGCAAATCGATCCGGGGAGCGGGAGACGAGATTGACAGCGCGATCGTTTCCATGCTCCGCCTGAATCACAAGCTTGCGATCGGCGAGGGGACGGCGGAGCAGATCAAATGGGCGCTGGGAAGCGTTCTACCTCTTGAAGAGGAGTTGAAGATGGAGGTCAAGGGAAGGGCCCTGACGGATGGGTTGCCCAGTTCCATCCTGCTTTCCTCCATTCAGGTCCGCGAAGCAATCGAACCGATCATCCAAAGGATCAGCGAAACGATCAAGGAAACGCTTGAAAGCACCCCTCCGGAACTGGTCAGGGACATTTACGAACAGGGGCTGGTCCTGGCAGGCGGGGGAGCGCTGCTCAGAGGATTGAGCCAGCGGTTGTCAAAGGAGCTGAATGTGCCCGTTTTCGTTGCCGATGAACCGCTGCTCGCTGTGACGAATGGTTTGGCCAGAATTCTGGAAGACCTGGATTCCAAGCGACCGATCCTGAACACGGTCGAGCGGGGTTCTTTGTAGGGGACGGGGCTGGCGATGGGGCGTACCGGGACGAAGCGCTGGATCGTTTTCCTGGGAACGCTTTCCCTTAGCCTGCTTCTTGCAGCGGTTGCGCCGGGGTCGCTGCCAGCAGAAAAAGCGATGGATCTGGTCGAGAGGGTCATGGCGGTGCCCGAATGGCCCGCCCGGATGGTGAGGAGCCTGGTGGTCAAGACCTTGGATCTTGTGGCTGGGGAAAGAGCCCTGAGAGAGCGGATCGACAGGCTTGAACAGGAAAACCTGGCCCTACGCGGTTTGCTGCAGACAACCGTCAATTACGGGTCGTGGGCTGGAGCCGGCGAAGGACATGTTACGCTGAGACCTCCGACCTCTTGGTGGTCCGAAATCCGGATCGACAAGGGCTCCAGAGAAGGCATCCGCCCCGGCATGGCGGTCGTTCAGGAGGGGGCGCTGGTTGGGAAGGTCTCAAGGGTCGAGTCCAACTTCTCGTGGGCGGAACTGGTCACCTCTTCGTCCCTGTATATCCCGGTGGTCGTGGATGAAACGAGGGACCTGGGGGTGCTGAACGGTGACGGGAACGGGCTTGTATTCCTTCTGTACAGTCCTGTCGAGAAGGACCTGAAGCCCGGCATGTCCGTCAGCACTGCTCTCGTTTCAGAGCTCCTTCCGCCGGGGATTCCGATCGGAAGGATCGCGGGAGCCGGAGAAGAGATCGGGGGTTATCGGCTTTACAGGATTACCCTGAAGGCAGACCTCTCGCGGCTTTACAAGGTCAAGGTCATGACGGGGGGACGGTCGTGATGGGGATTCTGTGGTTCTCCCTTTTGGCCAGAGATCTCCTGCAGGTCGCTTTTTCCGGCACAACACTGGTGCCCGACCTGACGCTCCTTATGATCGTCTGGCTGTCCGTTTTCCGGTGCGAGGAACCCGAATCCCTCTTCCTCCACGCCTTCGGGGCCGGACTCCTGTGGGATTTGAGGTGGACCGGCGTTCCCGGTATGACTTCAGCCGCCTATGTCCTGACCGTAGCCGTGACGGCCTGTGTTTGGTCGATCCTCCCACCCGGCAAGCGGGCAAACCCGGTTCTGTTCTTTTTCTGCTCCTCCACTACCCACGCCTTGACCTCGGTGTTCCCGGCGATCTTCACGAGCAAGGGCCTGGGGCTGTCCTCCCCGCTGGCCACGCAGCAGGGGATGGCGATCGCCTGTGTTTTGGGGCTGACGGCCCTTTATATCCGGCAACGAAGATCCCATCATGAATAGGAATATCGGCCGCCGCACGCTACTGAACCTGCGATTGAACCACTGGCGGGTTTTCATGGTGTATTCGTTTCTCGCCCTTGCGCTCTCTCTCTGTTTTTTCCAGGTGCTTCGGGGAGGATCCTATGCGGCGCTCTCGACTCAGAACAAGATCCGCGTGATCCGGACTTCGAGCCCCAGGGGCGAGATCACGGACGCGCATGGGGCTCCGCTAGCAGTGAGCGTTCGGACTTTCGATATCGTCGGGTATCCCCCGGATCTCCGAAAGGCCGGGGCCCTGGAAGACGTTGCGGCTCTCCTGCAAAGGCAGGGGATTCCCGCGACGGCACAAGGGCTGGGGGAAACCATCCAGAAGCAGTATTGGGCTCCGTACCGTCCCGTGACAGTAGCCTCGAACCTGACCCTGGGCCAGGTGGCGACCCTGGTTTCAGACCCGTTTTTCCCCAACTTCCTCTTCCCGACCCCGGTTTTCCGTAGGGTTTATCCCGCTGGGCCGCTGGCCGCCCATGTAGTCGGCTATGTCGGAGATGTCACCCGTGAAGAAATGGATTCCCGTCCCGAGGAAAACTACCGGGCTGGGGACCTGATCGGAAAGACGGGCATCGAGCTTGTGCACGAAGCGACGCTCCGGGGGATCGCCGCGGAAGAGGCGGTCGAGGTCGATGCCCTCGGCAGAAGGAGAAAACGGCTGAGCATGACTCCGCCGGTCAAGGGAAAGGACCTGAGGCTGACTCTGGATCTTGGGGCGCAAAGGGAGGCGCAGCAGCTCCTTGGCGAAAGGAAAGGCGTGATTCTCGCCATGGATGTCCGGGACGGAGCGATCAAGGTCCTATTTTCCTCCCCTTCGTATGATCCGAACCCCCTGACCTGGGGTGTTTCCTCCTCAGAGTGGGCGAAACTCCTCAAGGATCCCGCC
Source organism: Synergistaceae bacterium (assembly GCA_029267465.1). GTDB lineage: Bacteria > Synergistota > Synergistia > Synergistales > 79-D21 > 79-D21. The sequence goes on from JAJUIT010000033.1 coordinate 17,902, forward strand.
AGACCGATGATGAACAGGGCAATCAGCGGCGCCTACCCGCCGGGATCCACCTTCAAGCCCGTTCCTGCGCTGGCCGCCCTGGTGGAAAAGGTTGTGACCCCGAGAACAACGGTCTATTGCCCGGGCCAGTTCAAGCTAGGCAACCGGGTTTTCCGGTGCTGGAAGAAGGGGGGTCACGGGACCGTCAATCTGGTGACGGCTCTCAAGGATTCTTGTGATGTATACTTCTACCAGGTTGGTCTATGGCTCGGAGCCGACCGGCTGCTTGACTGGTCGAGGAAGATGGGAGTCGGCCAACTCTCGGGAATCGACCTGCCGGGAGAATCCCGCGGCAACCTGGCTGGGAGGGAATGGAAAAAGAGACGGTTCTCGGAATCCTGGTTTCAGGGAGACACGGTCAATTATTCGATCGGTCAGGGTTTTTTGCTCATGACCCCTTTGCAGTTGGCCCGGGTCTATGCCGCTTTCGCCAACGGGGGAACTCTGGTCATCCCTCACCTGTCGGCTGAGGAACACCCTGCTGGGATTGATCTTCACCTCCCACCGGAGGCCCTCGGATGGGTCCGAAAGGGGATGGAGGAGGTTGTGCGATCCGGAACCGGCCGTGCTTCCGGGATTTTCGGGGTTTCGGTCACCGGAAAGACGGGGACCGCTCAGAATCCTCACGGGGAGGACCATGCCTGGTTCGTGGGATACGCCCCGTCTGAGAGCCCCCGATATGTGGCGGTTGCGCTGGTGGAGGGGGGAGGGCACGGGAGTTCGGCTGCCGCTCCTCTTGTGGGGCAGATCCTGGCCTATCTTGTCGGAGTTGAACGGTGAAAGGGAGGAAGGAGATGGAAAAGGAGAAGGAAAAACCTGCTGTTGTTTTGAAAGGTGGGGCGGGCCACCTTCGCCTCGTCGTTCCCGAAGGGTTGCCCGATCCGGAGGTTTGGCCCGCGCTGGAAAAGGCGGTCCAGGAGGCCCATCGTCTTCTGGAGGGCAGCCGGGTTGTTCTGGACCTGCAGGGAAGGCCTCTCACGGAAGAGCTCATCGGCCGGATGCTGAAGGATGTGATCTGGAACTACGGTTTGAGCATTCTCTCCTGGGTCAGCTTTGACAGCGGCGGGCAGAGCCTGCTCCGCAAGGCGGGGCTGGCTGTCGGAGAGCCTGCTGCGGCCCTTTCCGAGACCCGGCAAGTACGGTCCGTCCAGACCCTTCTCCTGGACCGGTCCCTTCGTTCGGGGCAGAAAGTCGAACACCCGGGGGATGTCTTCATCGTCGGCCAGGTGAACGACGGAGCGGAAATCGTTGCAGCAGGGAACATCGTCGTCTGGGGAAGGTTGCAGGGACTTGTCCATGCGGGAGCAGAGGGGAACGTTTCCTCCCGAGTCATCGCAAAATCCTTTGAAG
>JAJUIT010000165.1 GCA_029267465.1 Synergistaceae bacterium
CCGGCTCCGACAAGTTTTGGCCAAGCGTTTCGATTTTCCCATCCCGGACCAGGAGGTCCAAGCTTCCGTCGTAGAAGTTTTTACCGTCAAAAAGGGTTGCATTTTTGAAAAGAATCATGCCATGACACCTCCGAGGCATAGGTAGAGGAGAGCCATCCGGACCGCTACGCCGCTTCGAACCTGCTGGAGGATCCGGCTTTGGGCTCCGTCGGCGATGCTAGAAGCAATCTCGACTCTTCTGTTGATTGGGCCAGGGTGCATCACCAGTGCCCCCTCTTTCGCTTTGGAAACGAGTTTCTCATCGGCTCCGAAACGAAGGTGATATTCGTCCAGGGATGGGAATAGCCCTTCTTCCTGCCTTTCCCGCTGGATTCGGAGGAGGTAGACGATATCGGCGTTTTTGACGGCTTTCTCCGGATCGGGCTCGTAGGCGACTCCCAGCGATTTCACATCGAAAGGCATCAGCGTTTCCGGTCCCGAAAGCACGATCTCGCAGCCCAGCGTCTTGAAGACCTGGATGTCGCTCCGGGCCACACGGCTATGAAGGACGTCCCCAAGGATGGCCATTTTGCGTCCCTCGAGGTTTGGGAAGGATTTCCAGGCCGTGTAGGCGTCCAAGAGGGCCTGCGTAGGGTGCGAGTAGGCCCCGTCTCCCCCGTTGAACACGACCGCACGCTTTAGCTTCCGGGCGAGATAATGGGCGGCCCCGGAAGCCCCGTGGCGGACGACTACGGCATCGGCACCCATGGCTTCAAGAGTCCAGGCGGTGTCTCGCAGGGTTTCTCCCTTTGACACGCTGGAGCCCGATGCGGACCAGTTAACGACATCTGCACTCAGCAGTTTCTCTGCAAGTTCGAACGAAACACGGGTTCGTGTCGAAGCCTCGAAGAAGAGATTGACGACGAGCTTTCCTCTTAAGGCCGGAACTTTCTTGATCGGCCTGTCGATCAGGTCGTCCATGTTTTTCGCCTGGTCCAGGAGGAAAAGGATGTCCTCCTTTTTCCAGTCCTTCAAATCAAGAACATGCCGATGTTTCCACTCCATCTCCGTTTACCCCTCCTGCCTTTCGCAGATCACGACTTCGTTGACACCGTCGATTTCGCTAACCCTGACTTCCACTACCTCATCGCGGGAGGTCGGAACATTTTTCCCTACGAAATTCGGGGCGATCGGAAGTTCTCGATGTCCTCGATCCACCAGGACAGCCAGCTGGACTATGTCGGGCCTTCCAAGGTCCATGAGCGCGTCGAGTGCGGCCCGGATCGTCCGGCCAGTGTAGATGACGTCGTCTACAAGGACAACATGCCTGCCAGTGATGTCCAGGGGCATGGAAGTGCTGTGCACGACCGGGTGGTCGTGGAGAAGGGTCAGGTCGTCCCTGTAAAGCGTGATGTCAAGCTCTCCGGTCGGGACCTTCACTTGCTCGAACTGCCGGAGGACATCCCGGATCCGGTGGGCAAGGAAGACGCCCCGGCGCTGGATCCCGACAAGAACCACTTTCTCCAGCCCCTTGTTCATCTCGACGATTTCGTGGGCCATCCTGCGAATCGCCCGTTCCATGTCCGTTTCATTCATTAACTTTGCCTTTTCTCGCAATGTCATCCCACATTCCCCTCCCAGTGAAGAAAAAGGGGGCACGGCGCCCAAATCGCGCCATGTCCCCCTCGATTGACCCGTCTTCTTTTTCTCATGGTGTCCTCTCCTTTTGGGCCTCACTGGACCCCTTTAAAGGATTTCTTTCATGAATGCCCTCTGATTATACCCTGCCCTTCAGATAAATGCAACCGGTTGTATTTGTCGAATCAGGTCCAGGGCGCTGCGGGCTGCGGCAAACTCCGCCTCCTTTTTGGAATGTCCCGTCCCTGTCGATAAAATCTCGGTCCCCGAACGGACGCCCACCAGAAAAAGCGGGGCATCGTCCTGTCCCGTCTTTTCCAGGAGGAAATATTCCGGTAATGATTTCCCCAGCGCCTGCAAGGCTTCCTGCAAGGCGGATTTCGGGTTGTGTGTTTTTGATTCGAACGCCAGCCTCTCGGCAGTTGAAAAAAACCGTTCAAAAAAAGCTCTTGCCTCGGGCAGCCCCGAGTCGGCGTATATGGCCCCGATCAGGGCCTCCAAGGCATCTGCCCCGATGGACCGGTTCCCCCGGTTCTTCTGCTTTTCCATTCCTTTCCCGATTCGCAGGAATTCGAGGAGGCCGATCTTTTCCTCAATTTCAAAAAGCGTTTCTTCGCAGACGACCGCGGATCGTTTCTGGGTCAGTTCCCCTTCCGAGGCCTTGGGAAACCGCTTGAGAAGCCTTTCCGTAACGATCAGCTGCAGTACGGCATCTCCGATGAATTCAAGCCGTTCGTTGTCCTCTTCAAGCCCGGCTTCATGACGGTAGGAAGAATGCGTCATTGCAGCATCGAGAAGGGACAGGTCCGCGAAGCGGTATCCAATCCTTTCCTGAAGGAGAAGGAGTTGTTCCTTCCGAAGACGGACATCCCTGCGGGCCTGCTCGAAACGGTTCGTCATTCCGAAAAAGCTTGAATGGCCAGGACCCCGTTGTGGCCCCCGAAACCGAAGTTGTTCACCAGGGCTCTTTTGACCGGGTATTCAATCCCCTTGATCCCCACCACGTTGATCTCACATTCGGGATCCTGGTTTTCGAGATTGAGGGTCGGGTGGACAAAGCCCTCCGCAATGGACTGGATCGCGGCAATGGTTTCCAGGGCTCCAGCGGCTCCAAGTCCGTGCCCAATCATCGATTTCGTGGAATTGACCAGCACGTTCGGGGTACGATCTCCGAAAACGGTCCGGATCGCCCGGGATTCCATCTTGTCGTTCAAGGGCGTTGATGTGCCATGAGCGTTGATCAGATCCACGTCGCCGATCGCCCATCCCGAGCGGTCGATGGCCTGCTTCATCGCTCTTGCCGCGCCGTCCCCTTCGGGATCCGGGGCAGTGATGTGATAGGCGTCGCAGGTGGAACCGTACCCGGAGATTTCCGCATAAATCCTGGC
>JAJUIT010000060.1 GCA_029267465.1 Synergistaceae bacterium
ACCTTCTCAAGCGAGGAAAAAAGGTAGAGCAGGCGCTTGTGTAGAAGATCCCCGGGAGGGGTTTCGATGCAGCCATATTCCACGGCCGTCAGGGTGCTTCCGGTCTGGGCGACGAGCCCGAAGCCCATCCTCCCGATCCCCGGGTCTATCCCCAGGCAGCGGATGGAGCGGCGATCAGCCAGCAATTGCCTCCATCACCTCATCAGGGATGTCGAAGTTACCGTAGACGTTCTGGACGTCATCGTGGTCTTCCAGGATTTCCACCAATTTCAGGACTTTCGCGGCATCTTCCTTCTTCGTGATCTCGACGGAGTTCTTGGGGACCATCGTGACCTCCGCGTTTGCAACGACATAGCCTTTTGAGGCGAGGGCCTCCTTCACCTGGGACAGGACGGACGGATCGCAGTAAACCGTGTAGCCATCCTCGCCGTCCGGCACCAGGTCATCCGCCCCGCCCTCGATGGAGGCCTCCATGAGTTTTTCTTCGTCGAGACCTTTTCCGGTGATGCTGAGCACTCCCCGCCTTTCAAACATCCAGCTTACAGAGCCTGCCTCCCCCATGTTCCCGCCGTTTCTGGAAAAAAGGGATCGCATTTCCGCGCTGGTGCGGTTGCGGTTGTCCGTCAGGGTTTCGACGAGGATCGCCACACCCCCGGGGCCAAAGCCCTCGTAGGTGATTTCCTCGTAGGTGGCTCCTTCGATCTCTCCCGTTCCCCGCTTGATCGCCCGCTCGATATTATCCATCGGCATGTTGTACTCGCGGGCTTTTTCTATGGCGGTTTTCAGGCGGAAATTGGCGTTGGGGTCGCCACCGCCTTCACGGGCGGCAACGATGATGAACTTGGCAAGCTTCTGGAAAATCGCTCCCTTCTTCGCATCCTGAGCCCCTTTCCGGTGCTTGATGTTTGCCCACTTTGAATGTCCTGACATCGATAATCACCTCTTCATCAAGCTTGTTTCGTCTCACTGATATGGCAAATGGGAGGAGTTCGTCTTTTGTGCTCGGAACGGGCACGGGACTGTTCTACGAACCGGCGAACCCTATCCGATCCTTCTCCCAGCGCCAGGAAACGGTCCAGTTCGTCATAGGTGAAGCCCATTTCTCCCTCGTCCGTTTGCCCTTGCCAGAGTCCCGCCGAAGGCGGCTTTTCGATAATGGGCGCGGGAATGTCCAGAAGGCTGGCCAATTGCCGGACCTCTCCCTTTAAGAGATCCCCCATCGGCAAAAGATCAACTCCGGAATCCCCGAATTTTGTAAAGTAGCCGACGGTCAACTCCACCTTGTTTCCGGTCCCGCAGACCAGGAGGTTTCTTGTCTGGGCAAGGAAGTAGAGGGTGCTCATCCGCAGCCTGGGTTTTAGGTTGGCCCGGGCCAGCCGGTTTTCTTCGCCCGCGTCCTGCCCGAGAGCCGAAATGAGTGCATCATAGGTTTGGGTCAGGTCTACGGTCATGTGTGGAATCTGGAGATGAACAGCCACCATTTCCGCGTGAAGGCGATCTTCGGGATGGCTGTGGCAGGGCATGATAACCGCAAGCATTCGGTTCCCGCAGACACGTTTCAGAATCGCGGATACCACGGCGGAGTCGATGCCGCCGCTCAATCCGACGATGCCGCCCTTGTCCCCTGCGGAGCGGAGTTGCTCGGCAAGCCAGTTCTCGATCGAAGAAAGCAGGATTGTCGGGTCGCGGTAAAAGGTGGGCATCTCTAGCCAATCTCCCGATCTTGTAAAGTTAAAACCAGACACATTCTAGCATATCCTCTTTTCCTCATTCAGACCTTCTCAGCTCATCGAGGAAAGCAGGGAATACAGGTCCCGCCGCCGCCCTTCCAGAAGCGGGAGCTTTTCCCGGACCCGTTCAGTTGCCTCCGGATCTATTTCGAAAACTAGCGTTTCCGGCCCCTCCCCGGATTCTGCCAGGAGAGTCCCGTCCGGGGCGATTCCCATGGAATGTCCGCAACGGTTGCAGGCGACGGTGAAGATCTGGTTCTCGATCGAGCGGGCCTGCAGAAGGGCCCGCCATTGAGGAACCAGGTTTTCCGGCCAGGATGCGCAAAGCAGGAGGATTCGACTTCCGGCGAGCGCGAGGGTGCGGATGTATTCGGGGAAAAGGATGTCCCGGCCGATCGCGTTTCCCAAAACGGTCCCTTTCCAGAGAAAGGGGGAAGCCGCCTTGCCCGCCTGGAAAAAGGAATCCGCCTCAAACGAGGGAAGAATGTGGGTTTGGTCGTAACGGGCGATGATCCTTCCCTCCTCGTTAAGGAAAAAGGATCGGTTGAACAAAAGCCCCTGTTCGATCCAGGGAAGACTCCCGCAGTGAATGGCGCAAAGTCTCCGGCGTGCCGTATCCGACAGCCGCTCGAGGATAGTTGGGCTGAACCGGGTGTTTCCTGGCGCTTCCTCAACGTGCGGCACGCTCCATAATTCTGGTAAGATGACGAGCGAGACGTCGGCGGGAAGCTCCCGAAAAGAAGAATCCACTTGAAAGACACGCTCAAGCGGCGAATTTGGGCCGTTTCCCGTCTGGATGATGGCGACACGAACAGGAGGCATCCTGTCTTTCCCCCTTCCGAGGCAATGGAGGTGAGTCGATTTGACCGAAAAACTGGTTCGTTTCAGTGTTTCCATGCCGGAAACCCTGGTCAGCGAGTTCGACCGCTGGATCGAAAAAAAGAGGCTGAAAAGCCGTTCGGATGCCTTGAGGCAGATTATCCGGGACTACATCGGGCAAAGCCTGTGGGAAGTGCAGGAAGGAGAAGCCTACGGGACCTTCACCTTTTCCTACGACCACCATAGCCGGGATGCCAGCAGCGAAATCACACGGCTCCAGCACGATTTCATGGGGGCCATCGTCTGCACGACTCACGTCCACATTGACCATGATACGTGTATGGAGGTCGTTGTGCTACGAGGCTCGACCCAGGAAATCGTCCGCTTCGTGGAGGCAGCCTCCTCCCTTGGCTGCATCCGGGTCGGTGTTCCCGGCCTGCTACCGCCGATCTGATCTGACAGCTCAAAAAGGGGCCTCCACCGAAAGGAGGCCCCTTCCCTCTTCTTCAGAAAAGAAAGAACGGCGAAGTCTAGTTTGCCAGTGTCGCGACCATGACCGCCTTGATCGTGTGGAGGCGGTTTTCGGCCTCATCGAAAACCTTCGAATTTTTGGACTCGAAAACCTCTTCGGTCACTTCTTTTCCCTTGACGGCGGGCAGGCAATGGAGGAAGATCGTGCTTTCCTTTCCCGTGGCGGCCATCAGCTTCGAATTCACCTGGTAGGGTGAAAGCAGGGCTACCCGTTCCGCCATCTTGTCCTCCTCTCCCATCGAAGCCCAGACATCCGTGTAAATGGCATCGGCGCCCTTGACGGCTTCCAGGGCATCTTCCATGAACTGGATCGTTGCTCCGGTTTCCTTTGCGATTGCCTGGCACGTTTCCACCAAGCTGGATTCCGGCCAGAGGGACTTCGGAGCGGCGATCACGAAATGGATCCCCATTTTCGCGGATCCGATCATCAGGGAGTTCGCCATGTTGTTGCGGCCGTCACCGCAGTACACAAGCCGGATGCCTTTCAGGTGGCCGAAGTTCTCCTGGATTGTCAGGAAATCTGCAAGAATCTGGGTGGGGTGATAGGTATCCGTCAGCCCGTTCCAGACCGGCACGCCGCTGTAACGGGCCAGCTCTTCGACCACGCTCTGCTTGAAGCCGCGGAACTCGATGCCGTCGAACATCCGGCCAAGGACCCTCGCGGTGTCCTTCACGTCCTCCTTATGGCCAAGCTGGATGTCGTTCTTTCCAAGGTATTCCGGGTGGGCCCCCTCATCGATGCAGGCGACGGTGAAGGCGCAGCGAGTCCGGGTCGAGGGCTTTTCGAAGATCAGGGCAATGTTCTTCCCGGCAAGCAGGTTCCCCCGGATCCCCATCCGCTTTTTTGCTTTCAGGTCGGCGGAAAGCTTCAGAAGGTATTCGATCTCCTCAGGAGTGAAATCCTTGAGGGTGAGAAAGCTGCGGCCTTTCAGGTTGACAGGCATGTGACTCTTCCTCCTTAAAGATTGTATAGATTGTGTTGATTGTGATAAACGATGGGGTTGATCTTTCCGAAACCGGCGTCAGCACTTCGGTTCACGTTCGAGAGGCATGCTCATGCAGCGCGGACCGCCTCTTCCCCGGCCCAGTTCCGCCCCCCGAATCTCGTAGACCTTGATCCCGTTTTCGCGCAAAACCGTGTTCGACACGACATTCCTCCGGTAGGTTACGACGACCCCCGGAGCGATGCTAAAGGTGTTCGTTCCGTCATTCCACTGGTCCCTGGCAGCCAGAACCGGATCTCCGCCGCCGGTTTCAATCAGGCGGACCTGGTCCAGCTTGAGAGATTTCTTGAGGATCTCAACAAGGTTTCGGCTTTCATCGATCCGAACGAGGTTCCCGCTCTCGTCGTAGGAGAGCTCCCAGACTCGGATACGGTCGGCAACTCCAGGGAAAATCGTGAAGGCGTCCCAGTCGACCATGGTGAAAACCGTGTCAAGGTGCATGTAAGCCCGGTGCTTGGGGATATCGACGGCAAGAACGGTTCGGATGCCGGCTTCCTTTGCTAGCCTGCGCCCGACGATCTGCACCGATCCCGCGGTTGTTCTCTGGCTGATACCGATGGCGACCGTGTCTTCCGAAAGAACGTGGAAATCGCCACCCTCGATGCAGTAGGGCACGCCGTCGAGTTTTTCTTCGCCGAAGAAGATTTTCACGCCCTTGAAATAGGGGTGATACTTGAAGATGTAGCGTGCGTAGATCGGTTCGCGCTGCCTCGCGCCGAAGCTCATGACGCTGATGATGACCCCGTTTTTGACGAAGGAATAGGGATCTCTCTGGAAGTAGAGATTTGGCAAAGGCCGGATCAAAAGCTCGTGATCCGCCAGAGTGTTAAGGACCAGGCTTTGGCAGTTTCCCAAAAGCTCCCGGGCTTCCGCCTTCGTCAGCCCGCCGGTCAGGATTTCGGCGAGTTCGGAGGCTGGGACTTCCATCATCTCGGTTTTCAGGCCGCACAGGAGGGGATAATCAAGCGCTTCCCAGGCCAGGACCTCATCAAGGAGCATGGAACGGATCTCTTCTTCCCGCAGGACGTGGGCCAGGCAGTTCCTGAAATAGACCACCTCGACACCGTTGTCGCGTAGGAGGTCCGCATACGCGTCGTGCTCCTTCTGGGCCTCTTCGACCCACAGGATGTCGTCAAAGAGGAGCTCGTCCTTGTTGTCGATCGTAAGGCGTTCTAGTTCCTTGCCCGGCCGATGCAGCATCACGCGCCTGAGGCGCCCCACCTCGGAAGACACGTTGAAACCGCTGGTCCCTTTGTCCATGAGCCCCTCCTTAAAAATGAACCGGATTATGTCTAAGGTTCAGGATAGGACATTTATATCACAAAGGGATCGGGCAAAAAAGGGGGTTACCCCCACTGGAGCAGGATTTCCCGAACGCATTTCGCGGCAAGGGCGGACGTGACGTTGTTCACATCCAGATCCGGAGCCACTTCAACGAGATCGAAGCCGACAAGGTTGAGACCTTTCATGGTGCGGATGGCCTCCAGGAGTTCCCGCGAGGAAATCCCTCCGGCCTCCGGTGTTCCGGTTCCCGGCGCGGCGGCAGGATCCACCACGTCGATGTCGATGGAGAGGTAAACGGGAAACGGTTTCAGTTCATCCACGCAGCGGCTCAAGGGATCAATGACGTCGTCCAGGTGGAGGCGGGTGTGAGCCTTTCCCCAGGCCATCTCCTCCTTGCACCCCGAGCGGATCCCGAACTGGTAAAGGCGGCGGGGTTCCCCCAGGCAGGACTGAGCCACGTGTCTCATCACAGACGAGTGGCTCAGGGTCCCGCCCCGCAGGCTTGTCCTCAGGTCTGCGTGAGCGTCAAAATGGACGACCCGAAGTTCCGGTTCCCGTGACGCGGCGGCCCGGATGAGCGGAAGGGAAACGAGATGTTCACCTCCCAGGCCCCCGATCCGCTTCCCGCGCGCGATCAAACGTTGTGCCACCCGCTCGGCGGTATCCAGCGCTTGATGGACATCCCCGTAGGGAAAATGGAGATCTTCCAGATCGAAAAAAGCCACTTCCGAGATGTCCCGATCCAGGGCCGGACTGTAGGTTTCCAGGTTGTAAGATTCGGCCCGGATGGACTCCGGGCCGAATCGGCTCCCCGATTTGCGGGAAACGGTGAAATCCATCGGGATCCCGAGAAGGACCCATTTCGAGGCCTGAAGGTTTCTCGAGCTTCCGATAAAACGCGTCACGCCTGGTTCGGTCCTTCCTCCAGGATTTTTTCCAAAAACGGGGGCAACGTGAAACAAGCCTCATGGATTTTCGAAGAGTAGTATCGAGTCCCTTCCGGCGGCTGGCGGAAGATCTTCCGGGGATCGTGGACCTTGGAAGCGAAAGTGTAAGTCCAGGAACCCGTGGGATAGGTCGGCATGATTCCCCAGCCAAGTTCGACGATGGGGAACACCTTCTTCATCTCCAGGTATGCAGTCCTGAGGATGTCGGGATGCCCCATGGGAGATTCGGTCTGTGAAACCACCATTCCGTCCTTTTTCAGTGCGCGGTGGACGTCCCTGAAAAAAGCCTCTTCGAAAAGCCCTGCCGCAAAGTCCACCGGATCGGTGCTGTCCACGATAATGACGTCAAACTCGTCCTGGTGATCCTTGATGTAAACCAGGGCATCCATGGGGCGGATTTCGACTTTCGGATGGTCAAGGGCACAGCTTACCGAGGGGAAAAACCGCCGGGACGCATTAATGACCTGCTCGTCGATGTCGACCAGAGTAACTTTTTCCAGGATGTCGTAACGGACCAGCTCCCGGACGATCCCACCATCCCCTCCCCCCACCACCAGCACGCGCCGGGGGGAAGGATGGGAGCAAAGGGCTACGTGGCTCATCATCTCATGATAGGTAAACTCGTCCTTTTCCGTGATCATGATGGCGCCGTCAAGGGCCATGAGGTTGCCATACTGTTCCGTCTTGACGACGAGGAGGTGCTGGTAGGGGGTCTGGGTGTTGAGAAGGATCTCGCTGATCCGCAGCCCCAGCCTCATGTCTGGGGTCTGGTACTCGGTGAACCAGAGATCCGTTTCCCGGCGGGCCATCGGCTCCATTGGCTCTTTATTCTCCCTTCTTCCGGTAGAAAAGGGGGCAGCCGGCGAACACGCTGCCACACTGCTCCACGACGTGATCGACTGCCTTGACTTTCACTTCCCTGAGGGCAAGGGCACGCATTTCAAAGGCTTCCCTCACCATCTCCTCGACTTTCCGGGCTGCTTCGTCGGCTGAGCAGAAACCCGAATATTCCATGATCATGCCGAAACTGCCGGGATCTTCAGGTACGCCCACTCCGATTGCGGCGGCAATCCGCTCACCGGGGACGTCGCTCGAAATGGAGCCGTACGCGATGGGAAGGAGGCTGCCGTAGGGCATCTCCATTTTCTGGGCGAATTCGCAGCGGGGGGGTAGGACGCTGGAAACCCGAAGAAGGTTCATGTTGCCGACGCCGGCTTCCAGCAGGGCTGCGTCGAATGCGGTCAGTTTTTTCTCCCCTTCGCCTTTTCCCACGACAAGGGTGTACAGGTCTGGTGTTTCGATCATCTTTGGAGTCCTCCTTGGTTGCGAATGGTCCCGAAGGGATCGGGACAAGGGCGAAATCCATTATATCGGACCCCCCTCCCCTGTCAATTGAATGGCGGAAAAAAAGAAAGCGGGAGTTCGGAAAAATGGGATTTGTTTAGGGGAAAGTCGGGGAAAACGGCGATTCAGTTTTGCCTGGGACAGATTTTTCCCAGGGTTTCCCGGAGAATTTCTTCGAGATTTCCAGCTTCTGCGACAGCGATAGGCTTCCCGTGCGAAAACAGGATAAAGCCGCTCGGGGATCCAGAAATACCCAGGTCTGCATGCGCCGCCTCTCTGGGGCCGTTGACCTCGCAGCCCATTACGGCGACGCTGAATCCGTCAGGGAGACCGGAAAGAGCCGGAAGGATCCTCTTGACCAGGTCCTGTACATCGATCCTCTTTCGCCCGCAGGTCGGGCAGGAAATCAGGTTGAATCCCTTCCTTCGGACGCCGAGAGCGTTCAGGATCGCATATCCGGTTTTGACCTCCTCTTCTGCAGGAGCGGTCAGACTGACGCGGATTGTATCGCCGATTCCCTGGTTCAGGAGGATGCCGATGCCGGCTGCGTTCTTGACGATTCCTCCTAGCCCGGGCCCCGCCTCGGTGATCCCGATGTGGAGGGGGTAGGGGTAGCGTTCGGCTAGAAGCGCGTTCGCACGCACTGTTTCCGGGATGGAAGTCGATTTTGCCGAAAGGATCACATCGTCGAACCCATGCTCGAGAAGGTATTTCAGCTGGGCTTCAACCGCCCGAACGAGCGCCAGGGAGCGGTCCCCTCCCGACTCCGCGAGCTGCGCGTCCGACAGGGAGCCTCCGTTGGCCCCGATTCGGATCACGGCCCTTCTTTCCCTGGCAAGATGAAGGATTTCGGCCAGGCGCCTCGGGCTTCCCATGTTTCCCGGGTTGATCCGGATTGCCGGTACGCCTGCCTTCAGGCTCAGAACCGCTAGGTCGGGGTTGAAATGGATATCCGCCATGAGCGGGATTCCCGACTCCGACACAAGCTTCGAGAGAGCTTCTGCACTTGAAGGGTCTGAAAAGGCGACCCGGACCATCTCGCATCCCGCCGAGGCCAGCCCCTGCAGTTCCTCACGGCAGGCCTGCAGGTTGTCCAGGGGGGACTTCAGCATGCTTTCCACCCGAACGGGGTTGCCTCCACCGATTCCAAGGCATCCAACGGAAATACTTCTCACGGACATGGGGCTGCGGTCTCTCCCTTTGCTCCCGGCCTCAGGGGTGTGTCAGCCGGAGAATGTCCTTCCAGGTGACATACACGATCAGGGCCAAAAGCAGCACGAAGCCGGTCAGGTGAATGAGATTCTCCCACTTTGGCGGAAGGCGTCTCCCGGTCAGGATCTCACCGATCAAAAAAGAAAGCCTACCGCCGTCCAGGGCGGGAAAGGGAAAAAGGTTCAGGATCCCGAGGTTCAGGTTGATCACCGCGAGGAACGAAAGAAAGGACCACCAGCCCTGCCTAGCGGCATCCCCTGCCATGGATGCGATCCCGACGGGCCCGGCGAACTCCACGCTCTGGTGGCCGAAAGCCCAGGTCCAGAGTCCGCGCAGGATGGACAGCGTCATTTCCCAGGCTGTTCCGACAGACCGGAACAGGGCTTCCGGCAAAGGATAGCGGATTTGTCTCGGCCGGATTCCGAGCAGCGGGATGCCGGACTGCTTGTCCATTTCCGCCCGGACGGAGAACGCCAGGATCCTTCCCCCGCGTTCGACTTTCAGGGCCAAGGGCCCTTTCGGGGCTTCACGGCGGATGGTCGCGGACATCGAGTCCCAGTTCGTCACTGGCTTGTCGTTGATCGAAACGATCCGGTCTCCCGGAACCAGTCCGATTCGTTCCGCGGGAAAGCCGCTGATGGTCGATCCCACTGTTGCGGTTCGGATATCGAGGACCCCGTGGAAGGTCAAAAGGACCGTCGTCAGGACGATGGCCAGGAAGATGTTGAAAAACGGCCCTCCGGCGAGAATGGCAAAACGCTGGAAGGGCGTTTTGCCGGGGTAGGTCCTTTCGGGGGGGGCGCTCTCCCCTTCCTGCTCCTCCTCCATCCCGGCCAGCCGTACAAAACCGCCGACAGGGAAAGCCCGAATCGAGTAAAGAGTTTCCCCGTGGCGTTTCTGGAAAAGGGAGGGGCCCATCCCGAAGGCGAACTCGTACACCTTCACCCCGTACCGGATGGAAAAAAGGAAGTGCCCCAGCTCATGGATGACGACACTGATGCAGATCACGAGCAGAAACGAAAATAGGCTGACGATCAAAAGGCGGACCTCCTTGATAGTTCGCTCTCGCCAAGGATTTCAGCGGCTTTTCTCCTGGCCCATTCCATTATAGCGATTGCCTCTTCGGGGGATTGCGGGGCTGGTGCGCTGAAAGCCGCAAGGACATCCTCGATCAGTCGAGGGATTCCCAAAAACGGGATCTTCTCCCGGAGAAAGGCTGAAACCGCGATTTCGTCTGCTCCAACCAGGATTGCCGGGGCGGCCCCTCCGCTTCGTGCGGCTTCGATGGCTAGGGCCAGGCAGGGAAAACGCCGAGGGTTCGGTTCTTCAAAGGAGAGGGCCAGGTTTTCCAGCGGGGGAAGATCCAGGTGAGTCCCTTCGAGTTCGACTCTCTCCGGGTATCCCAGGCAGACCGCTGCCGGGATCCGCATATTCGGGTTCGACAGGAGCCATTTCATGGAGCCGTCGCAAAAATGGACCATCCCGTGGACGAGGGACTGTGGATGAACCAGTGCCCGGATCCTGTCGGCAGGAAGTCCGAAAAGATGCATGGCCTCAAGGATCTCCAGCCCCTTGTTCATCAGGGTTGCACTGTCGACGGTGATCTTCGTTCCCATGTCCCAGATGGGATGTCGGAGAGCCATGGCCGGCGTCACCTTTTTAAGCGAAGGAAGGTCCAGTTTCCGGAAAGGGCCTCCTGAAGCCGTCAGCACGATTTCACGGACCGAGCCGATCCTTTCCCCCGTTAGGCATTGCCAGACAGCGTTGTGCTCGCTGTCCAGGGGCCGCAGCCTGTCCCTCGACTGGACCAGTGGCATCACCCAGGGCCCCGCGATGACGAGGCTTTCCTTGTTCGCGAGCGAAACGGTCTTCCCGCCTTTCAGGGAGGCCATGAACGCGGGGATGGCTGCGGTTCCCGAAGAGGCAAAAACGGCGTGTCCCGTTTCGGGTAGAAGGACAAGTTCCTCCAGGGATTTCAGGCCGGAAAGGACTTTAGTCGTTGCGGGCACCCGCAAGGCGAGTTCCCGGGCTGCGCCCGGATCTGACATTGCCAGGAAGGGCGGGTTGAACTCCGCGGCAAGGGCGGCCATCCGCGAAACGTTGCGGGAGGCCGCCAGCGCGACCACAGGGAAGCGGTCCGGATGGGCCCGGCAGACGTCAAGGACGGCTGTGCCGACACTTCCGGTTGCGCCGATCACGGCGATCCCGAGGGGAAGCCCCGCTTGAGGGCTCAATGCCAGATCACCTCAAAGATAAGAAAGGCAAGAGTTGCATTGATTAGAATGCTGTCAAACCGGTCGAGCATCCCGCCGTGTCCCGGGATCAGTTTTCCGGCGTCCTTGACCCCCGCTTCCCTTTTCAGGAGCGATTCCCCGAGATCCCCGATCTGTCCCGCAAGCCCGCAGAGGAGTCCGAGCAGAAGGAGTGGAAAAGGCGGGAACTGCCAGGCAAACGCCAGCAGGCCGGCGCAGAACAGGCTTCCTGCGACGCCGGCCGCGAATCCCTCCCAGGTCTTTTTCGGGCTGACGTTTTCGCACAGATAGGTTCTGCCCCAGCGAACTCCTACCAGGTATGCAGTCACGTCGCAGCTCCAGGTGCATGCGAAAAGGGTGATGAGAAGCATGGTTCCCCATGGTTCAGACCTTAGAAGAACGAGAAAGGTCCAGGGGAGCGCGATGAAAATCAGTCCGACAAGTGTCCCTCCCATGTTCGGGATTGCGTGGCTGTTCTGGAGAACCTGGCGGCGGACGATTTCGATGCAAAGGACGAGAAAGGGGATC
>JAJUIT010000179.1 GCA_029267465.1 Synergistaceae bacterium
CTTTGAAAAGGATGGAGGAGATCTCCCGGGCTTCCTCGAGGTAGGGGCCGTGGGCGATCAGGTAGTCGATGATCCGGCCTTCCATCTCCTCGGGAGTGTAGCCGAAAAGGCGGTAGAGGGAGGCGTTTGCGCGGATGACGCGGCTTTCTCTGTCGCAGAGGACCACGGGTGTGGGGGTCCTGGAGAAGAGGTTCTCGAAAAGGGTGAGCGTTCGGCGCAGTTCCCTTTCCCGTTCCCTCTTGTCGGTGAGGTCGATGTAAGTGCAGATGTTGGCGCTTTGGCCGTTCGGGGTACGCAGGATCATGGGCTCTGAGGTCAAAAGAACCTGGAAGGGGGTTCCGTCCTTGCGGTAGCGGGTCACCTCAACGGAAAACCCCTTTCCGGACTTGCAGAAGAGTTCAGACAGGGCCAAGGCATCCACCAGTTCCTCGTTCCTTGCCACGAGATAGTCGAGGTCCTTGCCGAGGACCTCCTCGGGTTCATAACCGAACATCCGGCAGAAGCAGGAATTGACCTGCGCGATCTTGCCGTTCTCGTCGTGCACGACGATACCGATCTCGCGAAAGGTTTCAACCAATGAAGCCGGTGTAAACTCCGGGTCCCTTCTTCCGGTGTAAAGTCCTGGCAAATCCCCTGTCATTGCGGTGATCCTTCCGGGATCAACATCCCCTTTTCATTTTGCTTTCGCCTATCATACTCCAACCAGGGACTCCAGGAACCGGTCCCCCTCTCAAAAGGATTTCGTATCAACGGTTTCCGGAATGAAGCGCGTAGAGGTCCGCCAGGACGCCGTATGCGGTGGTGGTGATGTCGGGATTTTCTTCAGTCACCAGGATTCTGCCCAGCAGGTCCGTTTCGAACCGGACGATGGAACCCGCCGCGTCCACCAGGGCAAAAGGATGTTCCAGCGGGATCTCCTCTGCCTTGACCGCGGCTTTGAAGGAGGAGCCTTCCCTCCAGGCTGAACAGACCATCTTGATTCGGCGCTTCCTCTCCTTCACTTCCCGGATCCGTTCCGGCGTGATGGAAGAGATGCTTTCCCGGTCCACGTCCTCGGGCCGCAGGTCGGCTCCCATGAGGACGTTCGCCAGGGCAACGATCTTCACCGAGGCGTCCCAGCCGTCCAGGTCGTTGGAAGGGTCGGCTTCGGCGATCTGCTCGGCCTGGGCCCCCCGGACGCCCTCTTCAAAGGTCAATCCCTTTTCCATGGCGCAGAGGACGTAGTTGCTCGTTGAATTGAGGATCCCGTCGATGCGCCGGATTGTGTTGCCTTTCATGCAACACCTGGCCAGGTCAAAGACCGGGGCTCCGTCCATGACCGTGGTTTCGTGGAGGAAGGCGGCGTTGTTTTCGTCGGCCAGCTTTCTCAGCTCTTTGTAGGCGAAAGCCAGCGGGCCCTTGTTGCAGGTGATCACGTGCCTTCCTCTGCGAAGGGCGGTTTCGGCGTGGGAAATGGCCGGCTGTCCACGGTTTTCGATGGAAAGGGGCGACATTTCCACCAGCACATCGTAATCCAGGAGACTGGCGGCCTCGAGGCTGGCCAGTTCTGAATAGTCGGGGTTTTGGGGGCTGAACCGGCCTCCCTCATCCAGATCCATCAAGGCTCTCGCCAGATCCACCCCTGTTTCCCTGGCCAGAGCCCCCCGGCTTTTTGTGGTGATTCCCACGACCGAAACGTCCAGGTCCGTTAAGCCGGGGTAATCCGCCTTGCGGGTCAGGATGCGGGCCAGCTCCCTCCCGACGTTGCCAAAGCCCACGAAAAGGAGTTTCAAGGGAAAGCGGCTGCGAACCATGGCTCCCTCTTTGCCAGGTGCCGGATTGCGTCCAGCAGGCGTGCGACTTCCTCCCGGGTGTTGTACATCGAGAAGCCCACCCGGACGACGCCTCCAGCCTCGGCAAGCCCCAGCACTTCGATGGCCCGCACGGCATAGAAATCCCCGTCCCAGACAAGGAGCCCCTTTTCCCCGAGTGCGCGGGCAGCGTCAGCAGGGTGCACCCCGCCAATGGTGATGGAAACTGTCGGAGCCCTGTGGGAACTGGAGAAATCCGTTCCCCAGACGGTCACGCCCGGGATTGTCCTGATTTTTTCGTAGTATTCGGAAGCCAGCCCATGCTCGTAGGCGGCGATGGCGCTCATGGCCGAAACGATCCGGCTGCGCAGGTCGGAACCTTCTC
>JAJUIT010000034.1 GCA_029267465.1 Synergistaceae bacterium
ATCGAACGGACCGCGTAAAGGGTCGTCGAGTACGCAAGGCCGTTCATGAGAAAGCAGATCCCCTCACCAAAAAGCTGGATCACGAACCCGGCTATCGTAGGGCCGATCATGCGGGCAACGTTGAAAACGACCGAATTCAGTGCCACCGCGTTTGAAAGATCCTCTTTCCGGTCCACCAGATAAGAGACGAGTGAATACCGGCAGGGGAGTTCGAAAGAGTCGATCAGGCCCAGGAGGAGGGCCAGGCAAGCGACCATCCTGAACGTGACGATGCCGGTCAGCGTCAGGAAGGAAAGAGCCAGGGCCACTCCCATGCAGGCGGCCTGGCAGCGGAAAAGGGTCTTTCTCAGGTCCCACCGTTCGATCAGGGCCCCGGCAAACGGGGATAGAAGAAAAATCGGCACCGAAGCCGCAAAATCCATGACCCCCAGTGCGCTATTGGAACCGGTCAGACGGAAAACCAGCCAGCCCATCGCGACGCGATGCATCCAGAGCCCGGACAGGGAGATGGACTGGGCCGTGAAGAACAGTCGGTAATTCTTGCTCCGCAGCGCTCGAAGGGGTTCAGGGAAATTCATGTAATGGAAGCAGCTCCTCTGTCGTTGGAGGGGTTAGCTTCAACGGATTGTTTCCTATTCTCCCCGAAGAAGACTGCGGATGCAACTAAAAATAGAAAGGAGGGCCTGTTCATGATCCGTTTCAAACACTTCATCTCTGTCGTGGATGCGCACACGGCCGGAGAGCCCATCCGGGTTGTCACCTCCGGACTGCCGCCAATCAAGGGCGAAACCATGCTGGAACGATATGAATGGTTCGAGAAAAACCTCGATGGAATCCGGAACCTGATCATGAGGGAACCACGAGGTCACAGGGACATGTTCGGATGCATCGTCACTCCTCCAGCTTCAAAGGATGGAGATTTCGGCGTGTTGTTCACCCATACCACCGGGCAGGCGACGATGTGCGGCCACGGCACGATCGGAGTGGTGAAGGTCGCCCTGGAAACGGGAATGATCCCGGCGATAGAGGGGAAAAACACCGTGCGAATCGATACCCCGGCGGGAAGGGTCACGGCAGACGCCCTCGTTGAGGAAGGGTACGTGAAGGAGGTTTCGTTCCGGAACGTCCCGTCCTTCCTGTACGAGGACCATGTTCAGGCATTCGTGCCCGGGATCGGGGAAGTTGAATTCGCCATTTCCTATGGAGGGGACTTCTATCTCTTTATCGAGGCCGAAAAACTAGGGATGGAGATCAGGCCCGAAAACGCTGAAGAACTGGCTCGAAAGGCGATGATCCTGAAAAATTGGGGCAGCGAGAATCTCAGGCTTGTTCATCCAGAGTGCCCCCAGATCAACGAATTGTACGGGACAATCATCACGGGACGGACGGAACGGACGGAACGGGGATGGAAATCCCGGGAAGTATGCGTTTTTGCCGACGGGGCCGTGGATCGGTCTCCCTGCGGAACGGGAACCTCGGCCCGAATGGCTCTCTTGTTTGGGCGGGGGCAAATGAGGCCTGAAGAGGAACTGGACAATGGAAGCATCATCGGTACGCGGTTCCGGGGAACGATCGATGGGACCGTTCAAGTTGGGGAAAAACGGGGGATTATTCCAAGAATCACCGGCTCGGCCTGGATCACCGGTTTTAGCCATCTCGTCCTGGATCCCACAGATCCCCTGCCTGAAGGCTTTCTGGTTTGAAACCGATCGGCTGCCGTCGTGCAGTTCGTCCGATGATTCACAAAAGCGTCTATTCAGCCATTCACTTGCATTATTAAATCGAATGTGATAGAGTACCTCCAACCTCAAATCCGTACCACCACCTCCTGAAAGGCTCCGGCCTGACCAACCGGGGCCTTTCGCATGATTCCAAACCCGGATCAGCGGTTCAGGACGCCTTCCTTGACCAGTTCCTCAACCCAGCTCTCAACCTTTTGACGGATCTGGTCTCGAATCTGGCGGGTTTTTTCCAGCTTTTCCTGCCAACTGCCTTCCAGGCTGGCAGGGTCCTCGAAGGGCCAATGAAGCCTTTTGCAAACCCCGGGGAAGACGGGGCATTTGCCCGCTTTGGCGGCGTCGCAGACCGCGATCACGTAGTCATACAGCCGGCCTTTCATGAAAAGGTCAAACACTTTCTGCATGGACTTTCCGCTCAGATCGATCCCGATTTCCTTCATGACCTCGACCACGAGAGGGTTGATCCGATCCGCCAGCTCGAGGCCCGCGCTTTCGACTTCGAAGGCTTCCCCCCCGATTTCCTTGAGGAAGGCTTCCGCCATCTGGCTTCTCGCGCTGTTATGGCCGCATACGAAAAGAACCTTGATTGTTTTTCCCAGCAAAACTTATCCCTCCCGATTCTTCGGTTACCGGTCCAATATACGAGAGAGGAGCAGGAATTTTGTATCAGAATTGTTCCAGGTTGGTTACGGGACAGCTGAATCTTGGCCGTTTTTCGAGTCTTCCCGGACAGGATTATTTAGTTGTGATCCTGGATACTCGTTTCTACCGCGAGAGTGACGTGCCCTGCCGTAGGGCAGGGCACAGGTCTATGGCAACGATTTTTTTACCTGTAAGACTTAAGCATCTCCTGAAGACTTAACCTTTGTAGCACGAGCCATGAACAACGATCCCAGAACGAGACCGGCAATTGTCGGAACGATCCATGGAAACCCCTGCTGGCTTAGTGGCATGGCGGCGACGACATTCTGCATCCAGGGCACCTCGAAACCAGCCACCTTCACAGCATCGAAAAAACCGAAAAGCAGTGCCATGCTGACCCCTCCCAGGAGCATGGGGCGGAATTTCTGAACATTCAGAAAGTATGTCCCGAGGATGATCACGATCAGGGCAGGATAGAGCAGAATCAGGAAAGGAACCGTATAGCCGACAATGCGTGAGAGCCCGACGAGCCCAAGGGCGAAGCCGCAAGCGCTCGAGGCGATAACCAACGTCTTGTAACTCAGTTTCCCGTCTGTGATCTGTTCAAAGAACGTTCCCGCGGTGGCGGTCAGGCCTGCAGATGTGGTGAAGCAAGCGAGGGCCAGGAGAATCGCAAATATCTCCATCCCCATCTTTCCGAACAGATGGGTCGTCACCTTCAATGGCAACTCTCCAAGGCTCGCTCCCGGGTAGACCGCTCCCGCGCTGGCACCGAGCCAGGTTAGGCTCATCTGGGTTACACCGAGGAGAACGACTGTCACTAGCCCTACACGGATAAGATTCCTTTGCTGGGCTGCCTCGTCGCTGATTCCTTTCAGGGAGAACACATTCAGGATCCAGCCTCCCATCAAGACGGCCGCGATGGCGTTCATTGTGTTGTAGCCGAAGTTGAACCCCACCCCGAAAGCGGCTTTTGACGTCACGGTACTGGCAACGGGCATAGCGATCGGTGTGATGATGCCCTTGATTGCGATTGCCATGATGAAGAGGATCAAGGCGGGGGATAGGATATTCCCGAGCCGGTCGACGACAGCGGTGCGGTTCAGGCAGACGTAAGCATTCAAGGCAAAGAACACTCCAAGGGTGAGTGAGATAGGGGTACCTGGGAAGAAAGGCAAGATTGCCATTTCATGGGTGGCGGAAGCCACGCGCGGCAGGATGAAGACGGGCCCGACCACCAGCATCAGGATTGCTCCGAAGACCTTGCCCCAGAAGGGGGTGATGATCACGCCGGCCATGTGGGCGATTCCAACCCGGTCCTTAGCCATGGCAAGGTAGCCGAGGTACGCGATGACCGTGTTCACTAGGAAGTAGCCCAGGCCGGCAATGAGCCAAAGCGACCCCGTATCCAGGCCCAGCTTGCTCGGGAAAATGATGTCTCCCACCCCGAAGTGGGCGCTGAACAACGCCAGGCCCACCGTAAAGATGCCTGTTAACTTCAGGTCCTGTCCTGACATGGGTGATCCCCCTCCTCTCGTTTCTCAGAAACGAAAAACCGTACCGGAACCCATCGTGGCAAACTTTTTGCCAAATTTCGCATACAATGCGGCCTGGGCCCTGAAGCCGGTGCAATGTCCGGCCGCAACAAGGGACGGTGAAAACCCTGCAAGGGCCGAGACGGTTTTCTCGATTCTCTCTTCCGATGCTTCAACCAGGTGTAGTCCGCCGATCACGCCTACAATGCGCTCGCCGGGGGTTGCCGTGTGCCTAAGAATGTTGATGATCCCCGCATGACTGCAACCGGTGACAATGACTAGCCCCTTGCCTTCGATCCTTGCTGCAAGGGAAAGGTCATCCGGCATGCTGTCCGGGACCACTTGGCCGTTTTCGTCCATTGTGGAAAGAGCGATTCCCACTTCTTCGAAATCCGTGACTCTGGGGACCTCGCCGGTGGTGGACAGTCCTGGCATTAGCTGGAGCGGACTAGAAACCAGGACAAGCTCTGCCCCTGCTGCTTGGAGGTCCTCGGGTTTATCTCCCTTCATCACGCCGACGTGCTGGAAAAACGGGTCCGTGATGAAATTGAGCCTAAAGAGGGCCGGATGGGCGATAACAGGCACGTCTTTTTTGCCGATGGCTTGTAGGATCCGGGTCAATCCCTGCGTGTGGTCGTAGTGACAATGGGTCAGTACGACTGCGTCTGTGTCACCGAGGGGGATACCGAGTTTCCCAACGTTGAAGAGCAAGGCTTCCGGGTTTTGTCCCACGTCGACCAGGATTTTTTTTGTGCTCCCTCTCCTTTCTGCCTCCAGCCAGTATGACACCCCGTGCTGGCCGAGAAGCGGGCTTTCGTAAGGAACGCTATCTTCCGCCAATACGGTTACGGTCAGTTTATCCAACATCCTTCTCACTTCCCTCAGTTTTCGATGAAATGCAATGAATAAATTTTTGGGCATATGCTAAATTCTGTCAATATGTCGCTTTAGAATAATGTCTATATAATAATGTTATTATAAAAAAATGCGCGTGATGAGCAGGAATAGGGTGGGAAAGACTTCATTGATTGGGGCTGAGACCTGGACAGGATTTGGAGTTAGCCTAGCGGGAATCCCTCTCGTTCAAGCAGCAAGGCATACCCTTTAACAAGGGCTTCGGCACTTTTGTGCCTTGCAGAGGAGAGGATGCGCCCAAAAGTTTGGCGGGAGATCCCCATTTTTTCAGCAGCCTGCGCGTGGTATTGCCCCTCCAGGTCTGCAAGGCGCAAGGCTTCGAACTCGTCAGCATGCAAGACCACCTGTTGGAGGTCCTTTTTGGGGATTCCCGCAGGCTTGAAAACCCAGGCAACCGGGCTTCCTTTGATCTGTGGGCAGCAACGAGGTCTCGGCATGAGAATCCACCTCCAAAGGATTCAATTTTGCAATGGGATGAAAGCTTTTTCCCCTTGCAACACTTGTTAAAACCGGTTTTTTGTTCAGTTTTTGGTTAAATATCCTCGTAAAGGTCGGTGCTGAGGTACTTCAAGCCGCTGTCATTGAGCGTCAGGACGATGTTCTTGCCGTGCTCGGCTCCCTTAAGCAGCTTGAGTGCCGCGCAAACATTCGCACCTGAAGAGAAACCGGCAAAGACTCCCTCTGTCCGGGCAAGAAGTCTTGCGGTTTCGATCGCTTCCTCGTCGGAAACCTGGATGAAACCGTCAATCAGGGTTTTGTCCACGAGCGGCAAGTCCATGCTGTAGCCGCCGCCCTGGATCTTGTGGGCTCCGTCGGTGATGGGGTGTCCCGCGTAGAAGGCCGCGTTACAAGGCTCGACCGCGTAACAGCGAATTTCTCGCTTGAATTTCTTCAAGGCGAGTGCGCATCCCTGGAATGTGCTGCCGCTCCCGAGAAAATCGACAAACACGTCGATATTCCCCGAGGCCTGTTCCCACATCTCTACCGCCGTATGCCGTTCGTGCGCGTGCACGGTCGAGGGCAGGTTGAACTGGTCCGCACGGAAAGCACCGCGTTCCTTCGTGATCCTTCTTGCAGTTTCCTCCACCAGGGCGAGGTCCTCTCCGGATACTTGCCCCTTGACGGATCCCGGCGCCTGGTCGACCAGCACGACCTCCGCCCCGAGGGCCTTCATCATTCGTGCCCGCTCGGTCGAATTGCCCTTCGACATGCAGGCAATGAAGTGATACCCCTTTACCGTACAAACGATGGCTAGACCTGTTCCCGTGTTGCCGCTGGTCAGCTCGACGACCGCCTGCCCCTTTTTCAGCAGCCCGGCTGCCTCGGCCTCCTCGATCATCTGGAGCGCGACGCGGTCCTTCTTGCTGAAGCCCGGGTTCAGGTATTCCATTTTCGCGAAGATGTTGCCTTCGACGCCTAACTTTGCCGTGATCCGTGAAAGGTGGACCATGGGGGTGTTTCCGATCGCCTCGTGAACTCCACTCAGGATTTTCGACATTCTTTCCCCTCCCAATTCCTGTCTCTGCGAATCTTTCAACTCACTCATCATAATGCTCAAATCCAATGCTGACACCAAAATGAATGAGCGGGTGCACCGATCGTTGTTTCACAATAAGATAGGGATGCTCTTAACGAGTCCGGATTGGAAATGGAGGCGATCGACGTGCGGAGAAGTGACCGGGAGATTACCGATCCGGCGGAACTGGAATCGATCCTCAAGCAAGCCCTTGTCTGCCGGATGGGGCTTTGCGATGGGGATCACCCCTACGTGGTTCCCATGAATTACGGTTACCGGCATGGGAGCGTTTTTCTCCATTCGGCGACGGAAGGACGGAAGATCGACGTCCTGCGCAGGAACCCAAACGTGTGCCTGGAGTTCGAGACGGACGTGGAGTTGATTCCAGCGGAGAGTCCTTGCAGTTTCAGCATGAAATACCGCAGCGTCATCGCTTCGGGCAAAGCGGTTTTTCTAGAAAGCGCCGAGGAAAAGGCAAAGGGGCTAAACGTCATCATGACCCACTACACGGGAAAGGAATTCGAGTTCCCGCCTCAGGCCCTGGAAGGGATCGTCGTCATCCGGGTCGATCTTGAAGACTGTTCCGGCAAGCGCAGCCGCTGCTGAGGAATCGACAGTGAAAGGGGGATTTTCATTGAAGAAGGTTTGCCTCCTGCTTGCGGACGGTTTCGAGGCCGTCGAGGCCAGCGTTTTTACCGATGTCTTGGGCTGGAACCTCTACGAGGGGGACGGATCCACAAGGGTCGTGACCTGCGGAACCCTGCCGGAATTGAAGTGTACCTGGAATTTCACCGTGATCCCCGAGATGCTGCTCGAGGACCTGAAGGTGGAGGAGTTTGATGCCCTTGCCATCCCCGGTGGTTTCGAGGAAGCCCAATTCTACCGGGGGGCCTTCAGCGAACCCTTTCTGGAAGCCATCCGGGAGTTCGACCGGCAGGGAAAGGTCATCGCCACGGTCTGCGTCGCCGCCCTGGCCGTTGCGAAGAGCGGAGTCCTGAAGGGGCGTAAGGCCACGACCTACAACATCGGGGGCTGGAGGCAGAAGCAGCTTGCGGAAATGGGAGCCATATTGGTTCCCGACAGCCGGATCGTCGTGGACGGGAACATCATCACTTCCTACAACCCTTCAACGGCTTTCGAGGTGGCCTTCCTCCTGCTGGAAAAACTCACTTCGAGGGAGAACGCCGACAAAGTCAAGGCCCTGATGGGTTTCAAGTGAACGACTATTTTTCCAGGAACTTGCCGATGAGGAGGCTCCCCTCGAAGAGCAGGTAAAGGGGCACCCCCAGGAGGATTTGGGAAACAACATCGGGCGGGGTAAGGAGGGCGGCCGCCAGGGCGATGGCCATGATGACCCACGGGCGAAGACGGGACAGGGTGCGCACCGGGACGAGTCCCGTGCCGATCAGGAGCAGGATGAAGAGCGGGAGGAGGAAGACGAAGCCCGAGGCCACCATCAGCGTGAAAAGGAAGGACGCGTACTCGCCGAACCCCCAGACGGGGAGGACGTTGTCTTGGGGCGAGAAGGAAAGGAAGAACCGGAAAGCCATCGGGGCGATCACCCGGTAGGCGAAAGCCGAACCCGCGGCGAAAAGCAAGGGTGCCGCGAGCACGGCAAAAAGGAAATACCGCACCTCATTCTTTCGGAGGGCTGGGTAGACGAACAGGCTCCCCTGGAGGATGGCCAAGGGAAGAGAGAGGATCATTCCGCCCCAGAACGCGATCCTCATGTAGGTCAGGAATTTTTCGTAGGGCTTGAAATAGTAAAGGGACAACCCAAGCCCCTTGAGGGGGGACTGGAGGAAAGCCACGAGATGTTCAGAAAACAAAAACAAAAGAACGAAGGCCGCGAGAAAAAATAACAGGACATTCAGAATCCTGTGGCGAAGTTCCTCCAGGTGTTCGGTAACTTCTCCTTCATCCTTCACGTTTGTTGTCCCGGCCCTCCTTCTCCTTTTCTTCCGGTTCTCCCGATTCGAGCCCCTTCTTGAATTCGCGGATGGCGCTTCCCGCTGATCTTCCGATCTCGGGCAGCCTTTTTGCCCCGAACAGCAGCAGGGCAAGAACGAGAAGAACGAGGATCTCTCCCATGCCAAGGTTCAATCCAGTCACTCCCTTCCTTCGTTTTGTCCTTGAAGCTCTAAAAAGGAAAATCCTCCAGAGGGTCCAGCACGGGGCCCTCACCGGGGGTCTTCGCCGGCCTTGCACTCCCGTGGGTGGACAGTCCCCTGACGGTCATTGCCTTTGGGGAGGCGGGGCAGGCGAAATGGCAAGCCCCGCAGCCGATGCAAAGGGAAGCATCCACTTCCGGGATCGTAAGGCCGTCCTGGAAGGGAACCATGTGGGCGGCCTGCGTGGGACAGTGCTCGGCGCACGCCCCGCAGGCCGTGCCGTTTTTCACGACGATACAGGCGTCCCTGTGAAACTGGGCCCGGCCGATCTGCACACGCTGCTTGGCCTCCAGGGACAATGGCTCGATGGCTCCTGTCGGGCAGACGGTGCTGCAGGATTTGCATTCATACTGGCAGTAGCCGAAATCGTAGTCAAGGACGGGCTGGAAAAGCCCGGAAACTCCCCAGGCCATCAGGGTAGGGCGGATGATTCCCGCGGGGCAGGCCTTCACGCAGGCGGAGCAGGCGATGCATTTCCGGATAAAGTTCTCATGGCTTCGCGAACCGGGGGGAGAGATGGGAGGTTCTATCCCCTCGGCGGTGCCCGGAAGGACAGAGGGGGTCCAGGACCGGCGAATCGCGGAAAGGCTGATGGCGACGCCCAGCCCCGCGGCGACTCGAAAGAAGGCCCTTCGTTGAAGCCCTTCCCCGACCGGCAGGATCCCCAACCGGAGAGCGCCGTGCGGACAGGCTTCGATGCAGGACAGGCACAGAACGCAGCGGTCACCGTCCACCCTTCTCTTTCGGGCGGAAAGGCAGGCAGTGGGACAGGCGGCCTCGCACCGTCCGCAGTTCGAACAGGAACCCTCGTCGAAACGAATCCTCAAGAAGGAGTGAGAGGAGAAAAGGCCCAGGAAGGTCCCCACGGGACATAGCCCGTCGCAGTAAGGGCGTCCCCGGAAAAAGGACCAGGCCGCGAGGGCGGCGAGGAAAATTCCCGCGGCCATGGCGACGAAGGGAGTCAAGGGAGCAGGCGGCCGCACATGGAGGAAGCGGGGCATGTCTCCCGGCAGGGGGAAGGAGGCCAGGAGGTTGTTTGCGGCCACGAGGACGGGACGGAGGATTTGCGTGATGCCCCTGCCGAAATTGGCGAACGGATCGAGAAGGTGGAGAAGCCCAATCGTTCCCGTCGCCATGGAGATGATGACAGCCGCAAGGATGCCGTATCGCAGGGAAGTCCCCCGGTGATAACCGGACAATCGGTGTTTCCCTAGCCCGTGAACGGCTTCCTGGAAAAGACCGAGGGGGCACAGGAAGGAACAATAGAAACGGCCTGCCAGGAGAGTCATCCCGGCAAACAGGAAAAGCGTAATTCCCCACCTGAAGAACGCCGGGAACACCTGGATTTTTGCACAAAAACCCAACAAGCCGCTCTCCCCTGCGTCGCTCAGGAGGAACAAGGCGGCAAAACCGGATAGGAAAATCCAGACAAAGAGGGGGCGAACGCGAATTCTCTTCACAGGCGCGATCCTTTCAGAGGGCGATCCGCTCGACCTTTAAGCGGTTAAGGTCCATGGTTCCCGCTTTGAGGGCGTCTCCCTGGCGGATGTATTCCACCGAGCTGGGCTCGGTGCCGAAAATCTTTGCGGCGGCTGCATCCGCTGCCACGATATCGGTTGAAAGGACCTGGGCCTTCCGGATCGTGATGTCCTTCTCGGACGTCCCACGGGGGCCGCTTCGGGTCATGACCCGGTAGGCATCCACCACGTTGAGGTCCGGTTTCCTGAGGAGGCTCAGGTCCGCGATGCACTGGTGGAGCCCCCTGGAGTGGAATTCCCCGCGGTCCCAGACGATTCCCATGAGGTTTTTCATCGAGATCGTGAGTCCAGCCCCCCCGTGGTTTTTCAGCACGGGGACGTTGATGAAAACGTCACTTTGCAGGACCAGTTCATGAACGTAAGTTTCCCTGAGGATGCGTGCTCCCGGTATGGAGGCCTTTCTGTAATCCCGCTTCTGGTCGGCCGGGACGACCGTTGCCCCCGCACGCCTTGCCGCCTCCTCGATCCCGCTTGTGAGGTAGCTCCTCTTCCATAAGTCGCAGGTGTGGTCGAAAACATAGACCTTCGAGGCGCCGGCCTCGATGCACCTCCGGACGATCCTCTCGACCAGGGCGGGATTCGTGTTGGCTCCGATCTCGGGCCTGACGTCCCACGCGATGTTCGGTTTCACCACCACGGTTTGTCCCTTGGAAACGAACCGCTTCATGCCTCCCATGGCAGCCAGCCCCCGGTCAAACATGTCCTCCGGTTCGCCTCCCCGGACTGCCGCCAGGTCCGCGGGTCCGGACACGAGCGTCGCCAGGGCGCGCCCCGCGCTTCCTCGAAGGAGGAGGGCGCTCGTTCCGACGGCCAGCGCCAGGCTTTTCTTAAGGAATTCTCTTCGATTCATGGGCTTTTCCCCCCCATCCTGGAGCGCGAGAGCGGGTTGAAAAGTCAAATAATTTAAACAATTATAAAATAGGCGGGATCGATTGTGAAGATTCCAGGACTGAATCCAGGGGATATAATCGTTCTGTGAATTCCTCTGCGAAAGGGGAAGAATGGAGGGGTTGGGAAGTGGCGAAGTCTTTGAGGGTCCCCATTTTGATCCTTTTAGCGTTTCTCCTCTCATGGGGCTTCTCTGCCCCTGCCGTCGCCATCGAGCCCTTGGGGCCGGTTTCATCGTACGGCATGGAAGAGTACTGGTATTGGCCCACCTACCTCCCTTCCGTCGAGGCGGCCCTTGGGGCGCTCAAGAATCTGCAGGGAAAGGTGGCTGGCTGGCAGGGTTCCTTCATCACGCAATGGGACGCAGATGCCTTCGGGCTAAGGGCGCTCGGCACGGTCGTCGAGGTCCAGCAGACGGGGCTTTTCTTTTCAAACACCGTCCAGGTTCCACAGGTGGAATCGACCGTCATTCCATTCGAGGAAGTGACCGCTCTCCACCTTGTGCGCGTTTTCGTGGATCGTCAGTTCACTTTTGGGGTACGCTGCGATTTGAAGGGCGAGATGAAGATGTTCAGGGTTCCGGACTACGAGACCGCGGCACAGGTTTTCAACGCGCTGGCAACCCTGATCGCGGCTTCTGGAAGACCCGTTTCCTTCCCGATCGTTGGAGTCTATTTCCGCAATATCAACGAAAAGGACCTCTGGATCCCGGGGCTCAAGGAAGCCAAGGGCATGATCGTGACCGGCGTGATGAAGGGAAGCCCGGCGGAGAAGGGCGGACTGCGCGTACGGGATGCGGTCGTCCTGTGCAACGACCAGCCTGTCGATAATTTTGCCCAGTGGTCGGGAACGATCCTCCCCAAGGCGGCGTCGCTCGATTTCAAAGTCCTGCGGAAGAGTTCCCCGCCCGCGGTTTGTCACGTCATGCTCCCGCCCGAAGACCTTTACCCAAAGCCCCCCCAAGGGCTTGCCTTCACGAAAACACCCTCAGGGATTGCGCCTCAGGCACCTGCCCCAACCCAGCAAGCCCAGCCGGTGAGTGCGGAACCGCCAAAAATGGGCTTTTCCCTGCGGTATCCCAGCGAGGCAGAAAAGAAAATCCTGGCTGGAAGGACGGCAGCGGTTATCGTTGACGTTTCCCCTGGAGGCCTGGCGGAAAAGGCCCTTTTGAAACCCAACGACATCCTCCTGGAATGCAACGGGAAAAAAATTCCCTCCCCGGAGGGGCTGGGGCCTCTTCTTGTGCAGGGTGAAAACGTCTTTTTGGTGATGCGAAACGGGAAAGAGATGGCCCTGCGAGTCGGAACAAGCCTGGTCAGCTACTGAAATAACCGCCGAGGGGCGGGCTAGTCCACGATAAACAGCCTGGCCCCTTCGTTTGTCCAGGAACGGTGAGGGTTCGCAGGGTCGTCCTCCGCGTGGTAACTCATCCCCGGGAGGAGCTCAAAGATCCGCCCGTCCTTCAGTTCCGTGGTCAACTTGCCTTCGAGGACCAGCAATACATGCCCCCGCGCGCACCAGTGGTCGGCACGGTAGCCGGGGAAGTATTCCACCATGCGTACCCGGATGTTTCCCTTTTCAAAAGTTCTCCAGGACGCTTCTCCGGTTTCCCCCTGATGGACAGTGGGTGCGATTTTGCTCCAGTCGACCGTCACAAACGGAACGCCTTCAATTTTCATTTCGATTCCTCCTCGTAAAGTCGTCGATCAAGCGTCTTGAGATACTCAGGGGGGGAGGGATTTCGGGGAACTCTTCGGGAGCGAACCACCCGGCGTCCTCGATTTCTTTCCCGTCGACACAAATTTCACCGCTCTCCCAAGCGGCGGAGAAACCCACCATGAGCGAGTGGGGAAAGGGCCAGGGTTGGCTACCGAAATAGCGAATTTCCTTTACCCGGACGGACACTTCTTCGAGGACTTCCCTAACGACGGCCTGTTCCAGGGTTTCCCCGGGTTCCACGAAACCGGCGAGGACGCTGTAGCGCCCCTTTGGGAAGTGGGGGCTCCGTGCAAGGAGCAGTTTCCCTTCGCGCTCAACGGCCACGATGATGGCCGGTGAAACGGTCGGGTATACGGTTAGCCCGCAGGATTGGCAGGTTCGCGCCCCTTCGGTTGCGTGGTCTCTCATTCTCTTGCCGCACCTGCCGCAAAAATTCGTTTCCTGAATCCAATCCAGGATCTGGCGAGCCCGGCCTGCTTCCAGGAAGGCTTCTTCCCCTAGAAGGCCCCAGGCTTCTCTCAAGGGCACCAGGGACATCCCCTCGGGCAACGGGGCGTTTTCGGGCAATCGGGCCCAGACGCAGTCGGAAGACCGGGCTTTTGAGAAACGCTCCTGCAGTTCTCCCGCGGGCTCTGCTGCCGGGATTTCCCCGAGTCGGGGAAGCCGGGGATCAGGGGTGAAACAGACGAGCAGGCGATCGTCCTGGAAAGCGAAGGTTTTTTCTCCTGCGCCAGGTTTTTTGGACAACGAGCTCCTCCCCTTTCGGAACGCTCACAAAGGAACGCTTCACGAAGACAAGGATACTGCGAAATGGGGAAAAAAGCAGGGGACCCGGATTTCCGGGTCCCCTGCAGGGAGTGTTTACTCTTCCGCTTTGATTTCCAATTTCCTGCCGTTGTCTACGCTCTGTTTCTCGGGCAGGACCAAGGAGAGCAGACCATTCTTGATTTTTGCCTCGGCGCCCTCGGGATCAATTTCTACCGGCATGGGGATTTCCCTGTAGAAACTGCCTCGGCTTCGTTCGATCCGGAAAAACCTCTCGGACTCTTCCTTCTTTTCTTCCTTTCGCTCTGCCTTGAACACGACTCGATCGGGATAGACTTTCAGATCCACTTCCTTAGGATCAATTCCCGGGATCTCCATGTCAAGGTGGATTTTGCCATCCTTTCTGTAGAGGTCCATCCTCGGAGCGACCAGTTCCTCCGCTGGCCGCGACACAGGGAAAAGCCCCGTCGCGAACTCATCGAAAAGCCTGGACATTTCGTCGTGGATCTGAGCGATATCCCTGAAAACCGACAGATTTTCATCGCGCCGTGCACCAGGACCAGCCAACCAGAACCGTCTCATTTGACCGCACCTCCTGTCTGACCATTTGCGACCTTACGCGGTCATTTTATTAGTCAGGATTGGTCAGATAAAGGGCGGAATCTGGATTTTAAGCCTTGAAAAAGCCGAAAATCGAAGAATATTCTTTGTTTCAGGCTTGTTTCGAATAATTTCTCTCTTTTACTTTCGCTATAACCTAAGTCCATCCAGGGCTTGTGAGAGGTCGTCCATCAAGTCCTGTACATCCTCGATTCCTACCGAGTAGCGGATCAGGGTTTCTGGAATTCCCAAGGCTTTTCTCTCCTCGGCGGTGCATTCCACGTGGCTCGTCGTGGCCGGGATTCCTGCGATCGTTTCAACCGCCCCCAAATTGGCTGCTTTATGGGCAAGGCGCAGTCTTTGGAGGAACCGTCTCGCCGAGTCGATGGATTCGCCCTTGAGCGAGAAGCTCATCATGCCGCCGAACCCTCTCATTTGGCGAAGGGCAGTCGTGTGGCCAGGATGAGATTCCAGCCCGGGATAGAAAACACGGTCGATGGAAGGGTGTGTTTCCAGGAAGCGGGCGATGGTCAGCGCGTTCTCATTCTGTCGGTTGATCCGAAGGCTCAGGGTCTTCATGCCGCGCAACAGCAGGTACGCGGACATGGGAGAAAGGGCTGCCCCGTTGATCTCCCGGTAATGGTAGACCTTTTTGACCAGTTCGGCCCTTCCGCAGACGACGCCGCCGAGGGCATCGGCGTGGCCGCCCAAAAATTTGGTGGCGCTGTGAAGAACCAGATCGGCTCCCAGTTCAATGGGGTTCTGGTTGACGGGGGTGGCAAAGGTGTTGTCCACGACAACAATGGCCCCGGCTTCGTGGCCGGCTTTCGCCAATCGCCCGATATCGAGGATCTTGATCGTCGGATTCGTTGGTGTTTCGAGGTAGAGCAGCTTGCATCCTTTGGAGATCTCTTCCTCGATTGCGTCGTGATCTGTCGTGTCGCAAAGGGCGGCATTCACGCCCTGTCGCGGGAGGAATTCCTGGAATAGAACGGTGGTGCCGCCATAGGTGTCCTTTATGGAGACGACTCTTTCCCCCGGGCCCAGCAGGGAGCAGAGGACGCTCGAAATGATCCCCATTCCCGTTGCAGCGCTCGTCGCTGCCTCTGCTCCCTCGAGGAGACGGACCTTTTCTTCGAAAACCTGGACGGTAGGGTTGGTGTTCCGGCCATAGATGTGCCCCGGCTTTTTCCCGAGCGAAACATCGATCCACTCGTCGAGCTCCTCGTAAGCATGGGCCACTCCCATAAAAACCGGGACCTGGGTGGAGCGTTCAGCGAACGCGCTCTCTTCCCCTCCCCAGACCGAAAGGGTTCCCTTTCCCGCGTTCTTGCCGTATCTCATCTCAGATTCCTCCCCTTTTCGATTGCCTTGATCAAAGCCGTTACGTCCTCCTCCCGGGTTGCCCAGGAGGTTACGAGACGAATGGAGGAATGGCTTTCGTCAATGGTGGACCAGACATAGAAATCAAAACTTTTTTTCAGGTCCTCGATCAAGGGATTCGGAAGGATGGGAAAAATCTGGTTTGTCGGTGAGTCCGTCAGGAATTCGAACCCGGATTCTTTCAGGGCGTTTTTCAGCAGCCCAGCCATTCGGTTGGCATGCCTTGCCAGTTCGAAGTACAGATCATCCCTGAAAAGCTCGAGGAACTGGATTCCCATAAGCCTACCCTTGGAGAGGAGAGCTCCCTTCTGCTTCAGGAAGAATCGGAAATCCTGCTTCAGCGAGGGAGTGCGTATGACCAGGGCTTCACCGATCAGAGCCCCGCACTTAGTCCCGCCGATATAGAAGGCATCGGTCAGTGCGGCCATGCTCCCCAGGTCCAGGTCCGCTTCGGGGACGCAGAGGGCGGAACCCAGGCGGGCTCCATCGACGTAGAGAAGCAGGCTTCGGTCGTCACAGAACGAGCGGAAGGCCTCAAGCTCCTGGCGGCTATACACGGTGCCGAGTTCCGTCGGGTTTGAAAGGTAGACAAGCCGCGGTTTTACCATGTGTTCGTCGGTATGGAAATCCAGAACCGGCTGGATTTGTTCCGGGGTGATCTTGCCTTCGCGGGAGCCGACAGCAATGACCTTGTGCCCGGTGGACTCGATGGCCCCGGCTTCGTGGACGAAGATGTGGCCGCTTTCAGCGGCGATTGCCGCTTCATGAGTTCTTAAAAAGGAGGAAATGGCGATCAGGTTGGTCTGGGTACCCCCGGAGAGGAAGTGGACATCGACATCTTCTCTCCCGGTCCGGTTCCGGATCAGGGTGGCCGCCTCCAGGCAGAACCGGTCAAGGCCATACCCTTCGGCCTGTTCCAGGTTTGTTTCCGTGAGGGTTTTGAGAATTTTGGGGTGGGCGCCTTCGCTGTAGTCGTTCTTGAAGCTGATCATCCGTCTCGTTCCTTTCTTTCGAAATTTCGATCCCTGTCCTTCAAACCGACCAAAAAGGCTGGAGAGCGGGTTCTAGGGTTGATTCTCTCCCTTTCCAGCGCCGCAATGCGTGCAGTAGGGGAGCAACGAATGGCGAATCTGTCCGCATGCGGAGCATGTTTCAAAAATCCGGCTGCCGCAGGAGGGGCACGTGTAGGGTTCTTCTTGGCTGCATTCCCCGCTGGGAACGACGATGCGGTTTACGGTTCTTCGGGTCCAGTATAAAAAGCGCCTGGGCCCGATGCGGATGGGGTACTCGCAGACCGGGCAAAGGAAGCGCTCGTACGCCTCGCGATATTGTCGCTCGAGCAGCTGGCTTGCAGGGAAAGCGACAGTTCGGATGAAATAAATCAGCAGCTTCATAACGGCGGCAATCAGCGCGAAGGTGAGGATGTAGCGAAAGACGCGGGCGGGGAAATATTCGTGGATGACCAAAGCTGTCCGTGCCAGGGCAGCTACGCCGATGGCCAGGGTGACCGGGGCATACAGGTTTCCCCTTTTCCTGGCGATCAGCCATGCAACGGCCAGGAGAAGCGGAAGCAGGAAGACAAGCTGAAGCAGGGCGAGGCGGTAGCGATGCCTTTTCATCAGCATTTCGAATTCTTCCCTGGCGGGCTTTCGCTGTTTCTCGATCTCCTGGGTGATTTGATCCCTCTCCGCCTCCAGCTGCTGTTTCTGGCCGGTCATTTCGGCGATCGAGCGGCTAAGGCTTTGATATTGCCGCTGGTTTTCCAGGAAGAGGTTCAGGCTTTCGGAAAAAGCGGTCTGTTGTTTTTCGTTGAAGACGGCATTTTTTTGCAGCCCCTGTTTTTGGAGTTCAAGGATCTGATTCAGGGTTTGCTGCAGACTCCTGGTACTATCGCCCAGAATTCTCTGTTTTTCCGCAAGGTTTGCCGATTGCCTCGAAATATCGGCGATTTGCCCGTCAAGCAGTTTCTTTTTCTCGAGAAGCGTCTCGTCCACGTGGAATCTTTCTACGGTCTCGTAATCGGGACCTTCGATCGTCCGAAGGTCCTGGAGAAAAAAACCGATTAGCCAGAAGAAAAGAACCGCGAGGCAAACGGTGAGAAAACGGATGGCGATCCGATGAACCCACATGCCCTTTTGTTTTTCAGGGTTTGGCAAGGGACTCGCTCCTTTCTTCATGCTTTTCCCCGGTCCGTTTCAAGTTTATCATGGGAAAGAATTCCACGATGAGGAGGCGAAAAGAAGAATGAGAAAAGCCTTTAGCCCTGATGGAGCGGTTGCGGTCGGCCCCTATTCTCACGCAGTGGAATCCGGGGATGTCCTCTACCTTTCCGGCCAGACCCCGATCGACCCGGCCACAGGCCAACTCGTTGAGGATGACATCGAGATCCAGGCCCGGCAATGTTTCAGGAACCTTTTTGCCGTGTTGGAATCGGCGGGCCTTTCACCGGGAAATGTGGTCAAGGTTAACGTGTTCCTGACGGATATGGGGGATTTCCCGAGGATGAACGCCGTTTACCGGGAACAGTTCGAGCCGCCGTTTCCAGCCAGGACCACGATCGGAGTTGCGGCCCTCCCCCTTGGCGCGCGGATCGAGATTGAAATGATCGCAAGGAAGGGATGATCCTTCACACTCCCCTGTTGAATCCGGAAAGGGAGGAGTATAATTCAGCTATGCGAAGAGGCGCTGCTTCATTCGCTAATGCTCTGCTGGTCTGGAGGTGGCAATGACATGAAAAAGGTTGTTGTCGCAATTGACGGGAGCGAGGTCAGCAAATCGGTTATCGACTACGCGATTCATTACGCCAACCGCGAGAAAGATGCGAAGATGCTCTTTGTTCACGTTGTCGAGCCTTCGGAACAACGGGAAATTTTCTACCGGGGGCACGTGGTCAGTGTCCCGCCGTCGCCAGAGGAGATCCGGCAGGAGTTTCATGCCTTCATCAAGGCCCGGATTGAGGCTGCGGGCAGGGATATCCCCGACATGAGCGTAACGCTTCGCACCGGTAGTCCTTACGAGCAGATCGTCCGGTTTGCTGAAGAGGAAGATGCCGACATCATCATGATCGGCCACAGGGGACTCAGCAATCTTCAGAGGTTTTTCCTCGGGAGCGTTGCTGCAAAGGTCGTAGCGCACGCCCCCTGCAGCGTGTACGTCCATCGGCCCAAAGGCGAAAAAAGGGAAGACTAGCGTCCCTTCCAGGTTGGCGTGCGCCTTTCGAGGAAGGCCGTAACCCCCTCGCGAGCGTCTTCGGAGACGGCAAGGGCGGCAAAATGATCCCCGCCGATCTCCACGGCTCGTTCCAGTGGAAGACCCTCCATGCTCTGAAAGCCCCTCTTGCCGGTTGCCAATGCAAGGGGGCTTTTTGCTGCGAGTTTTTCTGCGAGCTCGCGGGTTTCCCTTTCCAGGTCCTCTTCAGAAGTGACTGTCCTGACGATGCCGAGCCGCCGGGCCTCCGCCGCCGGGATGAAGTCGCCGGACAAAACGTACTGAAGAGCCTGTTTATGGCCAATCCAGCGGGCCAGCTGGAGGCCGGGTTCGAGGCAGATCAGCCCGACATTGATGGCCGTGGTCCCCAAAACGGCGCTTTCCGCGGCGATGATGAAATCGCAGGCAAGGGCCAGTCCGGCACCATTGGCGAGGGCATAACCGCGAATCGAGGCGATGACGGGTTTTGTCCGACATTTCGCTACCCACCACAAAACCGCCATGCCCGTGATAAACCACACAGTCGCGGATCACGAACAATTCGGTGGGCATACCGCGGTCGCGGCCTTCTTTATCTTTTCCTGATTTGATGCAAATGGCA
>JAJUIT010000146.1 GCA_029267465.1 Synergistaceae bacterium
CGCCATGTGATCACCAGCGCGAT
Source organism: Synergistaceae bacterium (assembly GCA_029267465.1). GTDB lineage: Bacteria > Synergistota > Synergistia > Synergistales > 79-D21 > 79-D21. The sequence continues at coordinate 24 of JAJUIT010000146.1, forward strand.
TGAACACCATGCTGTCCTGGATACAGTGAAGTGGCTGGGAAAGAAGGGATTCGACGTAACGATTCTGCCCGTCGACTCCGAGGGGCAAGTCCGCGTGGAGGATTTTCGCGCCGCGATCCGGCCGGATACGATTCTGGCCACGGTGATGTACGCGAACAACGAGGTTGGGACGATTCAGCCGATACGCGAAATCGGGGAACTCTGCCGCGAGAAGGGGATCCTCTTCCATACGGATGCCGTCCAGGCCGCGGGGCACCTTCCCCTGGACGTCCGGGATCTCCCCGTTGACCTGATGACGATGGCCGCCCACAAGATGTATGGCCCGAAAGGGGTGGGGGCGCTTTATGTCCGGAAGGGCGTCCGGATCGCGCCCCTGGTCCATGGGGGCGGGCAGGAATTCGGTCTCCGGTCAGGCACGGAAAACACGGCCGGGATCGTGGGCTTCGGAGCCGCTGCGGAATTGGCCGCCAGGCGCATCGCAAACGGTGAAATCGACGAGGAACGGCGCCTCCGGGACCGCCTGATCGACGGGATCCTTTCAAGGATCGAAGACGTCCTCCTGACCGGGCACAGGACCGAACGCCTCCCGTTCCACGCCAGCTTCTGCATCCGGTACATCGAGGGAGAGGCGATGCTGCTGAGGCTCGACTTCGCCGGAATCGGTGCCAGCAGCGGGTCGGCCTGCACGTCTGGAAGTCTCGAGCCGAGCTACGTCCTCCTGGCCATGGGCCTCGACCATGCGACCGCGCACGGGTCGCTGAGGCTGACGCTGGGGAAGGATACGACGGAAGAAGACATCGACACAATCCTGAATACCCTTCCGCCGATCGTTGAAAATCTTCGGGCCATGTCACCGTTCAAGAAGAACGCCTAGCCGGGAGGGGAAAGGCATGTCCATGTACAACGAGAAGGTCATCCAGGCCTTCATGAATCCCAAAAACGTCGGCGCGATGGAAAACCCGGATGGGGTGGGAGAAGTGGGCAACCCGCGGTGCGGGGACGTGACGAGAATCTACCTGCGCGTCAGGGATGACCGGATCGAGGATATCCGTTTCGAGACCTTTGGATGCGCGGCTGCAATCGCAACGAGTTCCACCGCGACCGAAATGGTCAAGGGAAAAACGATCGAGGAGGCCCTGAAACTGACGAACCGCGAAGTGGCGGAGGCCCTGGGAGGGCTACCCCTGGAGAAGATTCACTGCTCCCTGCTTGCGGAAGAAGGCATCCGTGCAGCCATCGAAGATTACCGCCGCCGGAGGCAGGGGCTTCCCCCCCTCCCGCCGCGGCACGATGCCGTCTGCCATCATGACATCCCTGGAATGGAGGAAGGGCACGGTGAGTAAGGGGCGAGTCGTGGCCGTGTGTCGGTCAGATCGGAAAGGGATCCCAAAGGAGGATATTCGGACTGGCCGCCTGATCGAAGAGCTGGGACTGGAGGGGGATGCCCATGCTGGGTTCGCCCACCGCCAGGTCAGCTTGATCGCGATGGAAGACATCCGCAAGGCTCAGGAGAAACTCCCTGGACTTCGTCCGGGAAGCTTTGCCGAGAATTTAACGGTTGAGGGGATCGATTTAGGCGAATCCAGGGTCGGCCGCCAGATCCGCGTTGGAGAAACCCTGCTGGAGATTACCCAGATCGGGAAGGAATGCCACACGAAGTGCGAGATCTATCGAACGACGGGCGACTGCATCATGCCGAAAAAAGGCATTTTCTGCCGTGTAATTCAGGGGGGCATCGTTTCAGCCGGTGACCCGGTGGAATGGGAGTAAAAGACCCGGTGGCAGAGGGAAAAGGTTTTAAGAGGGGGAAGGGGTGCTTTCCCCCCTTTTTGTTGTACAATCGTTGGCGGCTAGGAAGGAGGTGGGGTAGGATGGAGGAGCGCTCAGCGGGACCGGCGGCCAGGATCCGGGTGAGGTACGCGGAAACGGACGCCATGGGCGTGGCCTATCACGCGAATTACCTGGTCTGGTTCGAGTCGGGGCGAACAGAATTCTGCCGTTTGAAAGGTCTTCCATACAGGGAATGGGAACAAGCCGGTGTGTTTCTGCCTGCGGTGGAGGCGAGGTGTCGCTACAAGCACCCGGCCCGCTACGACGATCTCCTCGATGTCCTGGTTGACCTTTATGACCTGAGCCCCTACACCGTCACGTTTAGCTACCGGATCCTCCGGTCTGAGGACGGGCTGCTGCTCGCCGAAGGGCAGACGAAGCACGGTTTCTGCGACAGGAATGGGAAACTGCTCAAGGCCCCCGAGCCGTTTTTCGGGTGGCTGCAGAAAATCATCGGTCAAGCCAGGGAGGAAGGGGTGGTTTCAGTTGGGTAACAAGGTCATTCTGCTTGGCAACGAAGCGATCGCCAGGGGAATCGTGGAAGCGGGATGCGAGGTCGCCTCCGCGTATCCCGGGACGCCCTCGTCGGAGATCCTGCCCGCGGTCGCAAGATACGCAGACGAACTGGGAACCCGGACGGCGGTGGAGTGGGCGGTGAACGAGAAGGTCGCGTTCGAGGTGGCCGCAACGGCTTCCTTCACGGGAAAGCGGACCTGCGCGATCATGAAGCAGGTGGGGCTGAACGTCGCAGCCGACCCGCTGATGAGCGTGGCTCACTTCGATCTAGCCGGAGGTTTCTTGATCGTTTCCGCGGACGATCCAGGTCCGCACAGTTCCCAAACGGAACAGGACAGCCGGTATTTCGCGATGTTCGCGAAGATTCCGTGCTTTGATCCGGCCTCCGCTCAGGAAGCGAAAAACATGGTTTTTGATGCCTTTGACCTTTCGGAAAAGTACCACATGCCCGTGATGCTCCGCCCCGCAGTTCGCGTCGATCACTGCCGCCAGGACGTGGAGCTCGGTGCCGTGAAGGATCTCGGGAGGAAAGCGGATTTCAAAAAGGACATCCGGCGCTGGGTCTGCCTCCCGGCGCATGTGAGAATCACCCATCCGCAGCTGAACGCGAAGCTCGATTCCGTCCGCGAGGATTTCGAGACCCTCTATGGGCGCTACAACTACGAAGTGCCGGCAAAGGGACGCGCCTCCCTTGGCATCATCGCCGCCGGCGTTTCGTTCTCCATCGTCATGGATCTGCTCAAGGCCTGGAAACGGGAGGATATCTCCGTTCTCAAGATCGGGACGCCGCACCCCCTTCCCGTGAGGATGGTCGAGGACTTCATCGCCCGGCACGAAAACGTCCTCGTCCTCGAGGAGACTTACCCGGTCATCGAAATGCAGCTTCCGGACCGGACGCATCTGAAGGGGCGCTGGAACGGATTTGTTCCGAGAGCCGGGGAACTTCTGCCGGAAGTGATCCGGGACCTGATCCTGAAGGCGCTCGGGGAACCCTTGCCGGTTGAGGAAAACTCAGAATTGAAGGCCGCCATCGAGGAATTGAAGGTGACGCCCAAGCCTCCGATGCTCTGCCCTGGATGTCCCCACCGCGCCTCCTTCTTCGCGATGAGGAAAGCCCTGCCCAACGGGATCTATCCCTCCGACATCGGGTGCTATACCCTCGGTGTCAATCAGAAGGACGTGGATACGACGATCGACATGGGGGCGTCCCTGACTTCGGCATCGGGCTTTTACCTGGCCTACAAGACGGATGGGAAGGACCAGCCCGTCATCGCCACGATCGGGGATTCCACCTTTTTCCACATGGGGATCCTCGGCCTGGTCAATGCGGTTTACAATCGGCATGCCTTTGTTCTGGCGATCCTGGATAACCGGATCACCGCAATGACCGGCGGACAGTCGAACCCGAGCATCGGGGACAAGCTGAGAAAAGGGGACGAAGGCCGACAGGTGGACATCGAGGGAGTCGTCCGGGGCTGCGGGGTCTCTTTCGTCAAGGTCGTCGAGCCCTACGACACGACGGAATCGGCAGAGGTGTTCAAAGCGGCCTGGGAACATGCCAGGACTCACCGTGAACCCGCTGTGGTTATCCTGCGCCATCCCTGCATGCTGTTGAGGCAAAAGCAGGCG
>JAJUIT010000108.1 GCA_029267465.1 Synergistaceae bacterium
AAACGAACGGTTTCATGGCCTCTGGTCCGAAATTCTGCTGAACCCGGAAACCGGCCGGCTGTTCTTTGACCCCGGCCCCTGGTTCTTGGTGCATGTTGTCTATTCATCGGTGCTGCTTTTTGCAGGAGCGCTTCTCATCGTCAAACGGGCCTTGCAGGTTTCACGTCATGCAATGTCGCAGTTTTTCGTTCTTCTCGCGGGATCCCTGGCTCCCCTGGTTGTCAACGCTTCTTCCTTCCTATGGGGAACACTAGGGCAAACTCCAGACTGGATGCCGCTTGCCTTTCTTTTCTCATCCGGGATGCTCACGGTCGGCATCACCCGTCTTAAAATCCTGGATCTCGTTCCGGTCGCCCGCAGTCTCCTGGTGGAAACGATGCCGGATGGAGTGCTCGTGGTCGATCCTCGGGGGGGGATTGCGGACCTCAACCCGGCAATGGCCTCCATTCTGGGCAGGGACAGGGGTGAGATCTACGGGATGACGATGGAAGAGGCCTTCAGGGACTGGTGGGGCATTTCAGGCTTTTTCGACGGAGACGGGGAGGGCCTGGCGGAGGTCGAACGGGTTTTGCCCGATGGAGGGAAGCTGGCCTACGAAGTCAAGGTTTCAACGCTCATGGACAGGAGGGCCGGGGGCAGGCCGGCCCTGATGGGAAAGCTTTTCGTTTTCAGGGACGCGAGCCTTCGCCGAAAAGTCGAGGAGCAGCTTCGGGAAGCGGCCGTTGTAGACCCGTTGACCGGGCTGATGAACATACGGGCGGCGTATGGTCTTCTGGAAGAGTTGGTCAAGGGAAAGCGATCCGATGGGACGATCTTTTCCCTTGCTCTGCTCGACCTCGATCATTTCAAACGGATCAACGACACCCTGGGTCACCGGGCGGGGGATGATGTCCTGGAAAAATTCGCGGCAATTGTTCGAAAAAGTTCCGTCCCCGGGCAGGTCTCTGCGCGGTATGGGGGAGATGAGTTCCTGCTGGTCTTTTCCGATTACTCGAAAAGGGAAGCGGAGATCCTTCTGCTCGGGCTACTGGAGGAAGTCCGGCTTTCGATTCGGGCCGCTCCCGGGCGAAAGCTCTCCATGGGATTCAGCGCGGGTCTTGTAGACACGGAGGAATTCTCCACCCTTTCGGAACTGACGGTGGAAAAAATGCTGGAAGTGGCCGACGAACGGCTCTACCAGGCTAAAGCCGCCGGTCGAAACCGTGTTTGCGCCGATTCTCCGATTGGGACAAGAAGCAACTTGTGATAAAACATTCGGGAAGATCCGTCACTTTGATCATGAGGGTGGAGGAGCGAGATGGAGCAGGCAGAGCCGAAAAGCGGCAATTTTATCGAACAAATCATCCGGGAAGATCTGGAGTCGGGGCGAATCAAAAAAGTCGTCACCCGCTTCCCGCCCGAACCCAATGGGTATCTGCATATCGGGCATGCCAAGTCGATCTGTCTGAACTTCGGCCTGGCGGAAAAATTTGGTGGGGATTGCAACCTCCGGTTTGACGACACGAACCCGGCAAAGGAAGAAATCGAATATGTGGAGTCGATCAAGAAGGATGTCGAGTGGCTCGGTTTCAGGTGGAGCAACCTCTGCTTCGCTTCGGACTATTTCGACCAGTTTTACCTCTGGGCGATTGAACTGATCAAGGCGGGAAAGGCCTATGTGGACCATCAATCCCCGGAGGAAATTCGAAAAACCCGCGGGACACTGACGGAACCCGGAACGGAGTCGCCCTGGCGCAACAGGACCGTCGAGGAAAACCTCGAACTGTTCGAAAAGATGAAAAACGGGGAATTCGACGAAGGGGAGTGCGTCCTGCGGGCGAAAATCGACATGTCGCATCCCAATGTCAACATGCGGGACCCCGTGATGTACAGGATCCTGAAGGAGTCGCATCATAACACCGGGGACAGGTGGTGCATCTACCCGATGTACGATTTCGCCCACGGCTACGAGGATGCCATCGAAGGCGTCACCCATTCGATCTGTACCCTCGAGTTCCAAGACCACCGGCCTCTCTATGACTGGTTCCTCGATAACGTTTCGGTTCCCCACAGGCCCCGCCAGTACGAATTTGCAAGGCTGAACCTCACCTATACCGTCATGAGCAAGCGAAAGCTGCTTGAATTGGTCACGACGAAATGCGTTTCGGGATGGGACGATCCCAGGATGCCAACGATCTCGGGCCTTCGGCGTAGGGGGTACACACCTTCCTCGATCCGGCGGTTCTGCGAGGAAATCGGTGTCGCGAAGACGAACAGCATGGTTGACATCGAGTTTTTGCAGTTCTGTATTCGTGAAGAGCTGAACAAGACGGCAAACCGGGTCATGGCCGTGCTGAAGCCGCTTCGAGTCGTGATCGAGAATTATCCCGAGGATCGGGTCGAAGAGATCGAGGCCCTGGACAACCCGGAATCGGAAACGCCGACGACCAGAAAAATTCCGTTTTCCCGGGTTCTTTTCATCGAACAGGACGACTTCATGGAGAATCCGCCGAAAGGCTACTTCCGCCTTTCCCCGGGAAAAGAGGTACGGCTCAAGCACGCCTACCTCATCACGTGCAACTCCGTGGTCAGGGACGAAGAGGGCAGAATCGTCGAACTCCGTTGCGAGTACGATCCGGCGACCCGTGGGGGGGATGCCCCGGACGGCAGAAAGGTGAAGGGGACCCTGCATTGGGTTTCGGCATCTCATGCTGTTGAGGCGGAGGTTCGGCTTTACGACCATCTTTTCACCCTGAAGAACCTGGATGAAGTCGAGGAGGGGAAGGAATACCGCGACTACCTGAACCCGGATTCACTGGTTGTCCTTTCCGGGTGCAGGGTCGAACCGGGGCTTTCCAGGGTGGAGGCGGGGCAGCGCTTCCAGTTCCTGCGCCACGGCTATTTCTGTGTCGATCCCGACTCCAGGCCTGGACGTCCGGTGTTCAACCGGATCGTTCCTCTCAAGGACAGTTGGGCAAAAGAGCAGAAAAAGGGCTGAATAGCCCGTGTTCTTCCGGGCGGGGGTGTTCCCCTGCCCGTGTTTTTGTTGACAATCGGGCCCGGCTAGTGTTATTTATTCTAATAAAAATAACACGTAGATAGGGGTGGGGTTCATGCACATGGCAGATGCGCTTCTTTCTCCGGCGGTAGGAGGGACGATGCTTGCGGTCACGGCAGGCCTGACGGCCTATTCGGCCAGAAAACTGAAGGAATCGCCGGATGAATCCAGGATCCCCCTGATGGGAGTTTTGGGGGCTTTCATTTTCGCCGCACAGATGATCAACTTCAGCATTCCCGCAACAGGGTCGAGCGGTCACCTGGGAGGGGGGATGATCCTGGCGATCCTGCTGGGGCCCTATGCGGCATTCCTGGTACTGGCTTCGGTTCTGGTTGTCCAGGCGCTCTTCTTTGCCGACGGAGGCATCCTGGCGTTGGGGTGCAACATCTTCAACATGGCTTTCTTCCCGTGTTTTGTCGCTTATCCTTTCATCTACAGGAAAATTGTCGGGGACTCCCCTTCCCGTAAAAAAATCCTTCTTGGCGCGATCCTTTCAGCTGTTGCAGGGCTTCAGCTCGGCGCCTTTTCGGTGGTGCTGGAAACCGTGGCCTCGGGAATTTCCGAATTGCCCTTCAGGACCTTCTTGCTCCTGATGCAGCCGATCCACCTGGCGATCGGGATTGTGGAAGGGATCGTCACGGGAGCGGTCGTGACCTTCGTCTGGAAGGCCCGGCCTGAAGTGCTTGAATCCGCCGCGCAGAACACGCCGCTACCAGGCGTTTCCCTCAGGAAAGTCCTGGCCGGACTTGCCGTTGCCGCGATTTTCACCGGAGGTGCCCTTTCCTGGTTTGCCTCGACCTATCCGGATGGACTGGAATGGTCGATGGCGAAAACCGCCGGTACGGAGGAGCTTGAGGCGCCGGCGGAAAGGGTTCACACGGCGCTTGCGGCCCTGCAGGAAAAATTGGCGTTCCTGCCGGACTACGGTTTCCGCCCCTCACCGGCCGGGAAAGATTCTCAGCCGGAAGTGGCTGCGGCCGGGGAAAATGAAGGGAAATGGCCCGCGGTGGACCCCGCAACGACGGTTTCCGGCCTCGTTGGAGGAGCCTTGACGCTGACACTTGCGGGAGGGCTTGGGATCCTGCTTCGGGGTGCCGTTTCCCGGCGAAAGTAGGGGAAGCGTTTGCCAACAAGCGGCTGCAGACTGGACGAAAACCCCGGTTTCTTCAGCCGGGGCGGGGTGGATCCCAGGGCAAAGGTGTTCGTCACGTTTGCTTTCCTCCTTGTCGTGACTTCCTTCGGGAAGTACGAGATCTCTCGCCTGACGCCGCTTTTCCTTTATCCCGTTTCCATCACGGCGGTTTCCTGCGTCCCCGTGGCGAAGCTGCTACGAAGAGTCCTCGTTGCCCTTCCCTTTGTCCTTTTTGTGGGATTGTTCAATCCCCTTTTCGACCGGCAGATCCTTTTCAAGGCATGGGGGCTTTCGATATCAGGAGGGTGGATCTCCTTTGTTTCGATCACGTTCAGATCGCTTCTGGCGGTAGCGGCGGCCGTTGTCCTGGCGATGACGACGCCATTTGACAGACTCTGTCTCGGACTTGAGAAAATGGGGGTTCCTCGAGTTTTGGTCACGCAGCTTCAGTTCCTCTACCGGTATCTGTCCCTCCTGCAGGAGGAGGCCGTTCGGATGGTCCGCGCCCATGCCCTGAGGGCCAGGGGCAACCGTCCAAAAATCCGGGTTTCGAGCGCGGCTTCGATGATCGGGTTTCTCCTGCTGAGAAGCCTGGACCGGGCGACTCGAATCTACCGCTCCATGCTCGTCAGGGGGTTTGACGGGGAAGTACGCCTGATGAAGCCTCTTCGTTTCGCCTGGAGCCGGGACGGGATATTCGTTGCGTTCTGGACCCTCTATTTCCTGACGGTCCGGTTCGTGGACGTTCCGGGCCGGTTGTTCGGGTGGGTTCTAGGACGATGAGCCATCATTTCCTGGAAGTCCGGGACCTCTGGGTCGCCTATCCGGACGGGACGGAAGCGTTGCGCGGCCTTTCCTTCCGACTGGAGCACGGGGAGGCGGTCGGACTTGTGGGCGCCAACGGGGCCGGAAAATCGACGACGCTGCTGGCTCTGGCTGGATTGGTCATTCCATGCAGGGGCTCCGTCAACCTTGGCGGAACGGTCCTTTCAAAACAGACGGTTGGGGAAATCCGGAGGCGAATTGGTTTCCTGTTTCAGGATCCCGACGACCAGCTTTTTATGCCGACCGTTTTTGATGACGTTGCATTTGGCCCATTGAACCAGGGGCTTACTGCGGAAGAAGTGGAGGAACGGGTGAGAACCGCCCTGGAGCAAGTGGGCGCAGGTCACCTGGCGGAACGGCCGGCGCACCGTCTTTCGGGAGGGGAGAAACGTTCGGTTGCCATCGCCACCGTGCTTTCCATGATGCCGGACGTCCTGATCATGGATGAGCCGAGCGCCAGTCTTGACCCGAGAGGGCGCCGCCTTCTGATCGGGCTCCTGAAGTCATTCACGCACACCCGTCTGGTTGCAACTCACGACCTGGATTTGGTCCTCGAAGTCTGTCCCCGGACGATCGTCCTTTCCGGGGGGCGGGTCGAAGCCGATGGGGAAACGGCCAGGATTTTCCAGGACCGCACTCTCCTGGAGCGTTGCGGTCTGGAACCCCCTCTCTGCCTACAGGGGATGCCGCGCTGAAGATTGCCAGAATCCTCTTGCCAGCCGAAAGAGGTTATGCTATATTTCCAACCGCTGAAGCGTTTTCTCGCTCGGCATTCGAAACGGAATTCCCCGATAGCTCAATCGGCAGAGCGGGTGGCTGTTAACCACTAGGTTCGAGGTTCAAGTCCTCGTCGGGGAGCCAAAATTCAATCCGCTGATTTCAGCGGTTCTTGTTTAACGCAAGACCCCGTGGGGTGATCCCCTCGGGGTCTCGTCGTTTCAGGCGTGTCCACGCCGACTTACGCCCGCCCGCACATTTACCCTGATTCTCCATTTCGAAGCCCGCAGTCCGGGGACCGGGTTCAACCCTGGGGGTTGCGGGCGCTCACCGAAAATGTCCCTTCCGAATTCTCCCGTTCTCCGTTTTTCGACCCGCCTTGTTTAACAGCCCGACTGCATCCGGACACCCGCTTCGACATTTCGAGCTCCCCTCCGGTAGGTATCTGCCGAAAGCAGGACCAGTGGGTCCGGCGCAAGCGGATTACCAGACAGCGGAAACGGCCGTGAGATCGGAGACCGTTGTGGGTGCCGGCGACATCGCCCTCAGGCGGTGTCGAACGGGCTCCAATGGCCTTCTCGATGACCGGCCTATCCAGTCCCGCGGCATCCATGACGGAAACCTTCCGCGGCCTCCCGCAAAAGGAGGACCGGATGCCGGCCAACGAACACGTCCCAATCTCTCTCGACGAGGTGATATCGGAGATCGCTACGATCCTCGCCCGGGGTTACATGCGCCATCGAAACGGACGCCGAATCGCCCCAGATTCCGGCAGTGGGGCAGAGCATGTGGCGCAAGTTGAAGAATCTGAGGCGATTACGGAGAAACGCCTTGATATTCCGGGCCACCGAAGCCTTCATTCATTCACGAGTTAACGCTCTGAGATTGCGGTGCGGACGGGCCGCCCGCGGGGCGAAGCCCATGAACCAAGGAGGTTTCGGATGGAAGCAACAACGTATCAAGAGGTCCAGGGGCTCTCCCGGATGACCGTCGGAGAACTCCGGGA
>JAJUIT010000047.1 GCA_029267465.1 Synergistaceae bacterium
GATCCTGCCCAGGGCCCGTTCGGCCAGGTTGGGCAAAAGGTCGACGCAGACGTTTCGGCCCGAAAGCTGAGCGAGAGTCTTGTGAAACCCGGCCCCTTTCATCGCTTCGGGGTCGGCCACCACCAGGAGCTTGCCGTTTTTCCCCCGGCAGGGGCCCTCGGTAAGCCGGTCCGCGGCTTCGGCCAGAGGGATGAAAACCAGCGGTTCAAATCTCGTTCCAAGGCCAGCGGCGATCTCTTCCAGAAGCGGCCTCCACTTTTCGCTGCCCACGACCCAAACGGCCGTCGTCCTTTCGCCTTTGACAAACCAGCGGGACCAAACCATCCGGCCGATGACCCCCGCTGCCAGGTAGGAAAGAAAGACGGGGATGAAGAAGGAACGCGGAATGCGGGGGAACTGGGTCATCAGCACGGAAACGGAAAGAATGCCGCCGAACAGGATCCCCTGCAGGGCTGACACCAGCGCTTCGTAACGGTTCTTGAGCCGCGCCGGGTCGTAGCCCCGGAACGCGTACAGCCCCAGGGCCAGGCAGGCATGGATCACCGCGTACTGGCCCCCGTAGGGCTTCCCTTCGAAGACGAGGAAGCCTCCTGCCGTCACGGTTCCCCAGAAGACCAGGCTTTCCAGCCCGAAAAGGGCGGCCATGGAAGTGGTGTAGCGGGAATTGGCCCGTAGCATGTCATCCCTCCCGTTTAAGTCCTTTATAACACAGGAATGGATCCTTTTTTCAGGGAGCTGGTCCGGACCAACGTGGAATTGTTTGATTCTTTCTTCGAATCCGGCTATTCTTTTGAAAAGCCTGCTATCGATATACAGCATTCATTATTCCACGAGAGGAGCGTGATCTGTCCATGCCCAAGACCCTGGAGGTCCGGTGGCACGGCCGGGGCGGACAGGGAGCCAAGACGGGTTCGGCCGTTTTGGCGGAAGTCCTGTTCCAGGCCGGCAAGTACGTCCAGTCGTTCCCGGAATACGGCGCCGAGCGGCAGGGGGCCCCGATGAAAGCGTTCAACCGCGTCTCGGACTTTCCCATCCGCAAGCGGTGCGGGGTCCAGAACCCGGACGTGGTGGCTGTCATCGACCCCACCCTGCTCGAATCCGTCCGGCCCACGGAAGGGTGCACCGAAAAGACGGTGTACCTCGTCAACACGCCCGAGTCCCCCGCTGCGATCAAGGCGAGGCTGGGCCTTCCCGAAGCGGTGAAAGTCATTACCATCGACGCCACGAAGATCACGCTGGAGGAATTCGGGCAGAACCGGCCAAACGCCCCCATGCTCGGAACCTTTGCTCACGTGTTCAGCGAGATTCCCATCGAGGTCTTCGTCGAACACTTCTCACACAAGATGGCCAAGCTCCCGGAGAAGATTCTCGCGGCGAACGTTCGGGCGATCCGTCGGGGGTACGAGGAGGTGCAGGTCGGATGAAGAATCGCGGAAACAGCGCTGAGATGGCCCGGCCGAAGCGGTGGCAGGATGTCCCCATGGGCGGCATCGCGTTCGGGGCTTCCGCCGAGGCTGTCGAAACCGGGCAGTGGCGGAGCATGCGGCCCGTCTGGAACGGAGAGAAGTGCATTTCCTGCCTCCTGTGCTGGAACCAGTGCCCGGACCGCTCGGTCCTGACGGATGGAAACGGGAAGGTCACCGGCATCGACACCTTTTACTGCAAGGGCTGCGGAATCTGCGCGCACCTGTGCCCGAAGCAGGCCATCGAAATGCGGCCCGAGTCGGAATTCACCGGCTCCGGCACTGGCGAAAGGGGGAAATAGCCATGTCCCGCAGGGAAATCACCTCGGGCAACTGGGCTTTCGCGGAAGCCATGCGCCAGATCAACCCGGACGTCGTCGCCGCCTACCCCATCACCCCGTCTACCGACATTCCCATGAAGTTCGCGGAATTCGCGGCAAACGGCAGGGTGGACACGAACTTCGTCACCGTGGAAAGCGAGCATTCGGCCATCACGGCCTGCGTCACGGCGGCCGCCGCGGGAGCCCGGGTCATGACGGCTTCCAGCGCCAACGGCGTGGCCCTCATGCACGAGATCTTCCCCATCGCCGGCTGCTTCAGGACCCCCATCGTCTTCGGCCTGGTGAACCGGAGCATCGGGGCCCCCATCAACATCCACTGCGATCACAGCGACAGCATGGCCGAGCGCGACGCGGGCTGGATCCACCTGTACTGCGAAGACGCGCAGGAAGCCTACGACACGGCGATCCTGGCCGTCCGGCTGGCCGAGCACAAGGATGTCCTCACCCCGGTCTTCGTCTGCCAGGACGGGTTCATCACGAGCCACGGTTTCGAGCCGGTGAACCTTCTCGACGACGAAACGGTGAAGGCGTTCGTGGGAGAACGCGACGCGGACTTTCCGCTCCTGGACGTCGACCGCCCCGTCACCTACGGGTCTTTCGTCATGTCCGAGTACTACTTTGAAATCAAGCGGCAGCAGGTCGAGGCCATGAAGAACGTCCTTCGGGTCTACGACGGCATCGCGAAGGAGTACGAAGCCGTTTCGGGGCGGTTCTACCCGAAGCTCGACCGCTACCGCACGGAGGACGCCGACATCGTCGTCGTGATCATGTCGTCGGCATCCGGCGTGGTGAAGGACGTCGTGGACGAGCTGCGCGACCAGGGAATCAAGGCCGGATGCCTGCGGGTGAGGATGTTCCGCCCCTTCCCGGCTGAGGAGGCGGCGAGTGCCCTGGGAAACGCGAAGGCCGTCGCGGTTTTGGACCGGGCCCTGAGCATCGGCGGGACGGCCCCGCTGGCCGCGGAGATCAAGAGCGCCCTTTACGACGCCGGGAAGACCATCCCCGTGCAGTCCTGCGTCTACGGCCTGGGCGGGAGGGATTTCTTCCCGCAGTACGCCCGGGAGCTTTTCACGGACCTTGCCGCGGGAAAGATCTCCCGCGAAGAACGCTACCTGGGCTTGCTGGAATAAGGGGGGATTAAGATGGCCATCCGGATCAAAGACTACACGCAGAAAGAAAGCCCCCTGACCAACGGGCACCGCATGTGCCCGGGCTGCGGAGCCCCCACGGCGGTGCACCAGGGGCTCATGGGCATCGAGTCGCCGGTCGTGGTGGTGAACGCCACGGGGTGCCTGGAGGTCTCCACCACGGTCTACCCGTTCAGTTCCTGGAGAGTGCCGTGGATCCACACAGCCTTCGAAAACGCGGGGGCCGGCGTGTCCGGCGTCGAAGCCGCGTACGTTGCCTTGAAAAAACGCGGCAAGATCGACCGCGATATCAAGTTCGTCGCCTTCGGCGGCGACGGGGGGACCTACGACATCGGCCTCCAGTCTCTCTCGGGGGCCCTGGAACGGGGGCACGACTTCACCTACATCTGCTACAACAACGGCGGGTACATGAACACCGGGGCCCAGCGCAGCAGCGCCACCCCCAGGGGGGCCAACGCCACCACCTCCCCGGCGGGAAGCGTTTTGCCGGGCAAGCTTCAGAAACCCAAGGACCTGACCGCCATCGCGGCGGCGCACCACGTCCCCTACGTGGCCCAGACGACCCTGTTCAACGCCACGGACGTAGCGGAAAAAGTGAAGCGGGCCGTCGAAACGCCGGGCCCGGCCTTCGTCAACATCCTCGTGCCCTGCGTCCTTTTCTGGGGTATCGACCCGTCCCTGCAGCAGGACATCTGCAGGCTCGCGGCGGACACCCGTTTCTGGCCGGTTTACGAGGTCGTCGACGGGGCGTGGAAGCTCACCTACAAGCCGAAAAAGCGTGTCCCCATCGAGGAGTTCCTGAAGCCGCAGGGGCGCTTCCGGCACCTTTTCAGGGACGAAAACTCCAGGGCCTTGCTGGCGCAGATCCAGGCCGACGTGGATGCCGACTGGCAGCGCATCCTCGAACTCTCCGGCGAAACCTGGGACGCCTGAAGCAAGCCCATTACAGCGGGGAGCCGGTCGGTTCCCGGCTCCCCGCGCTATTTCCCGGCCTGCCCAGGAAGAACCGGCTTCGGCCCTTTCCTGAAGTTTTCCAGCACCGTCCAGGCTTCCGGCTTCTCAAATCCGCGGCGCCAGGCCGCGATCCCCCCAAGGCCATACCGGGCCGCGAGCGCCGCCTTCAGGCCCAGCGATCGTTCCTCTTCCAGCCAGATCCGGTGCCGTTTCCCGTCTTTCAGGTACTCCCCGTAATAGAGCCCCGCTGCCTCGTCCCAGGAAAGGGACGCCCCGTTTGCCGCGAGGCGGGCTTCCGCCTCCGCCATCGAAAGGGCCCGGGCTCCCGTCTTTGTCCAGGTGCCATTCACCCGGCTTTCTTCCCATTCCCGCGTGTAAAAGGGAACCCCCAGCCAAATCTTTTCTGCGGGGACGAGGGCCGCCAGTTCTGTTACAGCACGCTCCACCCAGCCGATCGAAGCCACGGGGCCGCTTTCCGGGCCGTTTCTCCAGTGTTCGTCGTAGGCCATCAGCACAACCGCGTCGGCGATCCTGCCCAGCGCCTGGCGGTCGTAGCAGGCCGACCAGTTCGGCTTACCGGAAACAACCGTCACGTCGACCGAGATCCTCAGGCCGTTTTCGTGAAGGGCGCGGGCAAGTTCTTCCACGTAGGCCGTCAGGCGGTCGCGATCCTCGTCGAACACGTTTTCGAAATCGACGTTGATCCCGTCAAGCCCCAGGTTCTTGCAGAAGACCAAAAGCTGCGCGATCGAGCGGGCCCTGGCGGGTGCGTCCAGGAGGAAGGCCCGGGTTCGATCGGGATCAAACCCGTTGGAAAAGAGAGGCTCGACCTTCACCTTCCGTTTTTTCGCCTCGCGGACGTAAGCCGGGTCGGCCCTCGAGACCACCGACCCGTCCTGCCCGCCCAGGGAAAACCACGTCGGGCTGAGGACGGTCACGGCGGAATGCGGCGGGTCGGCTGAAAGGTCCGGGGGGGTCGAACGGACGTGGTCCCACACCAGGATCTCCGGTTTGACGGGAACGCGCGGTTCAGCCCCCGCCCCCGGAACGGGGTGGATCGCTGCCAGGAGCAACACAAAGGCGACGGCCAGCGTCCGAAGAACCCTAATCCTGTACACACTAAAAACTCCTTGGGTTTCCACGGATTTTTCCCCTTCCCCTTTTGATGATGGGGCAAAGAACACAAGACATCTTCAAAAAGTTTCACATCCCGGTTTTTTTGAGCGAGGAGACTTACAATTTAAAATTGTTATATTAAAAAAACCAATCTTTTAGGTGTCTTTGCCTTGCGTTAATAAAACATTTCGGTATAATAAGTTTATTCCTGGCCGCATTCCAGGATCTTCGTATTGACTTCCCCCCCGAAAGGAGCGGATGCGATTGGACCTTTCAGTGGAAAGAGATGTCTTGACGGGCCTCCCTTTCGAGGAGCACACCCTTTCCCTGCAATTGCTCTTAAGCCCCCAGGAGAAGATCGAAACCGAGGTTTTCTTCTGCGACCCGGAATACATCGTCGCGAACTGCATGACGCTGTCCAGCGAAGCGGTCACGCTGTGGAAGAAGACGGGAAATCCCGGGGAACCGTTTGTCCCCGTGCGTCCCTGGATTCTCCACCTGAAGGACGTGACCGAAGGGTTCGTCTTCTCTTCCTCGTCGCCATCGGCCCTGGATCCCATCGAACGCTACTTCCGGAACGACTGGCTGCGGAACTTCCGGAGGGAGTGGTCCACCCGCAAGTCCTTCTGGACCTCGAAGCCCCAGGAATTCGCCGTGGAGTGCGAAAAGGCCAAGGGGAAAATCGCCGGGATCATCCTGGATTAGAAAGCTCCTTCATCGAAAGCCCGATGCGTTTCCTGGACTCGTCGATGGCGATGACCCGAACGCGGACCCTTTGCCCCGGCCGGACGAACTCGGCCGGGTTTTTCACGTAATTTCTGGCCATTTCGCTCACGTGGACGAGCCCGTCCTGGTGGACCCCGATGTCCACGAAAGCCCCGAACGCCGTCACGTTGGTCACGATCCCGGCCAGTTCCATGCCCACTCGAAGATCAGCGATCGTTCTGACCTCCGGTGAAAACAAAACGGGATCAAAGGTCTGCCGGGGATCCCTTCCAGGCTTTTCCAGTTCCTCGAGGATATCTTTCAGCGTGAATTCTCCGGTGGGGCCGTCCAGGTACCGTTTCGGATCGATCCGCCTCCTCAGGTTCGCATCGGCCAGCAGTTCGGCAACGGTGCAGCCCAGGTCTTTCGCCATCGCCCTCACGACCCCGTAGGATTCGGGGTGCACGGCGCTGGCGTCCAGGGGCTCGGTTCCTCCCCGGATCCGCAGGAACCCCGCTGCCTGCTCGAAGGCCTTGGGGCCCAGCCTGGGAACCTTTTTCAGTTCGGCCCGGCAGGCGAACGGCCCGTTCTCCTGCCGGTAGGCGACGATGGATGCCGCCAGCGCCGGGCCAATCCCGGAAACCGCGGTCAATAGCTGTCGGCTGGCGGTATTCACCTCAACGCCGACGCGGTTCACGCACGAGCTCACCACGTCATCCAGGGCGCTCTTCAACAGTTTCTGGTCCACGTCGTGCTGGTACTGCCCCACCCCGATGGATTTCGGGTCGATCTTCACCAGCTCCGCCAGGGGGTCCTGCAGGCGGCGGCCGATCGAAACCGCTCCCCTGACCGTCAGGTCCTGGTCGGGGAATTCCTCGCGGGCCGCCTCCGAGGCCGAATAAACCGAGGCCCCGCTCTCGTTCACCAGCACGACAACCGGGTTCCCGGGAAGATCCAGGCTCCGAAAGAAGGCCTCCGTTTCGCGGCCTCCAGTGCCGTTGCCCACCGCCACGGCTTCCACCGGGTACCGGGAAAGCAAATCCTTCACCGTCCCAGCCGCGTTCTCCTGGTCGTTCTTTCCGCGGAGGGGGTAAATCACGGCCGTTTCCAGCAGGGCTCCCTGCGGGTCCAGCACGGCGAGCTTGCAGCCGGTCCGGAACCCGGGATCCACCGCCAGCACCGCCTTCTGCCCCAGCGGAGGTTCCATCAGGACCTCCCGGACGTTCCGGGCAAACACCGCCACGGCCGCCTCGTCGGCCTTTTTCTTCAGGACCGCCCGAAGCTCCGTCTCCATCGACGGCCCGGCCAGCCGGGCGTACCCGTCCTTCAGCGCCGCTTTCACCTGTTCGGCGGCAGGGGATTCGCCCTTGACGAATAGCTCTTCGAGCGCTGCCAAGGCATCGGCCTCCGGGGGTGCGAACGAAAGCGCGAGAAATCCTTCCGCCTCTCCTCGGAAGGCCGCAAGGATCCTGTGCGAGGGGGCCTTCACGGCGGGCTCTTTCCAGTCGAAATAGTCGCGGTACTTGGCCCCGTCTTCCTCCTTTCCCTTCACTACCCGGCTGGCAAATACACCCTTCCGGACAAAAAGCCTCCTCAGGACGTGCCGGGCCGATGGATCTTCCGAGATCCTTTCCGCCGCGATATCCCGGGCTCCGGCCAGGGCCGCTTCAGCGTCCGGGACTCCCTTTTCCGGGTCCGCGAACGCCTCGGCGGCTGCCAAAGGATCGGGACAGTCGGCCTTTCCCGCGGCGGCGGCCATCAGCAAATCGGCCAGGGGTTCCAGCCCCCTTTCCGCGGCGATCGAGGCCCGGGTCCGGCGCTTCGGCCGGAAGGGCAGGTACAGGTCTTCGACCCGCGTCAGCGTCTCAGCCGCCTCCAGGGCGGTTTTCAGCTCTTCGGTCAGGAGGCCGCGATCCTCCAGGGACCTCATCACCGCCTCGCGGCGTTTATCCAGCTCCGCCAGCTGCTCCAGCCGGTCCCTCACCCGCGCGATCTGCACCTCGTCCAGGGCCCCGGTGGCTTCCTTGCGGTACCGGGCAATGAAAGGAACCGTTCCCCCATCCTGCAGCAGCTCGGCGGCGGCCTTTACCTGCCCGGGTTTGACCCCCAGTTCACCGGCGATCCGCCCGATATGGATTTCGTTCATCGAAAAACCTCCTGTAACCCTTTTTCGAAACCTTTAAATCCTAACATGAGAGCAACGTGCTATTAATCGCAGCGCTGGATGATGAAAAAAACATGCGCTCCAGCTTTTTGAAAAACAGGCAGTATAGAATAAAGTGAATCTGGTTCTGCCCTGTTTGCAGCTTAGAAAAAAGCAGGGAAGTCCCCTGGAATCGGGGGCTCCCCTGCTTTGGCTAAATCAAAATGCGGCTAGAGCCTTTCTGGATTCTCTCTTGCGGTCTGGAGGCTGGCTTGTCGTTGCCCCATCCAAAAGCTTTTCAAGCTTCCCCAAACCCCGAGAGGCATCCAAATGATGAAAACAACAAGAGCGACCCCGTAGATAACTAACCTTAACGATCCCGCTATCCGGAGAAACTCCGGCAAAACGGTCAGGAATACCGCGCCAAGTATTGGCCCAAAAAGAGTTGTCATTCCGCCAAATATAATCATCACAAGGATGTTGATCGATTCGCCCACTGTAAATGTAACGGGGCTGATAAAAAGGATGTAATGGGCATAGAAGGAACCCGCCATGCCGGCAAGCCCTCCCCCGACCGTAAAGGCGAAGACTTTATAGGCCATCGCGTCAATCCCGATTGACCGTGCCAATTCTTCGTTTTCCCTGATGGCGATAAGGGCATTCCCAATCCTCGAATTGATGAGACGGTAGACAATGAATGTAACGAGTGCTGCAAAAGCAAGACCAAGGTAATAATAATGAGCCCGAGTCTGGACCACCATATTGAAGCCCGCGAAATGAAACGGTGTTGGACGAGGGATTCCCGAAATGCCCATGGGACCGTTAGTAAGAGTGGTCCAGTTATTGAAGACCAGTCCTACTAGGATTCCGAAGAAAGCCGTCGTGATTGCCAGAAAATGTCCACGCAGCCTCAGCACGAGCACTCCAATCATGAAAGAGACAACCCCTGCAGCAATTCCTGCGATCCATATTGTGACCCAAAAAGAAAAACCGAAATTAACACTGAGGAGGGCGGAAACATACGCTCCGATCCCATAGAACGCCGCGTGCCCCATGGAAACTTGCCCAGAGAATCCCACGATCAAGGCTAGGGAAAGCGCAAGGACCGTATAAATCTCGGACATGACAAACATATGCATATAATAATCCATTGAAAAGAGTTTCGGAATAAAGAGCAACCCGATTAGAACTAAAGCAGCGACCAACAGCCTGACTTGTTTTTTCATGATCGCTTGCCCCCGATCAAACCTTGCGGCCGCAACATGAAAAGAAGGACCAGGAGGAGGAAGGGATAGGCATCCTTGTAGGAATAATTGATAAAACCACCTCCAAGGCTCTCCGCAAGCCCGATGATGATCGCGGCGAAAATGACCCCACGGATACTGCCGAACCCCCCCAGGATGATGACAACAAAGGACTTGAGTACAACCGAAAAGCCCATCTCCGGCGAGACGAAGAAAATCGCACCGACCATCGTTCCTGCAGCTGCCGCAAGAGCACCGCTTATGGCAAAAGTGACCGAGTATATCCGCCTTATGTTGATCCCGGCCAACTGGGCGGCGACACGGTCCTGGGAAATCGCCCGCATCGCCTTGCCCGTCTTCGTGTACTGAATAAACCAGGCCAGCAAGGCAACGAGGATAACGCTGAGCACGAGGACTACCAGTCTTTCAGCCGTGACATGAAGCCCAAAGAAACGAAACCGGATTTCGGCCAGCCCGGAGTCAATTTTTCTGGGATCAGCTTTGAAGAAAAACAGCGCGAGGTTTGCAAGGGCCGTGGAAAGGCCGAAGGACAAGAGCATGCTGTTAATCATGGGTTTCCCGACGATTGGCCGAAATACGCCTCTTTCGATTATTGCCCCAAAAATGGCCATGATAACCATCGAAATAAGAAGAGCAAGAAAAAACGGGGCACCTAGCAACTTTGTCGAAAACAGGGCCATGAAAGCACCAAGCATGTAAAGTTCGCCATGAGCAAAATTGGCGACTTCCAGAATCCCGAATACCAGTGAAAGCCCCAGGGCCGTCAACGCGTAAATGCAACCCAGGATAACGCCGTTTAGAGACTGCTGCAGGAAAACCGTGAACATGCTTCTATCCTCGCTCCCAAGGGATTTTTGGGGGCTCGCCTTCACAGGCGAGCCCCCAACTCTCTCTATTCGGCCGAAATGGGCCCTGCGACGATCTGGAAAGCGCCATCCTTAATCGCAATGATGTATTCGTCAATGATGAGCTGGTTCTTTTCGTCGAAATGTGCCTTTCCTTGCGGTCCCTTGTATGAAATTTTCGACAAGGCTTCTCGGATCTTTGCCGGTTCGGTGGAATCGGCTTTGGTGATTGCCATGGCTACCATCCGGGCAACGTCGTAACCAGCCTGAGCATATTTCTCCGGGTCTACCCCATATCGTTTCCGGTAATCTGAAACGAATTTCTTCGCCGCAGGCGTCTTGATCGAGGCGACAAAACGGCTGGCACCGACAATCCCATTCGCCTTATCCTTCACCAATTCGATGAACTTAGGATTGAAGGTCCCGCTCGTGGGATCCATTAGGGTCATCTTCTCGTTCAAGCCCATTTCATAAAATTGGTTGACAACCCTGGAGAGGTCGACAGTTTCGCCAAACATGCACAAACCGTTCGCCTTTGTCGCCTTCAACTTTGTAATGATTGGATAATAATCCGTTTCCCCCTGCTGAAAGTATTCAGTGAACACGACCTCGCCGCCGAGCTCGGTGACCTTCTTTTTGAAGGCCTCTACCGAACCGCGCCCGTAATCGGTGTTCACCGCTATGAAGGCCCACTTGTCCAGCTTTTTGGTCTTTACGGCCCACTTCGTGAAGGCCTTTGCAATCATTTCCGAGTTGTCACAACCCCGGAAAGTCCAAATATTTCCCTGCTCCGTAATCTTGGGAGCCAGCGAAATAGGCGTAATTAGCGGAACCTGTGCTCGTTGGGCGACATCCATCATGGCGAGTGTGCAAGAACTACCAAAATCCCCTATTACCGCAGATACTTTCGACATTCCGATAAGCTTTTCGATCGCCGCGACTGCAGTAGCGGGAACCCCTGCGCTATCCTCTATAAGAAGTTCCAGCTTGTTCCCCTTGATGCCTCCCGCTTTGTTGATTTCGTCAACCGCCATCTTGATCCCGTTGAGGGCCAGGCCACCATCGTAGGCCAAGGTTCCCGAGGTTGGCATCACCACGCCGATCTTGATAGCCCCCGTCGGAATGGCAGCGTAAACCGAAGGAACAAAGGTCAGGAGCAAAGCCATCGCAACAAGGATGATCCAGTTCTTCCCCTTCATACCCTTCACCTCCTCAAAATTATCGTCCTGGCATAGTCTATATGCCCAGGTACGATTTACGGACCAGATCGTTCTGCAACAGTTCGGAGCCCTTCCCGGACATCACGACCCGGCCGGTCTCCAGGACGTAGGCCGTGTCGGCAATCTGCAGTGCCATAAAAGCATTTTGCTCGACCAAGATAATGGTCGTTCCGTGCTCTCTTATTTCACGAATGATCGACACCAGCTTTTCCACAATGATGGGAGCAAGTCCAAGGGAAGGCTCGTCTAACATGAGCAGTTTCGGCCCGCTCATCAGAGCCCGACCAATGGCAAGCATCTGCTGTTCCCCGCCGCTTAAGCTCCCAGCGAGCTGCTGCTTTCGCTCTCTTAATATCGGGAAATACCCGAGAACCGACTCGAGCCGTTCCTGGACCACTTCCTTGCCGGAAACCGAGAAAGCCCCCATTTCAAGGTTTTCCAAAACCGTCATCTGGGGCCAAACTCTCCTGCCTTCCGGGCACTGGGAAATCCCAAGGCTAACAATCCGATCGGAAGGGAGGTTCTCGATTCTATGTCCCGAAAACGTGATCGTTCCCGAGCTAGGTCGTATCACGCCTGAAATCGACATCATGAAAGTGCTTTTCCCAGCACCGTTAGCCCCGATGAGGGTGACAATCGAACCCTCCGGTACATCCACTGAAACCCTGTCCAGGGCTTTTACCCTACCGTAGTTCGTCGTCAAGTCCCTGACCTCAAGAAGCATTCCTGAATCCTCTCCCCAGGTAGGCTTCTACAACCGCCGGGTTTTGAGCAACTTCATTGGGTTTTCCTTCGGCGATCTTCTGCCCGAAATTAAGTACGGCAATTCGATCCGAGATGGAAATGACGAGTTTCATGTTGTGTTCGATCAACAAGACGGTTATCCCGTAGGTCTCCCGGACCGAAAGGATGATTTCGATCAACTCTTTTGTTTCAACGGGATTCAGGCCAGTAGCAGGTTCATCCAACAGAAGCAACCGGGGCTTCGCCGCGAGGGCGAGGGCGATTGCGAGAAGCCTCTGCTTTCCGTAAGGCAGGTTTTTACCGAGGTAATCCGACCAAGGTAGAAGGCCCGTGAAAGCTAGGATCTCACGGGTTTGTTCTTCAACGGCTCTTTTCTCTGCGCGGCTGTTCGGGCCATTAACAAGGATGTCCACGATGTTCGCCTGTCTTTGGGTGTGGAAACCGATCGCTACACTTTCTTTTACGGTTGCTTCAGCGAAGATGTTTGTTTTCTGGAAGGTCCGGATAAGTCCCATTCCCGCGATTTCGTGCGGTTGACGACCAAGTATAGGTTGATCCATGAAGAGGACTTCTCCCCGGTCAGGCTTTAGGAATCCTGTCAGGAGGTTGAATAGCGTCGTTTTCCCCGCGCCATTGGGTCCTATGAGACTGAAGATCTCTCCCTTCCCCACGGAAAGATCGACAGACTCAACCGCTTTAAGCCCTCCGAAACTGATCGAAAGTCCCCGTGCCTCGAGCAAACAGCATTCCCCCTTGTTTCCGGTTCAGGGTTCCTTCAGATTCTCTCCGCTACTAAATGGGCCATTTCCCTCAGATGGGAAAGGATTCTGTCAAAACCCTCAGCTATTTCATTCTTGGCTCCTGCAACACTTAAACCGGCCACAAGGCGGCTTCTCCCGTCCAAAAGGGGGACAGCGATCTCGGCAGCCCCCGGAGTCAGTTCCTCGTAACTCACCGCATATCCGCGTTCCCGGATGAGGGCGAGTTCTTTCCGCAAAAGGTCGGGATCGACAAGCGTCTTGGGTGTGTATACTGCAAGTGGACCGGCAATTATCTCCTCCCGTGTTTCCTCTGGACAGTGCGCGAAGAGAATTTTGCCACAGGCAGCCGCATGAAGAGGAAATGTTTTTCCAACTTCAGCGATGAGCTTGAGTGCTTTTTCCGGCTCAACTTTATCGAGGCAACGGCCGCACCGACCATCTAGCACGACAAGAAGAGCCGTTTCCTTGGTGCATTTAGAAAGCTCTTCCAGAACAGCATGAGTTTGTCTCACGAGCTCTAGCCGGAAACGCCAGGAATTCGCGAAGGAGAGGAAATGCAAGCCAATGCGATAAGTCTGTGTGTCGGGATTCTGGTAGACCCAGCCTTTGGTTTCCAGGGAGGAAAGCATGCGCTGCACCGTGCTCTTGGGTATTTGGGCGCTTTGCGCGATCTCCCTGATGCTCGTTTCTTCTTCCTTCTCCATTAGGTATTCCATAAGAGCGACCACTCTCTGCACTGTGTCCAAATGAATCATCCCCTTAAAAATGGGACGCCTGTCCAATATTTTCCCATGCTTTTATGCTAAGTCAAGGTTGCGCATTGCCTCGCGAAAAATCCAAACGAAGGGGTAACGTTGCCTCACCTAAGAATCTAAACGAAATAAGATCCTCCGTAGGGCGTTTGCCTGAAGGGGGGAAACGAGGTGAGGCTGTCCATGAAGACGCGGATGGAGATTGTGGCAGCGGAAGAGGGAGTTTACCGCAAGGCCGGTCGAAAGGAAAAGGGGCAGATCCTGGACAGGCTGGTTTCTCTGACCGGCTACAATCGGTCCTATGCCTCGCATCTTCTTTCGCTCTTCGGCAAGGGAGGGACCTTCCGTTCCCCCAGAGGAGGTCTTTTGACCCTCGCGGCAGAGGCGAAGCGCATCCGGCGGCGCCGTCCGGTCCAATACGGGCCGGAAATCCTGGAAGCCCTGAGGCCTCTCTGGAAGATGATGGACTACCCCTGTGGGAAACGCCTGGCTCCCGCGCTGCCGCGGCTTGTCCCCAAGCTGGAGAGTCATGGGGAGCTTTCCCTGTCTCCGCCGATCAGAGAGAAACTCCTGGCGATTTCCGCGGCCACGATCGACCGCCTTCTGGCGTTCGAGCGGAAACGGCTGCTTCTGCCCAGGGGACGTTCCTGCACCCGGCCGGGGACCCTTCTCAAGCACCAGATTCCCATACGGACCTTCGCTGACTGGCACGAGGCGGGAGTGGGATTCATGGAGATGGACCTGGTGAGCCGCGGCGGCGGGAACGCCTCGGGGGATTTCGCCTACACCCTGACCCTCACGGACGCGGCGACCGGCTGGACGGAGCTTCACGCCGTCCCCAACCGGGCCCGGAAGTGGGTGTTGGAGGCTCTCCCCGTCCTCGTGAACCGGCTTCCTTTCCCGCTGAGAGGGCTGGATTCCGATAACGGCAGCGAGTTCATCAACCATCACCTGGTCCAGTTCTGTTCGGATCACGGGATCACGTTCACCCGTTCGAGGCCGGAGAACAAGAACGACAACTGCCATGCGGAGCAGAAGAACGGGTCCGTGGTGAGGAAAATGGTCGGCTATGCCCGGTACGACTCGCCCCGGGAAGCGGATCTTTTGAACCGGCTTTACGAAGACCTGGGACTGTACGTCAATTCACCGGCAGGGGGCCAGGGTCAGGAAGTCCTACGACGTTCCCCAGACTCCCTGGGCGAGGTTCCTGAAGCTCCAGGAGCAGGAAAAAGCCGCAGGTTGCGAAGCGCTTCGCGAAACCTTCTCCCGCCTTAACCCGGCGGAGCTAAGGCGCAGACTGGATGCGGCCCTGTCTGAACTGGGAAAGAC
>JAJUIT010000079.1 GCA_029267465.1 Synergistaceae bacterium
CGCAGCAACATCGTGGGCAAACCGATGGCCCAGCTTCTGCTCGCGGCGAACATGACCGTCACGGTGTGCCACAGCCGGACGCCGGACCTGGGGAGTGAAACCCGGCAGGCCGACGTGCTGGTCGTGGCGGCGGGCAAGCCGGGCATCGTCGACGGCTCGATGGTGAAAGAGGGGGCGGTCGTGGTGGACGTGGGGATCCACCGGACCGAGGCCGGGATCGTGGGAGACGTGAAATTCGGCGAGGCCGCGGAAAAGGCCTCCTGGATCACCCCGGTCCCGGGAGGCGTTGGCCCCCTGACCATCGCCATGCTGATGGAGAACACCCTGGAACTGGCGGAGAGGACGGCGGCGCGGCCGGTTGCCGAAGGGTTTTAGAAGCCGGGGAACTTGCAGCGGAGCGGGTTTCCGAAAAGAGAAGAACCTCCAACCCCTGGAGGTTCTTTTTTTTGTCTCGAAAAAAGGACATAAATGGCGCCTTCGGGAAAAAGAAAGATATCCGCCATCGTAAAAAATGATTGACAGAAAACTTCCACCGCTTAATAATAACGAAGAAGGGAATCTTTCTTGATCTGGGGGAGGGGATTCTGGGTTGGAAAACGCGTATGTCGTCTCCGCTTTGAGAACCGCCGGGGGAAGGCTGGGCGGAGGGTTAAAGGATGTTTTGCCGGAAGAATTGCTGAAGTTTGTCCTCGAAGGCGTCACCCGGGAAAGCCAGGTTGATAAGTCCCAGGTGGATGAGGTGATCGTGGGGCAGGCAAAACAGACAACGGATGCGCCGAACATCGCCAGGGTGGCATCGCTGAAGTCCGGCTTCCCCGTGGAAATGCCGTCCTACACGGTCCATCGGCAGTGCGCCTCCGGGCTGCAGGCCATCATCAATGGCGTGATGCAGATTCAGACGGGAATTTCCGACATCGTCATCGCCGGCGGGGTCGAGAGCATGAGCACCGCCCCCTATTACCTGAGGGGGGCGAGGTTCGGCTACCAGGCAGGCAATGCCGAGCTTCTTGACCCGAACACGGAAAGCCAGCCGAAATCCCAGCCGGAAGAGATCTACGGCCGTTTCACCATGGGAATGACCGCGGAAAACCTGGCCGAGAAATACGGGATTTCCAGGGAGGAACAGGACCAGTTCGCTTTTTCCAGCCACATGAAGGCCATCGCGGCGATGGATTCCGGCCTGTTCGCCGAGGAAATCGTTCCGGTGCTTATTCCCCAGCGGAAGGGGGAACCGAGGGTCTTCGACCAGGACGAGCACCCCAGGCGCGATACGACGCTGGAGAAGCTTTCGAAACTGCCGGCGGCTTTCAAGCAGGGGGGGACCGTAACCGCGGGCAATAGCTCCGGGAGAAACGACGGGGCGGCCGCGGTTCTTTTGATGTCGGAGAGGGCCGTCGAGAAAACCGGGACAACTCCTATCGCCCGCTTTGTCTCCATGGGAGCCGCGGGCGTGGATCCGCGCTACATGGGGATCGGCCCGGTTCCCGCCACCCGCCTGGCCCTCAAGAGGGCGGGGCTTTCCCTGGAGGATATCGGGCTCGTGGAGCTGAACGAGGCCTTTGCCGCCCAGAGCCTTGCCGTGGTGAAGGAACTGGGGCTGCGGATGGAATGCCTCAATGTCAACGGCGGCGCGATCGCGCTGGGGCATCCCCTGGGGTGTTCCGGGGCACGCATCACGGTGACCCTTCTCCATGAAATGCGGCGAAGGGGAACAAAGTATGGACTGGCAACGATCTGCGTGGCAGGAGGTCTCGGCCTTTCCGCCATTTTCGAGCGGGTTGGCTGAGCGAGACTCCCTGGGGGGTGAGAGGGGCATGGGAAGTGAATTGAGATGCAAAAAACTGATGTCCAAGGAGGCCGCCGTCAACCTGATCAAGCCGGGGTCGAGGGTTCTCATCGGCGGCTTCGGCAACGCCGGGGATCCGAAGCTGCTCATCGATGCCCTCTGTTCATCGGGCATCGGGGACCTGGTCATCATGAGCAACGACCTGGGTTCCCCGAACGAGGGACTGGGGAAACTCCTCACGAACGGTCAGGTCAGGGGTCTCATCGGGACCTATTACAACTGGAACCCTGAGGTCGCGATCGCCTACAACGAAGGGCGCATTTTCGTGGATCTGGTTCCCCAGGGGACTTTTGCCGAAGCAGTTCGTGCCGCCGGCGTTGGAATCCCGGCTTTCTATACACCCACGGCGGTCGGCACGGAAATCGCGAAGGGAAAAGAAACCCGGGAGTTCAACGGGAAAACCTACGTCCTCCAGGAGGCCCTGAAGGCGGATGTTGCCCTGATCAAGGCCTATAAGGCCGATGAGCTGGGCAACCTGGTCTATTACAAAACGGCCCGGAATTTCAACCCGGTGATGGCCATGGCGGCCGACCTGGTCATCGCGGAGGTGGACGAGGTCGTCCCCAGGGGCTGTCTCGACCCGGAGTGCGTCGTGACTCCTCACATCTTTGTCGACGTGATCGTCAACGGAGGGGAACTTTCATGATCGTTCTGCCCGAAGATCAAGCGAAACAGCGGATTGCATGGAGAATCGCCCAGGAATTCAACAGGACGGAATGCCCGCTCTTTATCAACCTGGGCGTTGGAATTCCCACGATGGTTGCCGATTACATCAACAACGACCAGGTGTTCATCCAGGCGGAAAACGGGATGCTCGGGCTTGGTCCCGCCGCAGAGGAAGGGAAAAAAGACCCGATGCTCATCAATGCCGGTCGGATCCCGATCACCGAGACTCCTGGCTGCTCTTTTTTTGACAGCTGCACTTCTTTCGGAATGATTCGCGGGGGGCACGTGGATGCCACGGTGATCGGCGCTTTTGAAGTTGACCAGGAGGGCAATGTGGCGAACTGGATCATCCCCAACGGCAAGCAGCTGGGCGTAGGGGGAGCCATGGACCTGGTGGCCGGCGCAAAAAAAGTGTATATCGCCATGACCCACACCACGAAAAAGGGGGCCCCGAAAATCATCCCCTCCTGCACGCTCCCTGTAACGGGTTACCGGGAAGTGGATGTGATCGTGACGGAATTTGCGCTTTTCCGCTTCCTGGAAGGCCGGATGTTCCTGGAAGAAATCGCCCCGGAAGTTTCCCTGGAGGAGCTCCGGGAGATGACGACGGCACAGTTTATCGTGGCTGGCGATTTAAAGACCTACCCCGTTCCTTGATCTACGGAATGAGCGAGAAAAAGATCGTTCACCTCAAATTTACCGGTTCGTTGATCGGGCAGCTGGGGCTCCGGGAAGCCGACATCGAATGCGGAGAAAAGGCGACCTTCCTGGACCTTCGGGAGGAGCTCGAAAGACAGATTCCCATGTTTTCCGGAAACCGGCTGTCGCAATACCTCGTGTTCATGTCCGACGGCAAAATCATCCAGGACCCAAAGGAGGAGATCGGAGAAAAGGAGGAAATCAGTGTTTTTCTCCCGGTGTTCGGCGGTTAGCGTGGCGGAAAAACCATTGAAGGGGGCGAAAAAATGAAGAAGGGTAACGGGAACTGGTTCGAAATGTCAAAAAGCGATTTCTGGAGCATGGTTTTGATTCTCTTACTTTGCCTCTTGCCCTTTGCCCTGGTCAAAAGCCAGTCCGCGTTCCTGGGGATCTCGCATTTCGGTTGGATCATGGGATTGCTGATGTTCCTTACCCCCGTCATTTCCCTTGCGGGCATCGTTTTTGAGAAGCGGGAAAACTGAACGGATAGGAGAGAGAGACAATGAAGACCGTTGAATTGGCGATCACGCTTGGCTACATCGTCATTTGCATTCTGATCGGGGTTTGGGTTTCCAGGCGCGTCAGCGAATCCTCCGACGATTACTGGGTTGCAGGCCGGAAGATCGGAACCTTCACCAACTCGTGGGCGATCATGGCCGCCCTCGGAAGCGGCGGATCGATCCTGGGGGTCAACGGGCTGGCCTATAAACTGGGGATTCCCTACACCTTCGCCATGTACGCCGGCGCGGTGGCCGGGTTCCCCATTGCAGCCATCCTGGTCGCACGGCAGCTGCGGAACTTCAGGGTCAGGACGGTCCCGGAATTTCTCGACTTTCGCTATAACAACAAGCTGCTCAACATCATCGTTCCCCTTGTCATCCTCGTCTGCATGGAAGTGTATGTTGTGGCGCAGCTGAAGGCAGCGGGTGTGACTGCCGTTTACCTGCTCGGGGTCCCGTATAAAACGGCGGTTGTCCTCACGGCCCTGGTCTTCACCTTGTACGTTTCCATCGGGGGCATGTGGGCCGTTACCTTGACGGATGTCCTCCAGGGAATCCTGATGGTCACGATGGTCGTGATCGTCGCCATCGCGGTTTTCATGGGCTTCGGCGGCTTCGCCAGCACGATCCAGCAGGGAACCGCGGCTTTCCCGGCCCTCGGTGCGGTGGTGGACAAGCCGATCATCAGCTACGCCGGGGCATTCCTGGTCTGGTTCATCGCGGCCTGCACGGTCCCGCACTTGGTCATGCGCGTGTTTACCGCAAGGGATGCCCATTCCGCCCGGCTTTCCCTCAACTATTCGATGCTGATCTATGCCGTGATGATCTTCTTCGGCGTCATCGCGGTTGCCAGTGCCGGGCACATCCTGTTCCCCGATCTCGCGGATGCCGATACGGTCTTTTTGAAGGTCATGGAGCACTACATGCCGTCCCGGATCATGGCGGGCCTGGCGGTGGCCGCCGTCATGGCCGCCGTGATGTCCACGACCGACGCTTTGATCCTGGCGGTGTCCAGCGCAGCGGTCAACGACATCTACAAGAAGCACTTCAATCCCCAGGCGAACGAGAAGACCATCTTCAAGATGGGGCTGGTCATGACCTGGGTTGCGGGATTGCTGGCCATCTACTTCGCCCTGAACCCGCCGAAGCTCTTGACGATGCTTTACACGGCAGCCGTCGGACTCCTTGGCTCAACCCTCTTTGCCCCGATCATCCTCGGCATCTGGTGGAAAAAGGCCACCTCGCAGGGAGCTCTCTGGAGCTGCATTTCAGGTGGAGTGTCGTACCTCTACCTCCTCTGGTTCACCCCGATGCCGGCCCTGTCGCATGTCCTGGTCTCCGTGCCCCTGAGCTTCGCGGTCTTCTTCGTTGTCAGCCTGATGACGCAGTCCGCGGTGGATTCGAAGGTCCTGGAACGGGTCGCCGTCGGGCATGAGAGAGAGCTGAAAGCTGCCGAGGCGCAGGCTCGATCCTAGGCGTTTTTGCAGAAAGAGGGAAAAACTCGATGAAGTTCAAGCTGAACGAGGAAACCTGTTCGGGCTGCCGGACATGCCAGGCGATCTGCTCACTGGTTCACTTTGAAAAAGTCAATCCGAAGCTGGGAGCGCTCAAGATCGACGCGCACTTTCCAGAGCCGGGCGCTTACACGATTCGCCACTGCACCCAGTGCGGCGCCTGTGCGGCCGCGTGCCCGCTCCAGGCAATCGAGGAGCGAAACGGGGTTTACAGGGTCGTCCCGGAAAAATGCGTTCGATGCGGAGCGTGCGTGGATGCCTGCCCGCATGGAGTGATTTTCCTTCACGCGGAGATCCCTTACGCCGTCAAGTGCGACAACTGCGGGGAATGCATCCGGATTTGCCCGCGAGTCGCCCTGATGGACGAAGAAGGGGAGGTCGCAAACGATGTTCGGCTATAACGGCAAGCTTCTGAGGGTGAACCTGACGGAGAAAAGGTCTTCTGTCGAAGAGATTCCCGAAAAGATCGCCCGGGATTACATCGGCGGCAGGGGGTTTGTCGCCCGCTACCTCTGGGATGAAATCAGGCCGGGAACGGATCCCCTGTCCCCGGAGAACAAAATCGTGATCGCGACGGGCCCCTTGTCCGGCGTGTTTCTCCCGAGCAGCGGCAAGATCGAGTTCGGAACAAAATCGCCCCATACGGGCGGCTATGCGGACAGCAACATGGGAGGGCATCTTTCGTCGGAGCTGAAACTTGCCGGATACGACATGGTCATTATCGAGGGGAAGTCCGAAAAGCCGGTTTTTCTCTTCATCGATGACGACCGGGTAGAGATCCGGGATGCCTCCGCCTACTGGGGAATGGGCGCTTTGAGTTCCGAAAAGAAATTGAAGGAGGATCTTGGAGAGGAATTCCAGATCGCCGTCATCGGTCCAGCGGGAGAAAGAGGGGTAACCTTCAGCTGTATCAGCCACGATTTCGGCAGGCAGGCCGGCCGTGCGGGCGTGGCTTGCGTGATGGGGGCGAAGGGGCTGAAGGCGATGGCCGTCAGGGGGACAAAAACTGTCCCGGTGGCTGAACCCGGAAAGCTCCTGGAAAAATCCAGGTCGATGTACAGGGCGATATACGAGATCCCGGCATTCCATACCTGGACGCCTTACGGCACCGCGGACATTACCAGCTTCATCAACGAAAACGGCGCGTTCCCCACGAAGAACTTCAGCAGGGGGTTTTTCGAAAAGGCGGGAGAAATCACCGGGCAAAAACTGAGGGAAAAGATCCATGTCAAGGACAAGGGCTGTTTCGGCTGCCCCATTCCCTGCGGAAAGTACTCCAGGGTGACCTACAAGGGGGACACCCGGTATGTTGAAGGACCCGAGTACGAAACGATCGCCCTGGTCGGAGGCAACTGCCTCATCGGGGATATCGCGGAAATCGGGTACATCAATTACTGGATGGACGAGTACGGAGTGGACACCATTTCCGGGGGCAATGTCATCGGGTTTGCCCTGGAATGCATCGAAAAAGGAATTATCCCCGCCGAGGCGGTGGAAGGAAGGGAATTGAAGTTCGGGGATCCGGATTCCGTCCTTTACCTCCTTGAAAAAATCGTCAGGAAAGAGGGAATCGGGGAAATCCTTTCCCAGGGAGTCCGGAAAGCTGCCGAGATTTTGGGGAAGGGGTCCGAAAGGTTCGCGATTCACGTCAAGGGACTAGAGGTCAGCGGCTATGAGCCGCGGAACGCGGCCGGCATGCTGCTTGCCTACATGACCAGCGACATCGGCGCCCACCACGGCAGGGCCTGGGCCATCACCTACGACATCGCCGTCGGGCGGTACGAGGTGAAGGGCAAGGCGGAAAAGGTCATCGACCTGCAGCACATCCGGCCGGTGATCGACATGCTGACGGTCTGCCGTTTCCCGTGGATCGAGCTGGGATTCCCCCTGGAGGAATACGAGGAGGTCTTCAAGTTCGTCACGGGGCTGGACTGGGGCTGGAAAGAGTTCAAGAAAGTGGGCGAGCGGGTCTATAACCTGACCAGGGCCTTCAACATCAGGGAAATCAAGGGCTTTGGAAGGAAGGACGATTATCCCCCGAAGCGGTTCTACGAGGAACCTCTCGAGGGCGAAGGCCCGACAGCCGGCCAGCACGTTTCCCTCGAGGTGCTGGATGCGATGCTGGACGATTACTACTCTTTGAGAGGGTGGACCAAAGACGGCCGTCCAACGAAAGAGAAGCTGGAAGAGCTGGATCTCGGTTTCGTGTCAAGGGAACTGGAAAGCATTTAGAACAGGCGAAAGCCTTTTCATGGTAAAAACGTAACGAAACGGACAAATCGTGGGGGTGAAAAGCAGATGATCTTTTCCGAGATTAAAAGCCAGATGTCGAACTTTTCGAAAAACCACAGGCTGATCGCTCAGTACATCCTGGATCACCCCCACGACGTCCCGTTTCTAACGGCGGCGCAAATCGCCTCACAGGTAGGAGTCAGCGAGTCGACGGTGTTCAGGTTTGCCAACCGCCTGGGCTTTTCCGGCTACCCGGAACTGAAGGCGGTTCTGCAGGAAACGCTCATGGACAACCTGACCGTGACCGCAAGGGAGCAGGCGTACAAAGCCGAAGATGAAAAGGACGATATCCTGATGAAGGGGTTTGCCCGCGATGCCGAGACGATCATGGAAGCGGCTTCGAAGCTCAACCGGGCTGCCCTTTACGAGGTCGCGGACCTGATCGTGCGTTCGGATTCCGTCTATGTCACGGCGGAACGAAGCGCCACCGCCCTGGCCCATTACCTGTGCTTCTACCTTTCCTGGTTCCTGCCTCACGTTCACAAGCTGGACCATGACTACGGGCTGGAAAGGGTTGCCAATTTGCCTCCAACCTCGACCCTGATCGGCATCACCTTCCACCGCTGCATCCGGAACGTGGTGGACACCCTTGACCTGGCAAAACGGATGGGCATCCACACGGTGGCAATCACCAACTCTCCGACCACGCCCGCGGCCCGGCACGCCGAGAAGGTCCTGATTGCCCCCTGCAAGTTCATTTCATTCATCGATTCCTACGCGGCTCCGATCAGCTTCCTGAATGCATTGATCATCGCCGTTTCGCAACGGAAGTTCGGCGAAGTGGAGCAGCGTTTCAACAACCTGGAATCCTTGTGGAAAGAGCGGGGGACGTATGTCATCGAAGAAAGACCTTGAATCCTGACGAGGTGGTTGATTTGACGTCCTTGGTCCCGAGGAACTTCGGACAGCGCGACCTAGAAGTGGAAAGAGGAGACGGGCTGTACCTCTATGGAACGGATGGCCGTGCCTCCCTGGACGCCGCAGCCGGTGCAATCTCCGCGAACATCGGCTACGGGGTGGAGGAAGTTGCCGCGTCCATCCACGAGCAGACATCAAAGCTTCCCTTTGCTCACGCTTCCTACTGGACGGCGGAGATCAGCGAACGCGCCGCCTCGCTTGTTGCCGAGCTGGCCCCGGAGGGGATGAACTGGGTCTGGTTCGTCAACTCCGGTAGCGAGGCGATGGAGGCCGCGATCAAGATGGCCCGGCAGTATTTCGTCGAGAAGGAAGGAAAAGGGTCTTCCAGGTCCCTCGTTATCGGGAGGCAGAACGGTTACCACGGGAGCACCCTCGGCACGCTGGCGATCGGGGGGAGCGTGGTTCGGCGGCGGCACTTTCTCCCCATGCTGAATGACCAGCCGAAGATTGAAACCCATTATTGCTACCGCTGCCCATACGGCCTCGAGAAGCCCTCGTGCGGAATTCGATGCGCAACCGAGCTGGAAAAAACGATCCGGCGCATCGGTCCTCAATATGTCGCGGCCTTCGTCGCCGAACCGATCGTTGGATCCACCGTCGGGGCGTTGGTTCCCCCGGATGAATACTGGCCCATCGTCCGGGACATCTGCTCCCGGTACGACGTCCTTTTGATTGCCGACGAGGTGATGACCGGCTGCGGAAGGACGGGAAAGAACTTCTGCGTGGATCACTGGGGAGTGAAGCCGGACCTGATCGGTACGGCAAAAGGGCTGGCCGCCAGCTACTACCCGGTCGGAGCCGTGATCGTTTCAGATCGGGTGGCCGAGGTTTTCCGCAAGGGAAGCGGGGTTTTTGCCCACAGCCATACGTTCAACGGCATGCCGGCGGCCTCCGCTGCCGTCGTCGCGGTCCTGGCATACATGAAAAAACACGGCCTTGTCGAGAACGCGGCC
>JAJUIT010000110.1 GCA_029267465.1 Synergistaceae bacterium
AACGGCGTGAAGTCCGCGTATCCCTTCCGCGACAGCGTCTTCGTGATCGCCGCCGTCAACGTCGTCTTCCCATGGTCGATGTGGCCGATCGTGCCGATGTTCAGGTGCGGCTTCGTCCTCTCAAAATGCTCCTTCGCCATCTTTAAACCCCTCCTTGTTTAGAACCGATCTCTTCGTCAGCGTTTCAGGACTTTTTCGGCCACTTCGGGGCCGACTTCAGCGTATTTCTGGAATTTCATCGTGTACGAGGCCCTCCCGGAAGTTTTGCTCCTCAGGTCCGTCGCGTATCCGAACATTTCCGCCAGCGGAACCAGGGCCCTTACGATCCTCGCATTGCTCCGCATTTCCATCCCCTCGACGCTTCCGCGCCGCGAAGCGAGATCCCCCATGACATCGCCGACATAATCCTCCGGAGTGACTACCTCTACCTCCATGACCGGTTCCATCAGAACCGGGGACGCCTTCTTCATCGCTTCCTTGAAGGCCATGGACGCGGCGATTTTGAACGCGAGTTCGGAACTGTCCACCTCGTGGTAACTTCCGTCGACAAGGGCGATCTTGACCCCGATGACCGGGTAACCCCCGAGGATGCCGTTGTTCCTTGCCTCTTCAAGCCCCTTGCGGACAGCCGGGATGAATTCCTTCGGCACGACCCCTCCGACGATCCTGTCCTCGATTTCGAACCCGACATGGTCGGGCAGCGGTTCCATCTCGATAACGATGTCGCCGTACTGGCCGTGACCGCCGCTCTGCCGGACAAATTTCCCCTGTGCCCGCGCCGAGTTGCGGATCGACTCCCTGTAGGCCACCTGCGGCCGGCCTACCCGGACTTCTACCCCGAATTCCCTTTTGAGCCGGTCAACCAGGATTTCGAGGTGCAGTTCACCCATTCCCTGGATGATCGTCTGCCCCGTTTCCTCGTCGACATGCACGCGGAATGTAGGATCCTCTTCCGCCAGAGCCGAAAGCCCCTTCGAAAGCTTAACCTGATCCGCCTTGCTGAGGGGCTCGACGGCCAGGTCGATGACCGGTTCGGGGAATTCCAGCGATTCAAGGACGATCGGGCGGCTTTCCTCGCAAAGGGTTTCCCCCGTCCGGGTCCCCTTCAGGCCCGGGAGGGCGATGATCGCCCCTGCTTCGGCTGTCTCCAGCTCTTCCCGCTTGTTCGCGTGCATCCGGAGGATTCGCCCGATCCTCTCCCGCCTCCCGGTCGTGGCGTTCAGGACGCTCTGCCCGGCTGAGATCCGGCCGCTGTAGATGCGGCAGAAGACGAGCCGCCCCACGAAGGGATCCACCATAATCTTGAAGGCCAGCGCCGTAAACGGTTCGTCCTCGGAGGGGATCCTCTCCTCTTCCTCGTTCGTTTCCGGGTTGATCCCCCGGATCGGAGGAAGGTCAAGAGGGCTCGGGAGGTAATCGACAACCGCGTCAAGGACAAGCTGGATCCCTTTGTTCTTGAAGGCCGACCCGCACAGGACCGGGACGATCTTCATCGCAATCGTTCCCTTACGGATCGCCCTCTTGAGGGTTTCGAGCGGTACATCGTTCCCCTCAAGGTAGAGCTCCATCACTTCCTCGTCGACATCCGCTAGGGTTTCGATCAGAAGTTCCCGGGCCATCATCGCGTCTTCCTGAAGCTCGGCGGGAACGCTGACGACCTTGTAGTCCACGCCCAGGTCATCCTGGTAGATCACGGCCTTGAACGCAACCAGGTCCACCATCCCTGTAAAGCTGTCTTCGATCCCGATCGGCAGGTGAAGCGGAAGCGGCTTCGCGCCCAGCCTTTCCCTGATCCCCTCGACCACTGCATTGAAATCCGCCCCG
This sequence comes from Synergistaceae bacterium, assembly GCA_029267465.1. Taxonomy (GTDB): domain Bacteria; phylum Synergistota; class Synergistia; order Synergistales; family 79-D21; genus 79-D21. Next base: position 1,825 of record JAJUIT010000110.1, read on the forward strand.
ACTCGGTCCATCTTGTTGACGAAAGCAATTCGGGGAACCCCGTACCGGTCCGCCTGCCGCCAGACTGTCTCGGACTGGGGTTCCACGCCTCCGACCGCGCAGAAAACTGCAACCGCGCCATCCAGGACGCGCATCGACCGCTCCACTTCAACAGTAAAATCCACGTGCCCGGGCGTATCAATAATGTTGATATGCGCCTCATTCCAAAGGCACGTGGTCGCGGCGGAGGTGATGGTGATCCCCCTCTCCCGTTCCTGTTCCATCCAGTCCATCGTTGCGGCGCCCTCGTGAACCTCTCCCATCTTGTGCTTTCTCCCCGTGTAGAAGAGAATGCGCTCGGTGGTCGTGGTCTTGCCCGCATCGATGTGGGCGGCGATTCCGATGTTTCGGATATTTCTCAGATCGAGTTTCGGCATGATTTCAGGCTCCCCGGCGCCGGCAGTTCCTGCGCTGCTTCATCACAGGTCTACCAGCGGTAATGCGCAAACGCCCTGTTGGCCTCCGCCATCTTGTGCGTATCTTCGCTCTTTTTCATGGATGCCCCTTCTCCCTTGAACGCGTCCGCGAACTCCCGCGCGAGGCGTTCCACCATCGGCATCCCCTTCTTGGCCCGGGCATACTGGATGATCCAGCGGATGGCAAGGGCTTCCGCCCGCTCCGGCCCGACCTCCACCGGCACCTGGTAGGTGGCGCCGCCGACGCGCCGCGGCTTGACCTCGACAACCGGCTTCACGTTGTCCATGGCCTTCCGGAAAACTTCGTCAGGCTGCACATTCAGCCGCTTCGCAGAAAGCTCCAGGGCCCCGTAGACGATCTTTTCGGCCGTGCTCTTCTTCCCGCAATACATGACGCAGTTTACGAACTTCGTAAGGGCGGGCATCCCGAAAACCGGATCCGCCGCCTGTGTCCTTTTCCTAACGTGCCCCTTTCGTGGCATGGGCTAAAGCCTCCCTTTCCGGAAAAAACTATTTCGGGCGCCGTGCCCCGTATTTCGAACGGCTCTGCCGGCGGCCTTCAACCCCGCCACAGTCCAGCGTTCCGCGGATGATGTGATAACGCACGCCTGGCAGGTCCTTGACACGCCCTCCGCGAACAAGAACCACCGAGTGCTCCTGCAGGTTATGCCCGACACCCGGGATGTAGGCGGTCACTTCGATCCCGTTTGTAAGGCGGACACGGGCCACCTTCCTCAAAGCGGAGTTGGGCTTCTTCGGCGTGACCGTGTACACTCGCGTGCACACTCCCCTTCGTGAAGGGTTCCCCTGAAGGGCGGGAGCGCTGGAACGTTCTCTCTTTTCTTCCCGCCCGAGGCGGATCAACTGACTGATCGTTGGCACACAAATTCCTCCTTTCCCTACTCGATGTTCTTCGCATTCTCCCCAAGCAGCCCTGCGGCGGCCGCCTTTCGCGAAATGGCGCAGGCACGACCCAGCATTTCCATGCTCTCACACCACTCCACCTCGAGATTCCGCTTACCGGCTTCCTCAAGGAGTTCCTTGACTCGATCCTCTTCAGCGTCACGCGCGAGAAAAAGTTTCTGCAACTGCCCCGCCCGGATCTTCCGGAAAACCTGGCGAACACCGACCACTCGCCGGTTCGATGCCAGCTCATTCAAAGGCACAGCAATCCCCCCTGTGCGGACGCACCGAGACATAATATCAACCGGGGAGGCCCCTGTCAAGAAAACGGGGCCTCCCCGGTTCGGGGTCGTTGTTTTGCCGGATTACTCTCCCGATTTACGCCTTTTCCTGGATCTCGACGTGGCGGTAAGCCTCTGCTCCGGTCCCCGCCGGAATTAGATGCCCGATGATCACGTTCTCCTTGAGCCCCTTGAGGGTATCCACATCTCCGCGGACGGCGGCCTGGGCCAGAATCTGCGCCGTCTGCTGGAAGGAAGCGGCGCTCATGAAGCTGTCGGTTGCCAGCGCGGCTTTAGTCACTCCATGGACAACGGGACGCCATTGCGGCTCCTCCCTCATCCTTCGAACGAACGAAACCCGCTGAATCAGGCGCTTGGTTTCAATGGAACTGGAGATCGGCCTGACGACCAATTCCTGGAATTCTCCCTGAACGAGGCGGTCGATGACTTCGCGGCTGATCTCGGTCCCTGCGTCCGCAAGCAGTTCCCCTCTCGCATTGCAGATCGGTTCCAGAAGGACCTTTCCGTAGGCGATATCGCTAATTACCTGGGTCAGTATTTTTTCCCGCGTCAGGATCTCCTGAGTTTCCCCCTCGAGCTCGACCGCCGCGATTTGTCCTTCCACGAGCCCTCTGACGACCCTTCCGTCCAGAATCCGGCCGACGTCGTTCACCGGGTTCCCCTGGGGGTTGATGGCCTGCTTGATCGGCCGGCTGAAAAACTTCTCGATCAGGTAATGGTTCAGGGCATCACCGATGTTATGCCTGGCCGGGGTCCGCCAAATCTTCACAACCGATGCGTTGGCCTCCTTCAGCCGTTCAAGCGCTTCCGGCGTGAGCGCCCGGTCGCGGCTCAGGAACACCTTCCCGCCGGATACGACATCCTCGGCGAGGTAGGCTCCGCGCTCCAAGCTGGCCAGGGTTTCTGTATCCCTCACGCAGAGGACCCGCGGCTTGCCCCGTGTAATTGCCAGGAGATCCTGCAGTTCCAGCGCTGATTTGGGTTCAATCACCGTGTTGTTTTCCAGGGAGACCCGGGCGATGAGCTCAAGTCCTTCCATTTCCCGACGGAAAGTCGCTTCCCCGAGGATGACCCGAACCAACCCCTCTCCGTCCTCCACGGTGATCTCCCTCGCGGCCGATCCCGGCTGGAGCAGCCGCTCGATCGTGTCCGCATCGAGGGGCTTCCCTTTCAGGGAGAGGACATGGTCGATCCCGCTCTGCCCCTCGATGTCCCGCAGAGTCTTGCCCTGCAGGAAATCCAGGGCCTCGCCGAGACACCTCTCGTTTTCCTTTCGGATCCGGTCCAGCTCCTGGTCCAGGTCATCGAGCCATGCCAGTTCGTTCGCGACGAAGGAGCTGTCCCCCTCTTCGGTGATCCGGACGCGGTTGACCGGCGCCACTTTCCTGAGGATCACCTCGATATGCTTGTTGTTGATCGAAACACCCTGGGAGAAGTAGACTTCCTGGATGCCGTCAACAAGGTATTTCTGTACCGCTTCCAGTCCCTCAACCTCGAGCAGCTGCTGCGGATCGATGTACCCTTCGGTGAGGCACTGCCCTTTCTTCACAATCTGGCCTTCCTCGACGAGGAGGTTTTGCGAAGCTGGAACCGTGCAGATAATCTTCTCCCCCTCGTCTTCCCCCTTGCCGATGATGACCTTGCGCTTCCCTTCCATCTCCCGGATTTCAAGAACCCGGCCGTCCGCCTCGACAAGCTGGGCGACCTTCTTGGGCCGGCGGACTTCAAAAAGCTGCTCGATTCTCGGGAGCCCCTGGGTGATGTCTTCGCCCGTCAGGCGCACGCCGCCGGTGTGGAAGGTCCGCATCGTAAGCTGGGTTCCCGGTTCGCCGATCGATTGTGCGGCCACCACGCCAACCGCTTCCCCGATGGCCACGGTTTTCCTCGTCGCGAGGTCCCTTCCGTAACACTTGCGGCAGATGCCGTTCCGAAGTCCGCAAGTCATCGGGCTACGAACCCAGACCGATTCGATTCCCGCATTCTCGATTTTCGCAGCGGTTTCCTGGCTGATTTCGTCCCCGCCCCGCACAAGCACATCCCCCGAGGAGGGGTCCTCAATGTCATAAAGCGCAGTCCTTCCGGAAATCCGGTCCGCAAGCGTGACGACAGTCTTACCGTCCTGGATCAGGGCGCTGATCCGCGTTCCCTTGTCCGTGCCGCAATCCTCTTCGGTGATGATCAGGTCCTGCGCCACATCGACCAGGCGTCTCGTGAGGTAGCCCGACTTGGCCGTCCGCAAAGCCGTGTCTGCAAGCCCTTTCCGGGCCCCGTGTGTCGAGATGAAGTACTCGAGCATGTTCAGCCCGTCACGGAAATTGGCCACAATCGGGTAGTCGATAATTCGCCCGGACGGATCCGCCATCAGCCCCCGGATCCCAGCCATCTGGGCGACCTGGTTCTTGCTTCCGCGAGCCCCGGAATCGATCATCATCCGGAGGGGATTCAGCTGGTCCATGTTGGCAACGATATCGTCGGCGATCTGCCTAGCCGCCTCCGACCAGAGGATTTCCTTCTGCCTCAAGTATTCTTCCTCTGTCAGGACCCCCATGCCGTACTGGGCGGAAAGCTCTTCCTCACGTTTCATGGTCTCATCGACGGTGGTCTTCTTGCTGGGCGGGATGACCGCGCAGTCAAGTCCGAAGCTGATGCCGCTCCGGGTGGACCACTGGTAGCCAAGGATCTTGATCGCATCGAGCATGTCGACGATGGCTGCCTGTCCGACCCGGTCGTAGGCCTTATCAAGAAGGCTTCCGAGGTCCTTCTTCCCGATTTGCCGGTTGATGTACCGAAGATCAGGGTGAAGGACGCTGTTGAACAGTGCACGTCCGGGAGTTGTCTCGATCCACTCCCCTTTCCACATCATTTTGACCCGGGTGTTCGGGTGAACGACGCCGTGGTCGATCGCCGTCAGGGCATCATCGATATCGCGGAAGGCCATCCCTTCCCCTTTCAGCCCGTCCCTCATGGCCGTCAGGTAGAAAATGCCGAGGACGATGTCCTGCGTAGGCGTC
>JAJUIT010000181.1 GCA_029267465.1 Synergistaceae bacterium
CCATGAGCCGAATAAAGTCCCGGATCTCGTGCCGCTCACAGGCCGTCAGTTCCTTTAGGTCGATGCCCGCCGAAAAATTTTTCCCGGCGGCATCTAGGACGACGACCCTGACTTCCGGGTCCTCTTGCATCCTTTCCAGCGCATCGGAAAGACGCAAAGCCAGGTCCCTGTTAAAGGTGTTCATCGCTTCGGGGCGGTTGAGCGTGATTCGCCCGATGCCTTTTTCAAGGCTTGTCAAAACCGACGGCTTGGTGGGTTGCGGCATTGTGCTGAACCTCCTTTGGGATGTAAGCTGTTCTTGGATCATACCAGACAGGAAGCGGAGGGAAGAGAATTGGAAGAATCGGCCATGCAGCGAATCCGCCGTTTCGCCCGGGTTTTCTCCGATTGGTTTGAAGGGGAGGATCGATCTCTCTTCAATGACGCGCTTCCCCTTCTCCAGGAAGAAAGCCTGGACCTTAAGCAGCGGGAAGAGGGAGAGGAAACAGAACCCGGGGGCTGCTTCAGGAAGCTTTCGGATCAGGACCGATGTGACATCCTTTCTTCGATGGCCTCGATCCTCACTCGCATTCAAAAGGTGGATCCAAAGGACCTGGTGATCCGTCCTTATCGATCCGGGGAACTCGGGATCATTTCATGGCGGCATTGTGTCCTTTACAGGGAAGAATACGGGTTCGACCGGACATTTGAAAATTACCTCATCGAGGGGATGTCGAGGTTCCTCTGGGAATACGGTGGGAAGGGACAGGTTTGGGTCGTCGACTACTGGGGATCCGTCATGGGGGCCATTGCGATCGTTGAAACCGGAGAAGCCGAGGGGCAGTTGCGCTGGTTTTACCTGGAGCCCTCCTGCCGGGGGATGGGAATAGGCCGAAATCTCATGGAGACAGCCATGGCCTACTGCAAGGAGAGGAACCTGGAGAAAGTGTTCCTGTGGACGGTTCGGGACCTGGAGCAGGCCCGCCGTCTTTACGTAAGGTTCGGGTTTTCTCTAGTCGAAACCCATGAGCGTTTCCTTTGGGGGAGACAGATCGTCGAGGAGAAGTGGGAACAGCGGTTTAGGTGAAAGGTTTGGTCCAGTTGAATTTTCGAGGCAATCCGGTTTTTGCGGGGGAGAATGCCTGTGCGCGTGACAGAAAACGAGGAAGTCCTCTATTTGGTCATGAAAAGCATCGAGGAATCCCAGGCTCCCATCGGGGCGGGAGCCATCCAGAGGGCCATCGCCCCACGGGTCCGACTGAGTCCCGCATCCGTGGGAATCATCCTCCGAGACTTGCAGGACCAGGGGCTGGTCGTTCGGGAAGGGTACAAGGGGCACCGGTTGGCGCCGAAGGGAAGGGAATTCCTGGAAAGATACCGGAACCGCCAGAAAAAGGCCCGCCTGGCGGACCGCATCTTCGACTACCTGACGGGAAGCGAGCGGCAGCGGCTGGTTGATATCCTCGAAGCCCGCAGGGCGATTGAGACGGAAGCCGCAAGGCTTGCGGCCTCAAGGGCAGATGAAATGGACCTTCGACGCCTGAGCAGGAACGTAGAGGAACAGGGAAAAACGGGAGAGGCAAGGCAGCGAAGTCTTTTGGATCGCGAATTTCATGCTGCGCTTCTTGATGCGGCGCACAACCCCCTTCTGAACACTCTGTTTGATTTTTCCGAGCAGCTCACCGCCGCCTCAGACGGGGAGAGCGTGGAGTGGTTTCTTTCGAAAGTCCGGGAGGAAATCGGAGAGACGCTGGCCGAGGATCACCTCCGGATCTTGAGGGCCGTTTCAGCCAGGGAAGCCGAAGCGGCCGAAAAGGCAATGGCAGCGCACATGGATCGCGTACTGGCCTTTCTGCAGCGGACGGTCAGCGAGAATTTCTCCGGTCAGGGCTAGAGATTGCGATCGCAATTCTTTGACGGGGCATTGACACGGATGCTCCTTGTGTTACCATCAAATCGCCACTAATTTGTTAGTGGCGATGGCTTTTTTGAAAGGGGAATCAAGGAAATGGACCTGATCAAGGAGCATCCGATCCTGGAATTTGAGCACGGGAAGAAAGTGAAGTTTTTCTTTGACGGGAAGGCGATGGAGGGTTTTGAAGGGGAGCCGATCGCGGCGGCGCTGC
>JAJUIT010000019.1 GCA_029267465.1 Synergistaceae bacterium
ATGACGGCGACATAACCATCCGCCATTTCGACCTATACAGGCTGAACAGCTTCCACGAGCTTGAGAATATCGACTTCTTCGGCATACTGGAACCCCGGCGATTTCCTATTCCTTCTCCCGGGGGGAAGGCGCAGAGGAGGCGGCTTCGGGGATCCTGAAGGCTCTCGAAGGGGTGGCGTCGGAGGAAGAGCGGCTTCTGCCATGCAGGGGGAACGTCCTGAAAACGGTCATGGTCTCCTCCAGCCCGCTTTCCGGAAACCCCGAAGCCCTGACCCTGGTTCTCGTCCGGGACATCACGGAACAAAAGCGGGCAACAGAGGCGCTGGCCCGGGAACGGGCCTACCTCGACATGCTGTTCGAGAACGCGCCGGACGGCATGGTCGTGACGGATCGCTTCGGCCAGATCCTTCGGCTGAACCGCCGTTTCTCCGAGATGTTCGGGTACGAACGCCATGAAGCCCTCGGGCGCCAGATCGACAGTCTCGTGGTTCACGGGTCTTCCATCCAGGAGGGGAAAACCCTGACGCGGCAGGTGGCTTCGGGAAGGACGGTCAGCATCGAGACGGAGCGGATCCGCAAGGACGGGACGCCGTTCCCCTGCCGGGCGATCGGGATTCCCATCCGTCTCGAGGGGGGCGACGTCCATCTCTACATTCTCTACCACGACCTGACCGAGATCCGCCAGAGAGAGGCCGAGCTCCGGCTGGCGAACGAGGTGGTCAAGAGCAGTCCCGTCATTCTTTTCCGATGGGGGAACGGAACTGGATCCCCCATCGAGTACGTTTCCGAGAACGTCCGCTTGTGGGGGTATGAGCCGGAGGAACTGGTCTCGGCCCGAAAACGTTATTCCGAGCTGATCCATCCGGAAGACCGGGAGAAAACGCTCCAGGATGTCCGGGACTTCGTGAGCCAGGGCCGGGACGAGTTCCAGCAGGAGTACCGGGTCGTGAAGAAAAACGGGGAAACGATCTGGGTCAACGACCAGACCCGGGTTGTGAAAACGGCCGACGGGTCCATCGCTTTCTACCAGGGGGTCGTCCTGGACATCACCGAAAAGAAGCGGTTTGAACTCCTCCTGGAAGAGAACTACCAGACCATGAGACGGGCCTGGGACGAAACGATCGGAGTCCTTTCCACCACCGTCGAGATGAGGGACCCCTACACGGCCGGTCACCAGAGACGCGTCGCCAGGCTTGCGGGGGCGATCGCCAGGAAGATGGGGGTCCCGGAGCAGATCCTGTTTGCCGTGGAACGGGCCTCCCTTCTCCACGACATCGGGAAGATCGAGGTCCCGGCCGAGATCCTCAGCAAGCCGGGAAGCCTGTCAGCGATCGAGATGGGCATCGTGAAGCAGCACGTGGAAGCCGGCTGGAAGATCCTGAAGGACATCGATCTTCCCTGGCCGCTGGCGGAGATCGTCTACCAGCACCACGAATTTCTTGACGGGAGCGGCTATCCCCGCGGGCTGAAGGGAGAGGAAATCTGCCTCCAAGCGCGGATCATCACCGTGGCGGACATCGTCGAGGCCATGGCTTCCCACCGCCCCTTCCGCCCGTCGCGGGGCTTGGAGGCCGCTCTTTCCGAAATCGAGCATCGAAGGGGCATCACCCTGGACGAAAGGGCGGTGGACGCCTGCCTGGAATTGTTCCGGCAGGATGGTTTCTCTTTGGGGGGCAACTGACCCGGAGGATTCCAGGGAGGAGGGTTGGCGATGGACGACTCGGGAACCACTCCTGCAGGGAACAGGCTTCACTACGGGATCCTGGTGTCGACCTTCCTGTCGCTGGTCCTGGCCGGCTTCCTTTTTGACACCCCGTCAGATATCGTGAAAGGCCTTTTGAAGATCGTCACGGATCCCGATTACCTCATCACCGACTACATGGGCATTGGGGGTGTCGGGGCCGCTTTCGTGAACAGCGGCCTGGTTTCCCTCCTTTGCATCGCGCTTCTCGGCTTTCTCAAGGTGCAGGTCACGGGCATCACCTTCGCCGCGATCTGGACGGTGGCCGGGTTCTCCTTTTTCGGGAAAAACCTCCTGAATGTCTGGTTCATCATCGCCGGAGTCCGGGTTTATGCTTTTTACCGGAAAGAGCCCTTCAGCCGGTTCATCTATTCTGCGCTGTTCGGGACAGCCCTGGCCCCGCTGGTGACCCAGATCCTCTTCGGGTTCAACGTCTCCCCCGCCCTGAAGATCCCTCTTGCCGCGCTTGCCGGGATATCGGTGGGATTCATCCTTCCTCCCCTGGGAGTCGCGATGATGCGGTTTCACCAGGGATTCAACCTTTACAACATCGGCTTTGTTTCAGGGCTGGTGGGATCTCTCGTTCTTTCGATCTTCCAATCCTACGGTTTTCTTCCCCAAAGCCGGCTTGTCTGGAGCAAGGGGCACAACGCTGCGCTTGCTCCTCTCTTTTTCGCGTTCTTCCTCGCCCTTTTTGCGCTGGGCTACTTCCTGGAGGGGAGAAAAATTTCCGGCCTGGCTGCGGTGATGAGATACCCTGGACGGATCGTCACGGATTTCATCCTTCTTGAAGGAATCGGCCCGACCCTTATGAACATGGGGCTGGGGGGAATGGGGTCCATCCTGTATCTTCTTGCTATCCGGGGTGATATCAACGGTCCGACGCTGGCCGGAGTTTTTACCGTGGTCGGATTTTCAGCCTTTGGAAAACACCTGCGGAACATGGCCCCCATTCTGGCGGGAGTGGTCCTGGGGGGTGTCACGAAGGTCTGGGGATTGAGCGATCCGCCCATCCAGCTTGCCGCTCTTTTCGGAACAACGCTAGCCCCCGTGGCTGGAGAGTTCGGGATCTTCTGGGGCATTGCCGCGGGTTTTCTCCACTCCTCGCTGGTGCTGAACGTCGGGGCGCTCCATGGGGGGTTCAATCTTTACAACAACGGTTTTTCGGGTGGGATCGTCGCCGCCGTCCTGGTTCCGGTCATCGAAGCCATCCGGACAGGGAGGGAAAAAACTTGATTCACGAGCACGAGCGGGTTGTCCGCATGGTTGCTGAACTGCAAAATGTCCTCTTTTCGATGGGGGCAAACGAAATCCGTTCGGAAATTCTGGAAACCCCGGACGCGTTTCATGTTTCAGTCAGAGGGAATAGCCGTGGAAACATCTGCCGGCAGGTGGAAAAACTCCGGAAGCTTCTCAGCCTGGCGCGCCGGGCGGACATGGAGGAAGAACTCTGGTCACTGGCAGGTTCGGTTGATTTCGATACCGAGCTCTCCCTGGTCGGGATGATGTCCGATCGCGCAGAAGTCCGGTGTGACGGAGACGCCGGAGTGGTTGAAGTTGAACTTGTGAGGAAAAAGTGAAGAAAAGAGATTTGTTTAAAATAGATTTAGTTATTTGAAAAATTTGCTTTTTTAGCGTTGCAGCAAGAGGGCTTGACAAGAATCTGTAAGCCCCTTATTATTCCCCCCAATAAAGATTAACCGGGCGGCAAAAATCCCAGGCCCGCATCCTGAGTCGAAGGAGGGGAGATCCGTGAAGACCAGCAGCCTTTCTAGCCTGCAGCTCGTCCTGGTACTGGCGCTGATTATTGGACACGGGTTCCCTCCTGGGGCAGCCGGTGCCTAAGCGCCGCGCATAGAAAAACCCAGGCCGGGACCCGCAAAAGAGAGCGGGTCCCGGCCTTTTTTTATCCCTTATAGCGCTTCTGGAATGGAACATCAGGAAAAAATCAAGAGACAGAGAGCGACCGTTTCAGGGAGGTGCCAATGCGATGAGAAGGACATTGAGCGTGATTTCCGAGGACAACCCCGGGGTTCTGACCCGGCTGGCGGGCTTGATCTATCGACGGGGGTACAACGTGGAGAGCCTTAGCGTGGGGCGGACCGACGTCCCGGGGTTCTCTCGCTTCACGGTGGTCGTGAACGGGGACGACGCGGTGATCGATCAGGTCGCGAAACAGCTGGACAAGCTGATCGAGGTGGTTTCCGTCCGCCGGCTTTCACCAGGGAACTCCGTCGAACGATGGCTCCTCCTGATGAAGGTCAGGGCCCCCATTCACATGCGCCACCAGGTTCTGCAGACGGCGGAGATTTTCCGCTGCCGCGTGGTGGATGTTGGGGCCGAGGCCGTTGTCCTCGAGCTGACCGGAGACAAGGGCAAGGTGGAGGCCTGCGTGGAAGCTCTCCGTCCCTACGGCATCCTCGAAATGACATCCAGCGGCTCCGTCGCGATGGAAAGGGCCGGTTTTGCCGAGGCCCAGGACGAACGGGAAGGAAATGCGTATTCTCCCGCGGACAGCCTTTCGTCCGTGGCATTCACATTCTGATCTGATTCGAAGGGAGAGGTTGGGAAATGGCGAAGGTGTACTACGAGAAGGATGCAAAACCGGAAGTCCTGAAGAACCGGAAGGTGGCTATCCTGGGATACGGCAGCCAGGGGCACGCGCACGCTCAGAACCTGAGGGAAAGCGGCGTCTCCGTGGTCGTGGGTCTGCATGCCGGGAGCCGCTCGAAGGCTGTCGCGGAAAAAGACGGCTTTATCGTGAAAAGCGTCCCCGAGGCGGTGGCGGAAGCCGACATCGTCATGTTCCTGATGCCCGACCACGTGCAGGCAAAGGTCTTCGAATCCGAGGTCGCTCCTGCGCTGAAGCCCGGGACGACCCTGGGCTTTTCCCATGGCTTCACGATTCACTACGGCCAGATTGTGCCTCCGAAAACAGCGGATGTCTTCATGGTCGCGCCCAAAAGCCCCGGGCACCTGGTGCGCCGCATGTACACCGATGGAAAGGGTGTTCCTGGTCTTCTGGCTGTCTACCAGGACGCCACCGGGATGGCGAAGGAGACTGGGCTGGCCTACGCGGCCGCCATCGGGTGCGCCCGGGCGGGAGTGATCGAAACGACCTTCGCGGAGGAGACGGAAACCGACCTTTTCGGCGAACAGGCCGTCCTCTGCGGGGGCGTGACAGAGCTTGTGAAGGCCGGCTTCGACACTCTGGTCGAGGCGGGCTACCAGCCGGAGATCGCCTATTTCGAGTGCCTCAACGAGCTCAAGCTCATCGTGGACATGATGTTCGAGGGCGGCCTGGGCTGGATGCGGTATTCCGTCAGCGACACCGCGAAATACGGGGACTGCGTGGCGGGAGCCCGGGTCGTGGATTCCCATACCCGCGAAACCATGAAGGATCTCCTGAAGGCCGTTCAGGACGGAACCTTCGCGAAGGACTGGATCCTGGAGAACCAGTGCGGAAGGCCCCGGATGCGGGCCTGGCAGGCCAGGGAACGCTGCCACCTCATCGAGAGGGTGGGCGCGGAGCTTCGGGACATGATGCCGTGGCTCGAGGCCAAAAGACCGCCTGAAGCTTAGGGGGAATCCGGGATGCCGGAGGATTGGGTACGAATTTTCGACACGACCCTCAGGGACGGGGAACAATCCGCCGGGGTCAACCTGAATACAGCGGAAAAGATCCAGATCGCGCACCAGCTGGCGAAGCTGCGGGTGGACATCATCGAGGCAGGCTTTCCCGCGGCTTCGCCGGGGGACATGGAGGCCGTTTCCACGATCGCCCGGGAGGTCCGCGGGCCCGTCATCGCGGGACTGGCCCGCACCCGGCCCGCAGATATCGAGGCGGCGGCCGAAGCGGTCCGGCATGCGGAGAAGCCCCGGATCCACACGTTTATCGCGACAAGCCCGATCCACATGGAGCACAAGCTGAAGATGACGCCGGATCAGGTCCTGGAAGAAGTCCGGCGGGCGGTCACCCAGGCCCGGTCGTTCGTAGACGACGTGGAATTCTCCGCCGAGGACGCCAGCCGGAGCGAGATCGATTTCCTGGTTAAGGTCTACTCTCTGGCCATCGAGTGCGGGGCCACGACGCTGAACATCCCGGACACGGTGGGATACGCCGCTCCCGATGAGTTCGGACGCTTCGTGAAGGCGATCCTCGACGGGGTGAAGGCCCCGCCGGAGATCATCTGGTCGGTGCATTGCCACAACGACCTGGGCCTCGCGGTGGCGAACTCCCTGGAAGCCGTCAGGGCCGGCGTGAGGCAGGTCGAGTGCACGGTGAACGGCCTCGGGGAAAGGGCGGGCAACGCCTCCATGGAAGAGATCGTCATGGCCCTGCGCACGAGGCCGGACCGGTACGGGGTGGCCTCGCGCCTGGAAACGAGCCGGCTCTACTCCACGAGCAAGCTGGTGTCGCGCCTGACCGGAGTGCTGGTTCCGCCGAACAAGGCCATCGTGGGGGAGAACGCCTTCGCCCACGAGGCCGGGATTCACCAGCACGGGATCCTCTGCAACCGGGCCACCTACGAGATCATGAAGCCTGAGGACGTCGGGGCTCCGGGAACGGCGCTGGTTCTGGGGAAACACTCCGGGCGCCATGCCTTCCTGAAGCGCCTGGAAGCCCTTGGATTTGAGCTGGACGACGACCAGAAGGAGAAGGCCTTCAGGCTCTTCAAGGACCTCTGTGACCGCAAGAAAACGGTTTCCGACGGGGACATCGAGGCGCTTGTCGTGGACGAAGTCCTGGCGGTTGTTCCCGAGCGCCGCTTTGAGCTGAAGGAATACTCGGTCCAGGTGGCCGGGAGGGGGCGGGCATCGGCATCCATCACGCTGCGGGACGGAACCAGCGAGGTTACCGATGCGGCGGCGGGAAACGGGCCGGTGGACGCAGCCTACAGCGCCATCCGGCGTCTCGTGGGGATTTCCCCCGAGCTGACCAGCTACCGGATCCAGGCGACCAGCGAACGTTCGGACGCCATGGGAGAAGCCGTCATCACGCTGAGGCTTGGGGATCTGAAAGCCCAGGGACGAGGGGCCAGCACGGACGTCATCGAAGCGAGCATCAAGGCCTACGTCAGCGCGGTCAACCGGCTCTACGCCCTGGCGGCGGCGAAAGGGGAGGTCCTCAATGGGGAGAACGCTGGCTGAGGCCATCATCGCCTCTCACACCGCCGACCCCGTGGAGCCGGGCTCCATCTGCCGGGTCCGCGTGGATTTTGCCTTTGCGAACGACATCACGGCCGCGCCGGCCATTGCCGAGTTTTCCCGCATGGGGGCGGAAGCGGTCTTCGACCCGGCTCGATGCGCAATCGTTCCGGATCATTTCACTCCAAACAAGGATATCGCTTCGGCACGACAGGTGCAGGTTGCCCGGGGCTTCGCCCGCGAGCAGGGGATGTTGTTCTGGGAAGTGGGCCGGGCGGGTGTCGAACACGCCTTCCTTCCCGAAAAGGGACTGATCCTCCCAGGCGAAGTGATCCTGGGGGCGGACAGCCACACCTGCACGGGCGGGGCCCTGGGAGCCTTTGCCACCGGGGTTGGTTCCACGGACCTCGCCGCCGCCTGGGCCCTCGGGGAAACCTGGTTTCGGGTTCCCGAGACGATCCGGGTGGTGATGGACGGAAAGGCCTCCCCCTGGGTGACCGGGAAGGACTTGATCCTCTCGCTGATCGGCAGGATCGGGGTGGAGGGGGCCCGCTACGCCGCCCTTCAGTTCGAGGGGCCGGCCATCGACGCTTTGCCGATGGACGACCGCTTCACGGTGGCGAACATGGCTGTCGAAGCGGGTGCCAAGGCCGGACTGTTCGTTCCTGACCGGCGGACCCTTGAATACGCAAAGCGCAGGGCGGCCCGCCCCTTCGAACCGTTGTACCCCGACCCGGACGCGACGTACAGCCAGACGATCCGGATCGACGCTGCCTCGCTCGAGCCGGTCGTGGCGCTGCCTCACCTGCCGTCGAACGTAAAAACAGCGGGCGAGTGCGGCCGAATCGACCTGGACCAGGTCTTCATCGGCAGCTGCACCAACGGGCGCCTTCGGGACCTCGAGCTGGCGGCGGCTGTCCTCAGGGGGAGGAAGGTCCACGAGCGGGTGCGACTCGTGGTCATCCCCGCCACGGCCGAGGTGTTCGCCGAGGCCCTGAAGCGCGGGTTCATCGAGACCTTCCTCGAGGCGGGAGCGGCCGTCAGCACCGCGAGCTGCGGGCCCTGCCTGGGGGGGCATTACGGCATCCTGGCTCCGGGGGAGCGCTGCCTTTCCACGAGCAACCGGAATTTCGTGGGAAGGATGGGGCATCCGGAAAGCGAGGTGCTCCTTTGCGGCCCCCTCGTTGCGGCTGCCTCGGCGGTCACCGGGTGTGTGACGGACCCTCGGGAGGTCCTTGGTCTTGACGAGCTCCCGAAAGGAGTCGATGAAAAATGACCGACCGGTTTTCAGGAAAAGCCTGGGTTTACGGCGACAACGTGGACACCGACGTGATCATTCCGGCCCGGTACCTTTCCACCAGCGATCCGGCCGAACTTGCCCCGCACTGCCTGGAGGACCTGGATCCGGGATTCATGAAACGGATGGCCCAGGGCGACATCCTGGTCGCCGGGAGCAATTTCGGCTGCGGATCGAGCCGGGAGCATGCCCCGCTGGCCATCAAGGGCGCGGGTGTTTCCTGCGTGATCGCGGCCTCTTTTGCCCGGATCTTTTTCCGGAACGCCTTGAACATCGGCCTTCCGATCCTGGAATGTCCCGAGGCGGTTTCCGGGATCCGCTCGGGGCAGAGGATCGAGGTGGACCTGGCAGAGGGGCGGATCTTGAACCTGGACACGGGACAGGCGTTTTCCGCCAAACCCTTCCCGCCGTTTCTGAGGGAGCTGGTCGCCCGCGGGGGACTCGTTCCGACCGTGAAAGCCCGTCTTGAAGAGAAAAGGAGGAGCACCCATTGACTGGAAAGAGTTTTCGAGTCGCCGTAATCCCGGGCGACGGGATCGGCGTCGAAGTGACGGCCCAGGCGAAAAAGGTCGTTTCGGCCACGGCCGGGATTTTTGGTTTTTCAATCGATTGGACCGATTATCCCTTTGGAGCGGACCATTACCTCTCCACGGGAGAGGTTCTTTCAGAGTCGTTTCTCGATGAGGTGAAGGGATTCGACGCCCTCCTCCTGGGGGCGATCGGAGACCCGAGGGTCAAGCCAGGGATCCTGGAACGGGGGATCCTCCTGACCCTGCGTTTTGCCTTTGACCAGTACGTGAACCTTCGGCCAGCGAAGGCTTTCCCGAAAGTCCCCCTCCCGGTGGATCCCGGGGGCGCGAGACTTGACACCGTTGTCGTGAGAGAAAACACCGAAGACTTCTACATGGGGATCGGCGGCGTTTCCCTCGAGGGTCGCGTGGAGTTCCCGGTCGCTTGCCGTCGCGCCGCCTATGCGCTCGATGGGAAGGTTTCGGCCGAAACGGATCCGCCCGTCCCGATGGCCGTCCAGCTGGGCATTGCCACGAAGCCTGGAATCGAGCGGATCGCCCGCTATGCCGGGCTGCTGGCCCGAAAGCGCGGTGAAACCCGGGTGACCCTCGTGACCAAATCCAACGCTCTTCCCCAGATCTACGGGTTCTGGGAAGAGGTGGCGGAGGCGGTTTTCGCATCGGAGTTCCCCGGCCTGGTCCTGGAAAAGGCCAACGTGGACGCCCTTTGCTACCACCTGGTCCGGAAACCCGCGGCCTATGGGGTGCTGCTGTGTCCCAACATGTTCGGGGATATCGTGAGCGACCTGCTGGCAGGCCTTTCGGGAGGACTCGGCATGGCGGCCGGTGCGGACATCGGCCCGGGCCTTTCCATGTTCGAACCCGTCCACGGTTCCGCCCCGGACATCGCCGGCCAGGGAAAGGCCAATCCCCTGGCGGCCATCCTGACGGCCTCTATGATGCTGGACCACCTGGGAGAGACCGAGGCGGCAAGGGCGGTGGAAAAAGCCGTTGAGGTCTTCCTGGCCGAATCGCCCCGGGAGGACCTGCCGGTCGAGCTCGGAGGACGGGCTTCCACGGAAGAGGTGGGGCTGGGCGTGATCCGTTGGCTCGAAGGAATCTCGAAGGAATGAGGAGGTCGTTCCCATGGAGACCCTTTCCGGCTCCGAGATGGTGATCCGTTCCCTCCAGGCCGAGGGAGTCGAGGTGGTCTTCGGGCTTCCGGGGGGGACGGTCATCCCTCTTTACGACGCGTTCCACGACGCAAAAAAACCGTTCCACGTCCTGGTTCGCCATGAACAGGCGGCCGCCCATGCGGCAGACGGCTACGCCCGGGTTTCCGGACGCCCAGGCGTTTGCCTGGCCACCTCGGGCCCGGGGGCCACGAACCTCATCACGGGCCTGGCGACCGCCTGGGCCGACTCGGTTCCGCTCGTGGCAGTCACCGGACAGGCCGCGACGGCCGTCATCGGAACGGACGCCTTCCAGGAAGCCGACATGATCGGCATGACCCTGCCCATCCTGAAACACAGCTTCCCCGTTCGGGAGGTGGCCCGCCTTCCCTTTGCCCTGAAGGGCGCCTTCACGATCGCTTCGACGAGGCGCCCGGGCCCGGTTCTCGTGGACATTCCCGTTGACGTTCAGAAGGCCCGGGGCCCTTTCGCCTATCCCGAGAGAGTTTTCTTCCCTGGCTATCGGCCGGAGGCGCCGGAACGCCTCGACGATCTGCCGGAAGCGATCGATGCCCTGAGGGAGGCCGAAAGGCCGCTGATTCTAGCCGGCGGAGGGGTCAACGACGCGGAGTCTTCCCGTTCCCTGGTGGAGCTGGCGGAAGCCTGCGGTCTTCCCGTAGCCGTTTCTTTCAGGGGAAAGGGGGCCTTCCCCGAGGACCATCCCCTTTTCCTGGGCCTCTGCGGGATGCACGGGACGGTTGCCGCCAACCGGGCGGCCCGGGAGGCCGATTTCATCCTGGCGGTGGGAACCCGCTTCAGCGAGCGGACTACGGGCCGTGCCGACCGTTTCGCCCCTTCGGCAAAAGTCGTCCACGTGGACATCGACCCGGCAGAAATCGGGAAAAACGTCCCTTCCCGATGGTCCCTGGTTGGGCCCGCATCAAGGGTGCTGAAGAAAATCCAGGAGGCGCTTGAAGACTGGAAACAGGGTCCGGCTTCCTGGAGGGAGGCTGTTTCTTCCTGGAAAGAAGAGGATCAGGCACGCCTGGAGATGGAAGCCCTCGGTTTTTCGCCGCGGCGGATCCTGAAAGCCATCCGGGCGGCGATGGGAGACAGGGCCCTTGTAACCACCGATGTCGGGCAGCACCAGATGTGGGCCGCCCAGCATTTTGATTCCTGCGGCCCCAGGAGCTTCATCTCTTCCGGGGGTCTGGGAACCATGGGCTTCGGCCTGCCGGCCGCCATCGGAGCGGCGTTTGCGGCCCCGGACCGTCCCCTTGCCTGCATCACGGGAGATGGAAGCTTCCTGATGAACATCCAGGAACTCGACACCTGCGCCCGGTACGGCATCCCGGTGAAAATCTTCCTGTTCAACAACGGCTCCCTCGGAATGGTGCGCCAGTGGCAGGAACTGTTTTACAGGGAACGCTACGCGCACACCGTGACGGACGGGCTGGTGGATTTCGCCCGAATCGCAGAGGCCTTCGGGGTTCCCGGGATCCAGGTTTCCACGGAAAAGGAGATCGCCGCTGCGATCGAAAAAGCCCTGGAGACGGACGGGCCGGCGCTGGTGGAGTTTCGAATCGCCATGGAGGAGAAAGTTTTCCCCATGATCCCGCCGGGTGCGGGGATGGACGAGATGATCGAAGGCTAAGTTGCGGCCCCGGTTTCACCTGCTATACTGAAAAGCATTTAAAAAAACGCCCAAAATGGCGGGGTGACCGGGGATGGGGGATTTCAAAGCCAGGGAACACGGGAAGCCAAAGAACCCGGGCTTCACGCTGGTGGAGCTTTTGATCGTACTTGTGGCGGTGGGGATCCTGGCGGGTGCGCTGCTGCTGGTGAGCACGGCGGGGGCGGACAAGGCGCAGGCGATGCGGGTGGTGAGCGACCTGCGGAACCTGAAGGCGGCGGCGGTGCAGTACAACGCCTCTTCGGGATCCTGGCCCTCATCCGTGACGGATCTTTCCGGCTACCTGGACGGACCGCTGGAATGTTCGGGCCCGGTCTGCTACGGGGTGGCCTCAAGCGAAGCCGGTGACTTCGTGGGCTTCAGGGCGGACCTCTCGAGGGTCTCCTCCGGGGTGAAGGACCGGCTGAAGGGGATGGCGGAAGCGGTTTCCCTCTATTCCGACACGGCCCTGGCAAACCTCTACGCGGGGCAAGACGAGGCGGTCTACCCGGTGGGCTACGCCGGAAGCGGGGCCATGGCTGCAGATAGAAAACCCATGACACCCCTTGGCGACAATTTTTTTGAAATCACCACGGAGTTGATCCGACGGATCCAGGAATACCGTGCCCGGACAGGCATATGGCCAAGCACCTGGAAGGATACACGTTACACGGACCTGGGCCTTGATCCGGCCGCCTGGGGCAAGAATAACCCATGGCCGGACCATATCGGCTATGAACCGAAAGGGCAAACCGTCGTGGTCAGACCTGAGACAGGCTATGCGCTGGTCTTCATCCATAAAGGGCCAGGGACGGAATATGTTTTCAGCAGCAGCCTGAACTGGGACCTGATTTACGATATCCCTTCCAACCAGTGGTATTACAACCGCGTGGAAACCGGGAAAGAAATCGACGTTTCAAACCTCAGGGTTATTCCAGACCCCAAAAAAACCAAGCCCTAGATAGAGAGAGCATCGGGCCCGGTTCCGGATTTGGGACCGGGCCCGATGTTATTTGAGATCTATTCAGGGGCGGAAATGGATTGCGCCTGTGAAGACCAGGAAGTCACCAGGAGGCCCAGGAGGTAGAGGCCCGTCGAGAAGGCGATCCCCACGAAGAAAGGGTGAATCCCCGAGAAAGCGGGCGAAACCTGAACCCCGAGAAGCCCTTTCGCTGTCGGGGCGAATCCCGCCGCGTACCAGAGGCTGGCGGCGGCGAGTCCCCCGAGGGAAGAGGCCCATGCGGCCAGCCGGTCTGCCTTGCCTGCCAGAAGGGCCAGGTAGGGAACGAGGATGGCGGAGGCGATGAGGCTCCAGCTGGTCGTGCAAAGGAGGGCGATGATCGTCCCGCTTTTTGCCGCGAAGAGCCCGGAAGCGAGGGCACAGGCCGCGGTGGCCGTTTTCCAGGCGGCTCCCTCGAGGCGGCGGCCCGTCAGGTCGTGTCCCAGGCTGCCGGCCGCGATGTGAAGGAGGGCCGAAGCTGTTGAGAGAGACGCCGAGACGATGGCCATGGCGAAGAGCTGTTGACCGGGGAGAGAAAGAAGCCTTGAGACAAGAAGCGGGATGACGGCGTCAGGTGAAGCGGCTTCCTCCGGAGTGATCAAAAGCCGGGAGAGGCCTCCGGCCAGGTAGGTGCCGCCAACGACCACCGCGATGGTCAGCATGGCCACGGGAGCGGCCCTCCTGGCCTCGTCGCGGGACGAGAGGGCGAAATGCCGCTGGATCAGCTGGGGCTGAGCCCAGACCCCGATGGAGGTCACCGCGGCCAGGGTCAGGACGAAAAGCCCCTGGGGCCCCTCGCTCAGCCTCAAGAATCCCCGGTTGGCCAGTTCGGTGGGCGGCAGGGCGGAAAGGGCCGCAAGCCCGGTGGACAGGCCGCCCACGGCCCTGAAGACCGCGAAGAGGAGAAGGGCCACGCCCGCGAGCATGATGCCCCCCTGGAGGGCTTCGGTGTAGAGGACTCCCCGAAGGCCGCCCCAGGTGACGCTCAGCGCGACAAGGAGAACCAGGATCCAGAGGGAGGCAGAAAACGGCAGCGGTGTAACTCCCGAGAGCATCATGGCTGCGCCCTTGAAGACGGCTGAGGCGTAGACGACCAGGAGCCCCCCGGTCAAAAGGCCGGCGAAGAGACGGAAAGCCCTTGACCCGATGGCGGCACCCAGCAGAGCCCCGGGGGTCTTCGCGTTCAGGCGCCTTTGCCAGAGACGCGTCGGCCAGGCCAGGAAACGGTAGACGAACCAGGTTCCGAACCAGATGTTCCCGGCAGCGATCAGCAGCATCTGGAGGCCGTAGCGGTGGCAGAGTCCCCCGAAGCCCACCAGGGCCACGGCGGAAACGTAGGTCGCCACGTAGGCCAGTGCCTGGACGGCTGAGCCGACACGCCCGGGAAGCAGGTGATCCTTTCCCCTGGCCCATCGGGCGAGGAAAACCAGAAGAAGCGCATATCCTGCCCAGAGAACGATAAAACCGAAGTTCATCTTCGAATCCCCCTTTGCCTGGCGAGTGTCCAGCAAGACCAGAAAACGCTTGCGATCATGGAAGCCACTGCCGTTCCAACCCACAGATCGAACCCTGCCATCGCGATCACCTCCAAAAAATAAGGCCGCCAGCCCTGGGGGCTGGCGGCCTTGAACCTTCTCACGGGTTTCGAATCAGGCGGTGAGAGGACAGGACCGAGCACCTCCGGGGCGATGCTGCACCGGAGCGTAAGCATAGAGATACGCCTGGCCCTTCCCTGTTCCAATCGTACAACTTCCGTTGATCTGCCAATTCATCAATTGGAAGCCTCACCTTTTGGAAAATTTGAGCCATCATACAGGGGCTCCTCGATCTTGTCAAGAGCGGACTCCCGAATCTCTTCCTGCCCTGAAGCGAAGAAAGGCGTGATGGCCTTCTCGGCCTGGATGCGGGCGTCCTTGGCCAGGGCCCGGGCCTGGGTCGAAGCGGCGCAGACGGCTTTCATGAAAGCGGTTCGGACGCGCCCTTCTTCCAACTCGTACAGTCCCTCGATCGTGACACCGCCGGGGGTGACCACGCTGTCGCGCAACTCAGCGGGATGTTTGCCCGAGGCCAGAAGCAGCTCGGAGGCCCCGATGAGGGTATGGGCAGCCGACCGGAGGGCCAGATCCCTGGGGAGCCCCATCCGGAGAGCGCCGTAGATCAGCGATTCGACCACTGTGTAGAGATAGGCGGGCCCGCTCCCGGCCATGGCGGTCAGGACGTCCAGGTGGGATTCGTCGACGGCCTGGACTTCTCCGACAGAACCGAGGATTTCTTCCGCCAGCCTCCGGTCTGCCTCATTCACCGTGCTCGAGCAGGCGTAGACGGTATAGCCCTTGCGGATTTCAACGGCGGTATTTGTCATCGCCCGGATGAACCGGCTCCCGGGAGCGGCCCGGTTCATGATGTCCAGGGATATGGCGGCGGCGAACGAGATGACGGTCTTCCCGTCCGTGAAGGGGGCGATTTCCTGGAGCACCGGGACGACCTGGAGCGGTTTGACCGCAAGGAGGATGATGTCCGATTCTGCCGCAGCTTCCCGGTTGTCTCCGGTCAGGCGAACTCCAAGCCCTTCGAGGGCACGGGCCTTGGCCAGGTTTCTCCGCGTGGCGGTCACGGGCCATTCGGATGCCAGGGCCCTGGCAAGGGCTCCTCCAATGGTTCCTGCACCGATGATCGCGAGTTTTTGCCGACTTTCCTTTTTCATGGGTTCCTTCGCCCCCTTCTGAATGATGAAAAATAAAAAAGGCCGCCGACCCGAAGGTCGGCGGCCCGAGATCCCTGGAAAAAGCTAAATCAGGCTCCAGGACACGGCCGGCTGACCCCGGGAAAACGGCTCGCGGGGCACGGGTAGCACGGGAGGGCCATGTCAAAGCGCCGTTTCAAGGACATGCGGTTCTTCCTTTCCTGAATCGGTAAGAATTTCGCGAAAGGATACTCTTGTTTCACTCCTTCGTCAAGTTCGTGGGAAAAGGCTCATGTCCCCGGTTTCAGGACGAACGCCGCAATTTCCCGGATTCTGTCGAGGTCCGGCGACCTGAACAGAAAGCAGGTGTCTCCCATGGCGGGGCTGAAAACTTCTGGGACCCGCTCATGGTGGACCAGCTCCTTCCCGTAGGCTTGCAGGATGCCATCGAAGTCGTGTGCATAGGATCGGCTGTCGCGCCTGCCCAGGAACGTGCAGTGGTATTTCCGCTCGTAGGAAAGCGGGACATAGGCCGGGTTGGTCAGCATCTCGGCCCATTCCGCGAAAAGATCGATGTCCGAGGAGTAGTTGTACATGTCCAGGATCAGTCCTCCTGGCGGCCGGACGTTGACCTCCAGGGCGATCAGGCGGCCTTCCGCAGCGGTCCTGAAGAACTCCACGTGGAAAAACCGCTCTCGCAGGCCGAAAGCCCCGACCGCCTTGGTACCCGCCAGGAGGAGGTCCTCCGGCAGATCCCGTTGCGTGCAGAGGAAGACGTCAAGCCTGTCGTTGACCATCTCCATCATGCCGTCGGCATAATGCAGGGAGCCGCAGAAAACGATCTTTCCCTCCCGGTCGGCCAGGCCGTCGAAAGTGACGATGCTCCCCGTGATGAATTCCTCCAGGAACATGTCCGCCTGCGGCTTTTGAGCGAAAAAGCGTTCCATTCCGTCGCGGTCAACGATCTTCCAGGTTCCCGTTGCCCCGACCCCCTGGTCAGGCTTGATCACGACCGGGTAGCCCACTTCGGCAACCATCGCGAGGGCTTCTTCGAGCTTGTGAACGACCCTTCCTCTCGCAACGGAAAGACCGGCGCGAGAAAAAACCTCCTTCATCCGGGACTTTCGGCGCATGGACGCCAGGTCCTCCGGCTTCAGGCCCGGGATGCCGAAATCGGCCCTCAGGCGGGCATCGCTGTCGAGCCAGTGCTCGTTATGGGATTCCAGCCTGTCGATGGGGCCAAAACGGTCCCGGAAAGAGGCAACGGCGGCGGCCGCCTGGTCGCAGCGATGAAGGTCGTCGAGGCGGATCACATCGGCAAGAGCCTCCCTGAGCGCGGGGTTCAAGGCTTCGGTGGGCTGGTCGGTAATGCCGAGAACGGTTGCGCCCCGGCGATGGAGAGCAATGGCAAAATTCATGAAATTGGAGGGGAAATGAGGAGAAAACAGGATCACGTTCATCGGGTTCACTCCTTTCAATGCAGACGTCCCCGGTCGGGAAAATCTCTACAGGCCGAGCCGTTCAAGGAAGTAGGGAAGCTGCCGCTGCCACCAGGGCCAGTCGTGGCTGACGTCCGTCCCCCACAGGTCCACCCAGGCGGGGACTCCCTTTGCTTCCAGGAGATTTTTCATGGCGATCGTTTCCCTGGCGGACTCCTCTTCCCAGGCTCCCTGCCCCGCGCAGAGCACAATCCTTCTTTCCCGGTAGCGGTTCAAATACCACGGGTCTTCCAGCCCCTGCAGATAGTGGAGGGGAGAGTGGAAATAAGCCCCGTCGCTGAGATCCTCCCCGACGCTGTAGCTGAGCCCGTAGATCCCGCTCAGCCCAATCACGGTGTCGAAGGGTTCCGGGTGCCGGAAAAAGAGGTTCGCGGCATGGAAGGCCCCAAGACTGCAGCCGGTGACGATCAACCTTTTCCCGCCTGGGCAGCGGCTTTCGATGAAGGGCAGGACTTCCTCGAGGATGTAGCGCTCATAGGCTTCGTGGCGGGCGACCTTCTCCGCGGTTGTAGCTTGACCGTTGAGCCAGGACTGACGGTCGACGCTGTCCACGGTGAAAAGCTGGAGGCGTCCTCCATCCAGAAACGTGCGGAGGGCCTGGATCATCCCAAAGTCCTCGTATTCGAAAAAACGGCCCCCGGAAGTCGGAAACACAAGAACAGGCTGGTTCCCGTACCCGTAGACCTTCATCTCCATTGGCTGGCCCAGCGAAGGGCTGAACCATGCTGCATGCTCCGTCTGCATTGCGGGTCGCTCCCGTAGTAAAATGGGTTTATCTATTCAAAGTTATAGCACAGTATCGATAAAAGTTTCAGACCGACAGAACGGGGGGATGAACGTGAAAAACCTGCTGCTGCTTGTGGATCCCCAGAACGACTTCTGTGATTCCCGGGGGGCCCTCTTTGTCCCGGGCGCCGACGAGGACGCCCGTCGCACGGCAAGGATGATCAGCCGGACCTCTTCCCTTCTTGACGACATCGCCGTTACCCTCGACTGCCACCATGTGCTCGACGTCGCCCATCCGCTCATGTGGGTCGATGCCCTTGGAAACCCTCCCCCGCCTTTTACCGTGATCACGCTTGAGGATGTCAAAGCGGGGACGTGGAGACCGGTTCGGCCAGAATGGGAGGATCGCCTCTGCCGATACCTTCAGGACCTGGAGGCTCTCCGGCGCTACCGGCTGACCATCTGGCCCGAGCATTGCCTGGTCGGCAGCTGGGGATTCGGGATTGTTCCCTGCGTGTTCGACGCGGTGACGAAATGGGAGCGGGAACACAAGAAAACGGCGACTTTCATCCTCAAGGGGGAAAGCCCATGGACCGAGCACTATTCGGCCGTGAAGGCGGAGGTCCCTGACCCGGAGGATCCCCGCACCGGCATCAACCATTCCCTCCTGGAGCGCATCCGCGCCGCCGACTGTGTTGCCGTCGCGGGAGAGGCCTTGTCCCACTGCGTGGCCAACACAATCCGGGATCTCGTCGAACCGCTGGGCGGCGACCTCTCGAGGCTGGTCCTCATCCGGGATGCCACCTCGAGCGTTCCCGGTTTCGAGCCTGTCGGCGAAGCCTTCCTGGAGGAGATGGCGGCACTGGGCATGCGGCTCGAGTCCAGCACCGCCTTTCTGTCCTGAACCTCTCCAGCCGTGTTCCAGGGTTTTCAGGAGGCCTGTTTTTCAAGCCCCTGATGCAACCCTGACCCGCTTTGCCTTGCCCTCGAACCGTTCAAGGCTGCCGGGCAGAAGAACGTTCACCGCGACGCGAAGACCAAGCGACTCGTGAAGCGTGCGTGCGGCCTGCCTCTCGAGCCGCTCCATTTCGAGTTCGCCCAGGCCCGAAGCGCTTTCCACGGACACGGACAGGTCCTTGACGTAGTTTTTTTCCGTAACCTCGAGGGTGTAGTTCATGGAAAGCCCCTCAACCCGCCCGAGAGCCGCTTCCACCTGCGTGGGGAACACGTTGACCCCCTTGATGATGAGCATGTCGTCTGAGCGCCCACGAATGCGTGCGATGCGGATTCCCCCTCTCCCGCAGGAGCATTTTCCCGGAAGGATGCAGGTCAGATCGCGAGTCCGGTACCGTGCCAAGGGGAGCGCCTCCTTGGTCAGCGTCGTGATGACGAGTTCTCCCTCCTGGCCTTCGGGTAGCCGTTCTCCGGTCACCGGATCGACGATTTCCGCCAGGAAGTGATCTTCGTTCAGGTGAAGACCGTTCTGGCAGGGGCACTCGATGGCCACGCCGGGGCCCATGACTTCCGAAAGCCCGTAGATGTCCAGGGCCGGGACCCCCAGTCCTTCCTGGACCGTCTGCCGGAGAGCTTCGCTCCAGGGCTCGGCCCCGAGGATCGCCGCTTTCAGGGAATGGCCGGAACCAGGCTGGTCCTTCCGCCGGGAGGCAAGCACTTCCGAAAGATGGACGGCATACGAAGGGGTGCAGGCGATTACGGTGGTTCCAAGATCCTGCATCAGCTGGACCTGGCGTTCGGTGAAGCCGGTCCCGGAGGGGATCACGGTGGCCCCAAGGTGCTCCCCCCCGTAATGGAATCCAAGGCCGCCCGTGAAGAGCCCGTAGCCGAACATGACCTGCAGGGTGTCGCGGGGCGTGACCCCGGCGATGGCAAGACAGTTTGCCATGCAGTTCTTCCAGGCCTCGAGGTCGTTTTTCGTGTAGGCCACGATGGTCATCTTTCCGGTCGTGCCGGAGGAGGCATGGACCCGAAGAAGCTCTTCGCGCCCGCACGCCAACAGGCCCAAGGGGTATGCGTCACGCAGGTCCTGCTTCGTGGTGAAGGGCAGGGCGCACAGGTCTTCAACCCCCCGGATGTCCGAAGGGGTGATGCCGGCCTGCTCCATCTTTGCCCGGTAGGCCGGGACACGGTTCCAGAGGCGGTTCACGGTTGCCTGGAGCCTTTCTGTTCCCTGGGTGTCGGTTTTCCGGTTCGTTCTCCTCATGATTCTCTCCTCCCTTGGGATAAAAAAAGGGCCGGGGCCCCTGTTGGGACCCCGGCCTCGAAACGGCACGAACGCCTAGGCGTCGGCCCTCCGAGGGGGTCCCACGCCGGTAAAAAAGAAACGGACAGACATCTTCGAGTTCGTCGGATTCATCTTTTTGTCCTCTCGCGATTTCATAGGGGTAAATTAGTGAGAACTTATACCATGCCCTCCCGGGATTCGTCAAGGGGCCCGTTCAGGAAAGGATCGGGATCCCCCGGGTACGGCTCCATTCGCGGACGCTTTCTTCGTCGTTGTAGGGAACAGGTCCGTCCGCCAGGATCATGGTCGTTTCCGGCCCCTTGCCAGCCAGCAGCACGACGTCCCCCGAAACGGCCGAATCCAGCGCCGCATGGACGGCTTCCTTCCGGTCCAGGATGACCGAATGGGAACGGAGCCTTACGCCCTGCAGTCCCTCCTCGATCTGGCGGGCGATGGTCCGGGGGTCCTCGCTGCGGGGGTTGTCCATGGTCAGCACGACGGTGTCAGCCAGATCGGCCGCAACGCGTCCCATCAGGGGACGGTTTTCCACGGTCCTCTCTCCGCCGAGGCCAAACACGGCATGGACGGATCCACGACAATCGGCCCCGACGGCTTTCAGGGCTTTTTCCAGCCCGTCGGGGGTATGGGCGTAATCGATAAAGCAGGTTACGCCGTTGCCGAAGCGAAACCGCTGCAGCCTTCCGGGCACGGGGGGGAGATTTTCGATCCCTTCCCGGATGGCTTCCCGCGCCATCCCCAGGGAAAGGGCGATCCCAACCGAGGCCAGGACGTTTGAAACGTTGTGAAGGCCCACAAGGGGACTTCTGACGCGGATCGGGGTTTCCCCCCCCGGCACGGAGATCTCCAGGTCCGTCCCGTCCAGTCCCATGGCAAGGATTTGTCCTCTCAGGCCGGTCCCTTGGCCGATTCCATACGGGAGTGCCCTCTCCGGAAAGAGTTCTGCGAGGCGTTGCCCCCAGGGGTCATCCACGTTCAGGACGAAGCGGGCCTCAGGGCGGGCATGATCCGTGAAGAGCCTTCTCTTTGCCTGGAAGTAGCTTTCCATGTCTCCGTGAAAATCCAGGTGCTCGGGAGTCAGGTTCGTAAACGCCAGGGCATCGAAGCGGCAGCACTCAAGCCGGTGTAGATCGAGGCCGTGCGAAGAGGCCTCCATGACGCAGGCCTGTCCCCCGTTCGCCGCGATGCGCGCCAGCCAGCGCTGAACCGAAGGGCCATCCGGCGTGGTCCGGTCGGCTGGCTCTTCCCTTTTCCCGTCGTCGTAGACGATGGTCCCCAGAAGTCCGCAGGAAATTCCCCCCGCACGCAGGATCGATCTTGTGATCCAGGCGGTGGTGCTCTTCCCGTTGGTTCCGGTTACGGCGGCAAGGGAAAGCTTTTCGGCCGGGAACCCGTGGACAGCGGCCGCTGCCGTTGCCGCGGCCTTCCTGGAGTCCTGCACCAGCACCACCGGCAGGGAGGTGGCCAGGGGCCGTTCTGCGAGAAAGGCCCCCGCACCGCGTCTCTCTGCCTCTTTGGCGAAGGTGTGGCCGTCGGTTTTAAAACCCTTGATGCAGCAATAAAGGGCTCCGTGTGAAACCTGTTCCGTCCGGGTGCAGACATCGGAGAGTTCTGGGTCGGCGAGGGGTTCCCGGGCAAAGGCCGGGGCAAAGCCGGCGGATTCGAGGGTTTGGACAATTTGCGAGAGTTTCATGGAGCGGCAAGGACCTCCTCCTGGCGGATTTGATTGTTTATTCTAAAGTGTTTAAAAATCAGCGCAAGAGTTCATCATGGAAGAGCGGTATTGCGGATTCGACCCTTTTTGCGGTTTAATGGCTGCATTCTGAAGTGTCTGCGGAGGCGTTCCCATGGAAGAGTTCACGGACAATCTCAAGTCCCTGCGTGAGAAGGTCTACCAGTACCTGAAGAAGGGGTTGAACGAAGGGCGTCTCAGGCAGGGAGCCTTCCTGAACCTGAACGCCATCAGCGCCGAACTGGGGATGAGCCGGACCCCGCTGAGAGATGCTCTTTTCCAGCTTGAAGCGGAGGGGTACGTGACGATCTTTCCCAGGCGCGGGGTGATGGTCAACCGCCTGGACCTGGAAAAGATCCGAAACATCTACGAGATCAGCGGGGCCCTGGAAAGCACGGTCGTCGCCCATTCGGGGCACAAGCTCACCGCAAGGGACATCGAGACCCTGGAAAGCCTGAACGCCCAGATGAAGGAAGCCGTGGAAACCCAGGATATCGACGGTTATTACGACAAGAACACGGCGTTCCACTCCGTGTATCTCAGCCTCTCCCAGAACACGGACCTGATCCGGACGGTCCAGACGATGAGGGAAAGACTGTACGATTTTCCCCGGAGCAAGGCGTTCATCAAGGATTGGGAACTGACGGCGATCGGGGAGCACGCAGAGTTCATCCGGCGGCTGAAGGCAAAAGACTTCAACGGCGCGGCGGAATTTCTGCGGGACGTCCACTGGTCCTTTGAGGTCCAGGAACGCTATGCCAGGCTGTATTACTTCGGCCAGGAGTAAAAGGGGATCAAGATTTCGGACGGCCCCAAGGGAAAACGGTGCCCGGGCAGGATCCTCCCTGCCCGGCTTTTTGTGTGCAAGATTGACATCTTCCGGTTCGGCAATCTAATATATCTACAGTATTTTAGTCATATTTTTATGAAGGGGGTTCGGAGAATGAGGAAGTCCTGGAAAATCCTGCTGGCAGGTTTGTTCCTTTTCGGCCTGATGGCGGGGACGGCAATGGCGGAAGCGCCGTTTCACATCGGCGTTGTCACGCTGACCGTGTCGCAGGCGGAAGACACCTACCGCGGTGCGGAGCGGCTGATCAAGGAGTACGGCGACGTGGCCAAGGGAGGGTACATCAAGCACATCACCCTGCCCGACAGCTTCATGTCGGAAATGGAGACCAGCATCAGCCAGATCGCCGGACTTGCAGACGATCCCAAGATGAAGGTCATCGTCGTGGATGACGCGGTTCCCGGAACCACCGAGGGCTTCCGCCGGGTCAAGGAGAAACGGCCCGACATCCTCTGCTTCGCCGGTGAACCCCAGGAAGACCCGAACGTCATCACCTCGGTGGCAGACCTGGCCATCGGCGTGGACAACGTCCTGCGCGGCTACCTCATCATCCATACCGCGAAGAGAATGGGCGCCGACACCTTCGTCCACATTTCCTTCCCCCGCCACATGAGCTACGAACTCCTTTCCCGGAGGCGCAACATCATGGAGCAGGCCTGCAAGGACCTGGGCCTGAAGTTCGTTTTCGAGACCGCTCCTGACCCGACGAGCGACGTGGGGGTTGCCGGGGCCCAGCAGTACATCCTGGAGAAGGTTCCTGCGTGGGTCCAGAAATACGGCAAGAAGGCCGCCTTCTTCTGCACCAACGACGCCCAGACCGAGCCTTTGCTCCGGCAGGTTGCCAAGTACGGCGCCTTCTTCGTGGAACCTGACCTCCCCTCCCCGCTGATGGGTTATCCCGGAGCCTTCGGGATCGATCTCTCCAAGGAAAAGGGCAACTGGCCCGCCATCCTGAAGAAGGTCGAGCAGGTCGTCATCAAGAACGGGGGCAAGGGCCGCATGGGCACCTGGGCCTACTCCTACGGCTACGCCACGACCGCGACGCTGGGCGAGTACGGCAAGCGCATCGTCGAGAAGAAGGCGAAGCTCGGCAACATGAAGGACCTGATGGACGCCTACGAGAAGTACACCCCGGGCGCGAAGTGGAACGGCAGCAATTATGTGGACTTGGGGACCGGGGTCAAGAAGAAGAACTTCATCCTTGTCTACCAGGACACCTACGTGTTCGGCAAGGGCTTCATGGGTGCCACGAGCGTGAAGGTGCCTGAGAAATACCTGAAGATGAAGTAGGTTCCGGGGGGATTTCTTCCCCTTTTTTTCGGGGGCGCGGCTCCCGTCATGAAGGAGGCGACTTTCTTGCTTAAAGACACCTTGCAGCCGCTCAGCCAGCGGCTGCAGCGAGAGGGGCTCGATGCGCTCCTGCTGGGACCCTCTTCCGACCTGGAATACCTCGCCGGGCTTCGCCTTTTCGCCGACGAACGCTTCAAGGGGATTGTCGTGCTTTCCGACGGCCGGCTTTTCTCCATCGTCCCCAGGCTTTACCGCGAACAGATGGAGGCCGTCCTGGGGCCCGAGTGCCCCCAGGCTCTCTGGGACGATGCCGAGGGCTTCCTGGAAAAAGTCACGGCCCTGTGGAAAGACTTCGGACTCCATGGGAAAACCGTGGCCGTGAACGACGGCGTCCGGGCAGTGGACCTCCTGGACCTCGAGGCTGCGGTCCCGGGGACGAGGTTCATCAACGGACATCGCATCGTGGAAGCCATGCGGCTGATCAAGTCCCCCGAGGAAATGGACCTGCTTCGGCACGCGGCCCGCATTGCCGACGAGGCCTTCTCTGCCCTTCTTCCTTTTATCCGTCCGGGAGTGCGGGAGGGGGAGGTTGCCCGAAAGCTGGAGGACCTGCTGGTCGAGAAGGGGGCGGACGGCCTGTCCTTCCCCACGATCGTGGCTTCCGGGCCGAACGGTTCCAATCCCCACTTCATGGGGAAAAGCCGGGTGCTCTGCGAAGGAGACCCCGTGGTCATCGATTTCGGCTGCACGTTCCAGGGATACTGCTCCGATACGACCCGCACCGTCTTCGTCGGAAAGGCTTCCGAGGAGGACCGGGCCCTCTACCAGGTCGTTCTTGAGGCAAACCTCGCCGGGGAGGCGGCCGCGCGGGAAGGGTCGACCGCGCAGGACGTGGACCGGGCAACGAGATCGGTCATCGAAAAAGCGGGCTACGGGAAATACTTCATCAACCGGACCGGGCACGGGATCGGAGTGGCGGTTCACGAGGCCCCGTACATCATGGAGGGAAACCTTCAGGTTCTTGAAAAGGGGATGGCCTTCAGCGTGGAGCCCGGCATCTACATTCCCGGGCGCCTGGGCATCCGCATCGAGGATATCGTCCTCGTGACGGACAGGGGGCCGGAACCCCTGAGCCATTTCACGAAAGAAATCACCATCGTCTGATTTCTCATTCGATGCAGGATTCGGAAAGCCAGGCGGGAAAGTGTTCTCTCCCCCGCCTGGCTTTCCCTTTTTTTTAAACTTTCGGCACGAACAGGTCCGACGCCCCGTGCGGAGAAAGCCGGACGTCCGGTTCGTTGGCCGCAACGTGGTGGATCACCCATTCTGCCCACTTGACCTTCTTTTCCATCAGCCGCACGTGCTCTTCTTCCGAGTTGAAGGGGTTGTAGAAACCGGCGGTGGGGGCGGGTTCGAACTTGAAATAGCAGGGGCTGTAGATCTTCGCCACTTCGGGCGCGTCATAGAGGCGGTTTGCCCCCCCGTACGAGTCGAAGGTCCAGATATAGAAATCGATCGGGATGTTCACGACTTTCCGGATCGCGGCCATCTGCGGCAGCGTCAGGTCGGAAACGGGGTTGAAAGAACTCGCTCCAAGGTCCTGGGCCAGCTTCGCGCCCGCTGGCGAGGAAACTCCGGCCCAGACCGAGAGCTTGATGGCGATGTCCTTCGGGAAACTGCCCTGCTCCTGCATCGTTTTCACGAGGGCCAGGACGCCCCGGTCCACGAGCATGAACCCGCGAAAACCGATCTCGTACATCCGGAACATGTCCGCGATGACTTTCCGGATCTCGTCCGAACCTCGGTGGTTCAGTCCCCCGCAGCGCTGGCCGTCTGGCGTCACGAACTGCCGCCCGATGTCCCAGGCGTTCCGGGGGCCAGGGATCGCGATGACCTCCATTTTGTCTTCTGCGGCCATCTGGGCGAAATCCCGAAGCTCAACGTCATCGAAGAGTGTCCCCCCCTGGCAGAAGGACACGAGGCGGTGGATGGGGATATTCCTTCGACGGCGTTCCGCGATCAGGGCTTCGAGGACCTTGGGCCCTTCG
>JAJUIT010000128.1 GCA_029267465.1 Synergistaceae bacterium
AAATCCCGGCAGGGATTACCATACGAGAAGTCGCAGAGCGCCTCAACCTGGGGACGGCCGAGGTGGTCAAGCACCTGGTCACGACCGGTCTGATGGTACCCGCCACGGCAAGGATCGACGAGGTTGCCCTTTCGAAGATCGAGGAGCTTGCGGGAAAACACCTGAAGCTCGTCCAGGAGGTTCCCGAGGAAACGGTCCCGACGATTCGGAAAAAGAAGGCCCCTTCGAAGGGGATGCTCGTCGACAGGCCGCCGATCGTCACGGTGATGGGTCACGTCGACCACGGAAAGACCACCCTCCTTGACTATATCCGGAAAACCGCGGTCGCGGCCCGGGAAGCGGGGGGCATCACCCAGCACATCGGGGCTTCCGTGGTGGAACACGAAGGGAAGAAGATCGTTTTCCTCGACACCCCGGGGCACGAAGCCTTCACCTCCATGCGCGCCCGCGGGGCCCAGGTGACGGATATCGCCGTCCTTGTCTGCGCGGCTGACGACGGCGTCATGCCGCAGACCGTGGAAGCCTTGAATCACGCGAAGGCCGCGGGAGTGCCCATCATCGTGGCCGTCAACAAGATTGACAAGCCGGATGCCAGGCCAGACAGGGTCCGGCAGCAGCTGGCCGATCATGGGCTGATCCCGGAGGAATGGGGAGGAGACACCGTTTTCGTCGATGTTTCGGCAAAAACCGGCACAGGGATGGACCAGCTACTCGAGATGATTCTTCTCGTTGCGGAAATGGCTGAACTCAAGGCCAACCCCGACCAGGACGGCGAGGGTGTGGTTGTGGAGGCCAAGCTCGACAAGGGCAAGGGGCCCGTCGCCACCCTGATCGTTCAGAACGGGACTCTGCACCGGGGGGATGTGATCCTTTGCGAGAGCACCTGCGGACGTGTCCGGGGATTGCTGGACGATCAGGGCCGCTGGGTCGTCGAGGCCGGTCCGAGCACCCCGGTCGAAGTGCTCGGGCTGGAAAGCCTGCCGAGTCCGGGCGAACGGTTCCGGAAAGCTCTCAACGAAAGGGAAGCGAGGGACTGCATTGCCGCCCGAAACCAGGCTATCCGGGATGCCGAAAAGGGAACGGCCCGAAGGCTGACGCTGGAAGAGTTCTACCAGCAGCTTCGTGAAGGGGAAACCCACGTTTTCAGCCTGGTCCTCAAGTGCGATGTACAGGGGTCCCTGGAAGCGCTTCGTGCGTCCCTGCTCAAGCTCGGGACCGACGAAGTGGGCATCAACATCGTGCACGAGGGAGTCGGCCGGATCTCGGAATCCGATGTTATGCTCGCTGCAGCGTCAAAAGCTGTGATCATCGGCTTTAACGTCAGGCCCGACTCCAACGCGAAAAAGATCGCCGAGGCAGAAGGAATCGAAATCCGCTTGTACAACATCATTTACGACGTCATCGACGATATCCGTTCGGCTATGGAAGGAATGCTCGCACCGGAACTTAGGGAAAAGATTCTCGGCCAGGCCGAGATCCGGGCTTCCTTCAAGGTTCCGAAAGTTGGCAAGATCGCGGGATGCTACGTCCTGGAAGGAACGATCCGCCGAAACGGAAAAATCCGCCTGATCCGGGATGGAGTGGTGTACTGGGACGGAACGCTGTCGAGCCTCAAGCGATTCAAGGATGACGTCCGCGAAGTGACAAGCGGTTTCGAATGCGGGATGAGCTTCACGAACTTCCACGATTTTAAGGAAGGCGATCACGTCGAATGTTACGAAATCGTGGAGGAGAAACGCCATTTCAACTAGGCGGAGTTCCCTGCTATTTCGGGATCCTTCTCGCGGATCTCGAGATCCCCTGGAGCCGGAGCCTCAAGGATCGGAGAATGGTCGTCCGTTCCCTATTGGAAAAGCTCAGGAAGGGGGCCAATATGGCCGCTTCTGACCTGGGACCGGATGGACCGTGGGGGAAGGTTTGCCTTGCAGTCGCCACTGCGGCCAATGACATCGGGCACGTCAAGTCGGTTCTGGACCGGGCAGAGGACCTTCTTGAGAGGGAAGCCGAAAGCCTGGATTTCGAAATGCTCGCCACGCGAAGAAAGGTCGGTTCCTATGACGAGTTTTCGAATCGAGAGGATTAACAAGGAATTTCTGCGGGAAATTTCCCAGCTGCTTCAGGGCCGCATCAAGAACGAGTGGGCCAAGAAGGCAATTTTGACTGGAGTCGAGTGTTCCCGGGACCTTAGTTACGCGAAAGTCTTCTTCACGACCATCGATGCCGCTGAGCAAGAGTTGGTCAAAACCGGCCTGGAATCGGTCGAGGGCCTCATTCGCAGCATTCTCGGAAAAGAGATGAGGCTTCGGACCATCCCCGAGTTCCGCTTTATCATCGACCTCAGCGAGGCAAAGGCAAGGGCGATGGACGCGGTTCTCGACCGGCTGAAGGGCGAGGAATCAAGAATCCAAAGCCCTGAAACGGAAGAGGAGTCTGAAATAGACGATGGAAACGACGCGTAAGGAAACCGCCCAGGAGCCCGCGTCACTTCTGGAGGCGGTTTCCGCGCTGCGCCGCTTCAAGGGTTGGCTGCTCCTTTCACACGAACAGCCCGATGGAGACACACTCGGCTGCGCCAGTGCCTTGTTGG
Organism: Synergistaceae bacterium; assembly: GCA_029267465.1. Classification (GTDB taxonomy): domain Bacteria; phylum Synergistota; class Synergistia; order Synergistales; family 79-D21; genus 79-D21. The sequence goes on from JAJUIT010000128.1 coordinate 2,588, forward strand.
TTTTCGGTCAGCGGTCGGGGAAAGCCGTGCGCTGGGCGGGGCCGGATCCCATGCCGGAATCCTATGCCTTCCTTCCGGGTTCCGACCGTTATGAAACCCTGCGGGAAATCTCCGTGCCGCGGGATTTCCTGCCGATTTTCCTGGACACATCAAACCCTGAACGGACGCTTCGGGTAGAGGGAATGCCGGACCAATTTGCCGTGAACATCGATCACCATGGCGACAACACGCGTTTCGCGGCGGTCAATTTCCTCGACTCTTCGGCGGGCGCCACGGCGGAACTGGTCTGGGAAATCCTCGCCAGGCTGGATCAACCGGTGGATAAAATCGACGCGATCGGGCTTTACGCGGGACTTGTCACCGATACGGGGAGGTTCGGTTACTCCTGCACAACGCCCCGTTCCCACCGTATCGCGGCGGAACTGCTTGAAAAGGGAATCCAGCCGGAGCTTATGGACCGTTTGCTGTACTCCAACTGGACCCCCCAGGCGCTTCGGCTGAGGGGCCGGGCCTTTTCCAGGCTGGACTATGAACCGGACCGCGGAATCGCATTGACATGGCTAACCAAGGCTGATTTCGAAGAAACCGGGGCGGATTTTTCCGAAACGGAAGGGCTCGCGAGCGACCTGCTTCGGATCCGCAATTCAACGTTCTCTGCCGTTCTGATCGAAAACGACACCAACGTCCGGGTCAGCCTGAGATCCAGGGGAAAGACCTCCGCCGCTGAGATCGCCCACAGGCATGGCGGAGGAGGGCACCCCAACGCGGCCGGCATGCGTTTGCCCCTTCCCCTTGAAGCCAGCCTGGCAACCCTCAAGGCCGAGATTCTGAAAAACGATGACTGACGGGATTCTTCTTCTGGACAAGCAGCCCGGAGAAACAAGCACCGGCTGCGTTGAAAAAGTCCGCAAGCTCTTCGGCAAGAAGTTGAAAACGGGGCACGGCGGGACCCTGGACAGCCCGGCTTCAGGCTTGCTGGTCATTCTCCTGGGTGCCGCAACGCGTCTCTGTCCATTCGTCCAGGGCCTTCCAAAGGTTTACGAGGTCATCGCCCAGCTGGGAGGGACTTCCGACACGGACGACGCTTCCGGCCACATTCGGCCGGAGACCGGTTCGGCCCTGCCAACGGCAGAAACCCTCGAACGGGAGCTGTTGGGCTTTATCGGGCTCCGGCTGCAGATTCCTCCCGAAGTCTCGGCCATTCATGTTTCTGGGAAACGCGCCCATCTCCTTGCCCGTTCCGGGGAAAGCCCCCAGCTTTCGCCAAGACCCGTCACGATCACCTCCTTTTCCGGTGTCTTGGGACCGGATTCCAGCGGCTTGGCCCGCTTCAGGGTTTTCTGCCACAAGGGAACGTACGTGCGAAGCCTGGTGAGGGACCTCGGCAGGAGTCTTGGTTGCGGTGCCTATGTCCTTTCTCTGAAAAGGCTTTCCATCGGCGGTTTCGGACTGGAGGAGGCCACTCCGGTTTCATGGCTCCTCCAGTCCGGAGAGAACGCTGCCCTAGAGCGCATGCTTGCCGTTGACAGGCTGCTGGATCATTTCATCGTCTACCGGGTTCCCCAGGGGCTTGAAGGCGACGTCAGGAACGGAAAGCCCGTCCCCCGCTCCAGCCTCCAGCGGCTACACTGGGGTTTGATTCCAGAATCCGGACACGTCGTGCTTCGAACCCGGAATCTCGTTTCATTTGCCCTGTGGGAGCCGCCTTGCCACTATAGGCCCGATATTGTCCTTTCCGTGGAGGATGGAAGATGATCGCTGCGATCGGAGCCTTCGACGGTTTCCACCTGGGACATGCCCGGCTCTTCGAAAAGGCAAGAGCGAGAGCCCTTCCGCAAGGCACCGACTGGGGAGTCCTTACGTTTCACCCCCATCCGCAGTCCATCTTTGCCGGGACCGTTTTTCGATACCTCTTCACTCAACCGGAAAGGGAGGCCCTGGCCCGGTACCGCCGAATTCCCCGGCTGGAGACACTGCATTTTACGAGAGCGCTTGCCGACATGAAACCCTCCGAGTTCCTCGACTGGATCGGACAAAGCTACAAAATCACCGGATTGGTCGTCGGGGAAAATTTCCGCTTCGGGAGGGGAAGATCGGGGGATAGCCGGACCCTCCTGCAGGAAGGGAGCGCGCGCAGGTGGACAGTCGATATCCTGCCCCCGCTGCGGGTCGGCAATGAAACCGTCAGCAGCACCCTGATCCGGCAAAAGATCGCCATGGGAGAAACCCGTTCCGCCGGAACACTGCTTGGACACCCTTTCTTTGTTTCGGGGACGGTCATCAAGGGGGACCAGAGGGGAAGAGAGCTCGGTTTCCCAACCGCAAACCTGGCGCTCCCTCCAGAAAAACTCCTTCCGCAAAGGGGGGTCTATGC
>JAJUIT010000135.1 GCA_029267465.1 Synergistaceae bacterium
GACACGGCTCAGGCTCCAGGGTCATCGTGGGCTGGCGAACATGGAAGAGCGGATGGCGCTGGTGGGTGGAGAACTGGTTGTCGAATCCAGGCTGGGGCAGGGAACCCGGGTAACGGCGAGGGTTCCCACCAACTGAGGCGCAAATCGACGGAATCAGGAAAGGGGTGACCCTTCGGGGGCCGATGAGACTGAAAATACTGGGAGCGGCTGAGGAGGTTACGGGTTCAAACTACCTGCTGGAGGCTGGCGGGAGAAGGATCCTCGTAGACTGCGGGCTGTTCCAGGGACGGGACGAGGAGCGCAGGAACCGGGATCCGTTCCCCTTTGTTCCTTCCGGAATCGACGCGGTTCTTTTAACTCATGCCCACATGGATCACTCGGGAAGGATTCCGCTCCTCGCCAAGCAGGGGTTCAAGGGAAAGATCCTTGCCACCTTGCCCACGACGGAACTTTGCGAAGTCCTCTGGCAGGATTCTGCAAAGCTCATGAAAGAAGAATCCGAGTGGAAGACCAAAAAGAACTTGAGAAAGGGACTCGAGAAGGTTGAGCCGCTCTATTCCCAAAAAGATGCCGAAGAGGCGCTGGCCCTTCTGTCGGCGGTGAGCTATGACGACATCTTTGAACCTGCACCCGGCTTCAGGGTGCGCTTCCGCGACGCGGGACACATCCTGGGAAGCGCGATCCTGGAGGTCTGGATCAGGGAGGAGGACCGCGAGGCGAAAGTGGTCTTTTCCGGGGATCTGGGACCGCAGCAGACCGTGATGGAAAGGAACCCCGCCTTTATCGAAGACGCCGACGTGGTGGTCATCGAGTCAACCTACGGCAACCGTCTTCACAAATCCAACCAGGAAACCCGGGCGGAGTTCAGGGGAGTCATGAACGCGGCGCTGAAGGAGCATTCGAAAGTCCTGATCCCGACCTTTGCGGTTGACCGGGCTCAAAGGATCCTTTACGAGCTGGCCCTCATGCAGCAGGAAGGTCTTTTCCGCGACGGCATTCCGATTTACTTCGATTCCCCGATGGGCGTCAAGGCGACGGAAATCTACAAGGACCACCTGTCCCTGATGTCGGCGGAGATCCAGGAACAGCTGCGGAAAGATCAGGATCCCTATTCTCCGATTGGCCTCCGGTACGTGGAGAGAGTTGAGGACAGCCAGGCCATCAATGCGGTGGAAAGCGCCATCGTGTTGGCCGGAAGCGGCATGTGCAACGGCGGCAGGATTGTCCATCACCTGAAACACAATTTATGGAAAAGGAACACCCACGTCATTTTCGTCGGCTATCAGGCGCAGGGGACCCTGGGGAGACGCCTTGTGGAGGGAGAAAAGACGGTTCGGGTTGCAGGCGAGGAAATCGAGGTGAAGGCTTCACTTCACACCATCAACGGTTTCTCGGCTCACGCGGACCGGGACGACTTGCTGGCCTGGGCGTCGAACTTCCGCAACGGCCCCTTGTTCGTTGTCACCCATGGGGAACCGGCCTCCGCGGTATCCCTTGCGGAAGCGCTCAAGGCACAGGGGCTTCGGGCGGAAGTTCCTGCAATCGGGCAGGAGATCGAAATCCGTCCTTCCGCTCCGGGAGTCCGGGCGGAAACGCTGGCGATCCCCTGCAAGGCGCCGGAAGCTCCCTGCCTGGAAGCCGTGAAAGTCCTGGGCGAGATCTCCTCGATCCTTTCGGCACTGAAGGAAAAAGCGCCGGAAATGGAGGACCCGGCGGAAGTCCTGCCCCTGCTGATTTCAACCCGGACGCTTCTGGAGACCGCAAGGGACCGTGCGCGCAGGTCCGGATGATGTCCCGGAGATTTGTACGAACCCGGGCCCTCCTGGAGGTGGCAAGAAGATGAGAAAAAAGACCTTTATTTACTGGGGAGCGATCTTTCTGACGGTCCTGCTGGTGGGGGCCGGAGCCGCGCTTCTGGGTAGAACCCGCGGCCCCAGGATGACTTCTTGCCTCCCGAAGCCTCCTGCCGGGGTTCCCTACGTTCTTGTGGAAACAATTGCGGATCCCGTCGGTGCGGGAGGATCCGAAGGCCCCTTCGGTCTCGTCCGTTCCCTCCCGGATGAAGCGGCATGGAAAAACCTCATGGAAATGGGAGCCCATGTCACCTCCGGGTTTCTCCTGGCTTTCGGGGAAAACGGCCAGCACCACTGGGGGGTTCTCGCTCCCGGGCGAGAAACCCTGCAATTCTTCCTCAACGGGAGGCTGCCGGCAGATTGGGCGGAGCTGTTCGAAGGAAGCCCAAGCGGGGAGGGCCGGGAAAAAGGGAATGCAACCTGGAAGCTTGTTCACGCGCAGGGAGGCGAGCTTTTTCTCAGGGTGGAGGGAACTTTCCTGCTCCTGGCGGACAGCCCGGAAGAACTGGACCGGATGCAGTCTGCGAAAATCAGGCACCTTGAATCCGTGACCTCGGGCTGGCGGGTCCAGCCCGGCTGGAAGGGGCACCTGCGGATAACCGACGCGGGGCGGCCAGACCTGCTTCATCTCGGGATCAAGGCCGAGAAAGGGGAGGAAGGCTCCTCGGTCAGGCCCTTCACGATGGAGGCAGCCTGGCGGGGGGTTCCTCCTTTCGGAGGGGAAGGGGCCTGGGTCTGGGAGGGTGCCGAGCGGATGTTAGCCGGATGGAAAGGCGATCTCTCGGTTCCCGTCCGCTGGGACATGAATCTCACTTTTCCACAACCGCTGGCGCTGGCGGTGGGGTTCGCGGGCCTTGATCCCTGGCGAACGGAGAAAGCCCAATCGGACGATGCCGCCGATTTCGGGGGGAGGGAACGGTTTTTGAAGGCCTGGACAGGCCTTCCAGAGGAAAAGGTCCGCCGTTTCCTCAAGGGGCCGGTCGTCATTTCGGTTGGGGGGTCCGCACGGGCGATGGGGTTTGTGACCCCGGGCTTCCTTTTCGAGTTCCCAGGACGAAAGGAAGAGGGGCTTGATTTCGTCCGGTCCCTGCTCGGAGAGCGATGGGGACTTTCCGGATTGCTGGGGCGGGATGTCATGGGGTTCGAGGTGGGCGGTGCGGTCCCTCTGCCCTTCACTGTCATGGCTGCTGCCAGCAGGGAGACGGCGGTGCTGGGATACCTGGACCCGCATTCGCTTCAGCCCCCCCGGTCGATTCGGGATCTTTCCCCGGAATTCGAAGAGTCTTCGGTTTTCTGGGCCTGGGTGGACGGGGCGGCCCTTTCCGCGGAACTGCAGGCCTTCGCTCCGGGAAGCCCCGTTTACCGGCTGATGGGCTTGGGGGAAAAGGCAGAAAACCTTGAACGCCTCATGCACCTGGCGGAAAGCCTCGGAAGGCTTGCGGCCGTGATGCCCCGGGCGAATTCGGGGCATGTTCGGTGGAGCGGGGTTGAACCGCCGAAAGGGCGGCCGTAGAATGGGTTCCAAGTCAACTGCCGGGAGGATTGCCGATCAATGAGAAAGAATGCGTTTTCCGTCCTCATGGAACGGGGTATCGTCGAGTACTGTTCGTCGCCGGAGGGGCTGAAAGACCTTTTCGATGAGGGCATGGTCACGGCCTACGTCGGTTTTGATCCAACGGCCTCAAGTCTTCATGTCGGGCACCTGATCCCGATCATGGGATTGGCCTGGCTGCAGCGTCTCGGGCACCGTCCCATCGCCATCCTGGGGGTTGGCACCGGCCTGATCGGGGACCCCTCGGGAAAGAGCAAGGAAAGGAATCTCTTGACCCTGGAACAGGTCGAAAAGAACAAGCTGGCGATCAAGGACCAGCTGGCCCATTTCCTCGACTTCCAGGCTGGCGAGAACTCCGCCTTGATGATCAGCAACTACGACTGGCTGGGTGAGCTCAAACTCCTGGATTTTCTACGGGACACGGGGAAGCATTTCTCGGTCAACACGATGATCGCCAGGGAATACGTGAGGTCGCGCCTGGAAGATCCCGACAAATCCATTTCCTTTACCGAGTTCACGTACATGCTCCTCCAGGCCTACGATTTCTACTACCTTTGCGAACACCACAACTGCCTTCTCCAGATGGGAGGAAACGACCAGCAAGGCAACATCCTGGCGGGGGTAGAACTGATCCGCAAGAAGACGGGGAAGCAGGCCTTCTGCCTGACCTATCCGCTGCTGCTGACCTCTTCCGGGACCAAGTTCGGCAAGACGGAGGAAGGGGCCGTATGGCTTTCACCGGAGCTCACCTCACCCTACCGCTTTTACCAGTTCTGGATCAACGCGGAGGATGCCATGGTGGGACGGCTTTTGAAACTTTTCACGTTTCTCCCGAACGAGGAAATCGATTCCCTGGTCCGATCCCATCTCGAACATCCAGAACGCCGGGAAGCCCAGAAAGTCCTCGCCTTCGAAGTCACCCGGAATGTCCACGGGGAACATGCTGCCCTCGGCGCGCGGAGAGCCAGCGAGATCCTGTTCGGGGAAAATTTCGAGC
>JAJUIT010000145.1 GCA_029267465.1 Synergistaceae bacterium
CGTTCTGGACCAGCTGGGCAAGGCTTTCGAGGAGTATCGGAAGACGAACGATGCCAGGTTGGATGAATTGAGGAAGACCGGGCACAACAGCGCCGAACTGGAAGAGAAGCTTGCCAGGATCGACAGTGAACTGAGGCGTCTCGACGAGGAGAAGGGGAAGCTTGAGGCGAAGCTGAATCGCCCCGGGCTCGCCAGCGGGAATGAGGATCCGGTGAAGACGGAGCACAAGAGCGCATTCCTGCGGTGGATGCGCAAGGGAGCCGAGGAGGGCCTCGCGGACCTCCAGCTCAAGGCGATCCAGACGGGCGTGGATGGAGACGGGGGGTATGCCGTACCGGAACTCCTCAACCGGGAAATCTACAGCCTCCTGCAGAAGGCGACCCCCATGCGGAATGTCTGCCGGGTCATCACCGTGGGAGGCGGGGAGTACAAGGAGCTGGTGAACAAGCACGGGGCCGCCTCGGGCTGGGTCGGGGAGACGGATGCCAGGGCTGCTACGGCGACGCCGACCCTGACCGAGCTGACGCCCTTCATGGGGGAGATCTATGCCTATCCGCAGGCGACGCAGCGGGCGCTCGACGACCTGTTCTTCGACGTGGAAGGCTGGCTCGCGGCCGAACTGCGCGATGCCTTTACGATCGCGGAGAACGCAGCCTTCACGACCGGAAACGGGACGAACAAGCCGAAGGGCTTCCTGGCCTACCCGGCTGCACTCACTGCCGATGCCACGAGGGCCTTTGGAACGCTGCAGTACCTGCGAACCGGAGCAGCAGCCGGCCTTCCGGCAAGCAACCCGGGGGATCTGCTGATCGACGTGATCCATTCGTTGAAGGCTGGACACCGGGCCAACGCCCGCTGGATGATGAACGGCCTGACCCTTGCCCAGATCCGCAAGTGGAAGGACAACGAGAACAACTATCTCTGGCAGCCCGGCCTGCAGGCGGGTGTGCCCTCCGCGCTGCTCGGCTACCCGGTGACAGAGAACGAGGACATGCCGGACGTGGCGGCGGATGCCTACGCCATCGCCTTCGGGGATTTTCGCGCCGGCTACACCATTGTCGACCGGATCGGGATCCGAATGCTGCGGGATCCCTACACCAACAAGCCCTACGTGGGGTTTTACTCCACGATGCGAGTTGGCGGGTTCCTGAAGGACTCCGAAGCGATCAAGCTGGTGAAGTGCGAGGCGGCCTAGTCAGGGGCATCGTGTTGCAGAGCGGGGGCTTCTTCCTGCCCCCGCTTTTCCCTTAGGGAGGGGGGATTTCGCGTGAGGGTCAGGATAGTGAGCCCCTGCGTCTGGTGGCAGGGAGGGTATAACAGGCGGGAACTCGAGCCTGGGGAGGAAGTGGACGTCTCGGAGAACTACGGGAGATATGCGGTCGGGAATAGACTGGCTGAAAGCCTCGAGCGGGCGGAGGAGGTGAAAGAGGGCAATGTGGCGGGAAAAGACGGCGCCGGCGTCGGAACCGCTGTCCCTGGAGGAGGCGAAGCTGCACCTTCGGGTCGAAAACGACGACGATGACACCCTCGTTGGCCTTCTTATCTCGGCGGCCAGGGAAGCGGTCGAAAAATTCCTGGGAAGAATGATCCCGGAACGCCGATTTGAGATCGTCCTGGACCGCTACCCGGAGATGCCCTACAGGTTCCCTATTGTCCCCGTCAAGGAAGTCGAGTCCGTCACCTGTTTTCTGGAGGACGGCACTGAAGTACTGCTGGCCGACGGAACATTTCGACTATCTGCGGACGGCAGCCTCCTGGTTGATTCGTGGCCGGACGGAACACCCAGGAACCACGATGCCCTGACCGTTACCGTGACCGCCGGAACCGACCCTGTCCCGGCGGGCTGGAAGCAGGCCATGCTTCTCCTCATTGGCCACTGGTACGAGCACCGGGAAAGCGTGAACATCGGCAATATCACAAGCGTCCTTCCGTACGGCTTCGAGATGCTTCTGTGGCCTGACAGGGTGGTGCCGGCATGAAGATCGGGGAGCTGTCAGAGCGCGTCACGCTGAAAAGGATGCTCAGAGGAGTCCCTGACGGGCAGGGCGGATATGAACCCGACACGGAGACGACCATCGCGACTGTCTGGGGGAAAGTCGAAGCGCTTTCCTCGAGCATGCGGAGGGAGGCGGACTCGAAGCGGGAGGAACGGACCCATGAAATCACAATCCGCTACCGGCAGGGGATCGCGATCAATGACAAGGCCGTCGTGGGATCGGTGGACTACAGGATCGTTGGGATTGTCCCGATCGGAAGGCGGTGGCTGGTGCTGGAGTGTTCGCCGTGGGTCATATCCATGTGATCGGCCTGAAGGAGGAGTTAAAACGTCTTCAGCAGGCGCCGGAGCGGCTTCGGAAGAAGGTCCTCGATGTCCTGGAAGAGAGGGCGGAAGCCGTAAGGGGTGATGCTGCCTCCCGGGCTCCTGTGCGGACCGGGGCCCTGCGCCGCTCGATCAAAAAGCAGGTCAGCGAGAAGACCCTGGCGGCAAAGGTCTACGCCGATTACCCGGAACCGGGCGGGAATTCCAGGAAAGGGCACCAAAAGGGCAGGAAGTATTACGCATTTGCGGTGGAATTCGGGACCAAACGAATGGCCGCAAAGCCTTTCCTCTATCCGGCCGCCAGGGCTGCCGAAGCCCGGACGAAGGCAGCGCTTGAAGAGGTCCTGAAGGAGGTGGCGGGCGACGAATGAACGAGAACGAGATCCTTGCGGCGATCTACGGCGTTCTTTCCTCCAATCCGCTCAACGGAACAATTTGCAGGGTGTATGACCAGGGGGCCGTTCCCGATGAGGAACCGGGCCCCTACATCGTCCTCGGGAACTCCCAGGCGATTCAAGGGGAACTGCAGAATGAGTCAGAACGGGCCTACTCGCTGGACATCCACATCTGGAGCAGCCGGAAAGGGCGAAAGGAATGCCAGGCGATCGCCAGGGACATCGACAGCCTGCTAGGGGACAAAAGCCTTTCGGTCGGGGATTCGTCCTGCTGGATCTGGTTTGAGGAACTTCAGCTGCTGTTCGACGAAGGCTCGAACTGGTGGCACGGGATCCTGACACTGAGAACCGAATTCGTGAGACAGGAGGGGATGTAGGTGGCGAAGTACTCGTCCAAGAACGCGCTGCTGATGATCGACGTGAGCGCAACGCCCACGGCGGTGCTGAACGTCAACAGCTTCGATATCGAGGTTTCCGGCGATCCCATCGATGTCAGCGACATGGCATCGGACTGGAAGGAAACGCTGGAGGGACAGAAGAGCTGGAAAGGCTCTGCGGAGGTTTCGTGGGACCCGGCTGCAGGAACTGCGCAGGCGACCCTGGAAACGGCCCTGTTCGCGGGAAACACCATCGAGGTCACGATCCGGCCAAGGGGAACGGGGGCAGGCTACCCGCAGCTGGCCGGCACGGCCCGGATCACCAGCTTCAAGTGGAGCGGGGCGAAGGGGGAGGCCGTGAAGGCCTCCATCGAGTTCGAGGGGACCGGAGCCCTCGACAATGCCGCACAACCCGGCAGCTAGGGCTGATGGAGGAATTCCCTGATGCGGGGACCGGTTGTTGAAATTGGAGGGCAGCAGAGGGAACTGAAATATGGCGTCTTCGCCATAAGGGAAATCGAGCGGGAAACCGGGATGGACGTCTACCAGATCCTGGCGAAGGCGAGCAGCGGTCCCCTCCCGGTTGGTCTGGGCCTGGCGATCATCTGGGGCGGACTGCTCCATGCCCTGCCAGGGTTGAAAGTTGCCGCCGTGGCCAACTGGCTGGACGAGGCCGATTTCATGCCTCTGGCGATTACCGCGCTGGAAGCCTTTGCCGCTTCACTGAACAGGACCCTGAATTTCAAGGTCGAGGAGAAGACGGACGAGGGGGACCAGGGAAAAAACTGATCGAAGGGGCCGAATGGTGGGACAGGCTCCTTTCCCTTGCCTTCGGCCCCTTGCAGCTCAGGCATGACGATCTCTGGGAACTCGGGCTCGGGGAGCTTTTGGATCTCATCGATGGGTACAGGTACAGGGACTGGCTCGAATCACGGCGGCTGA
>JAJUIT010000096.1 GCA_029267465.1 Synergistaceae bacterium
AAGATGACCCTGCCCCGAAAACGGTCATAATCGCCTTTCTGCCCCTCCACGAACACGCCGCAGGAAAGGGACTCATGCCTTGAAACCCCCCTGTTACTGAGAAAGGCCCAAAGACCGTCACAGGCAGGCGGGGCCCAGCCCAGCTCGAAACGCGACCAGGCAGACACGGGGAGCCTTCGGCCTTCCAGGTAGCGCCGGGCCGGCTCCCCCGATGCCCCTTGCAAGTTTTCCCGATAAAAGGCCAAGGCCAGTTCCATGATGTCCGAAAGGCTGCGCCTGCCGGCCGTTCTTTTGGCAAGCTGGACCCCGGCTCTTTCGGCAAGGGTTTCCAGTGCTTCCGGAAAGGTTAGCCCCTCCTTTTCCATCACGAAGGAGAAGACGTCTCCCCCGCGACCGCAACCGTAGCAATGAAATGTCTGCCTTTCGGGTGAAACGTAAAAGGAGGGGGTCTTTTCGGCGTGAAAGGGACACAGGCCCCGGAAGTTCTTTCCAACCTTCCGGAGGGGCACCGCATCTCCGACCAGTTCAACAATGTCGAGCCTTTCCTTGATCTCCCGCACGACTTCATCCTGGCCCATGCCGACACCTCCTCCAGACTGGAGGCAATGAGGGGGGCTCTTTCGCCCCCCTCATTGCGATTGCTTTTAAGGGATCCCCGGCCCGTTCCCCGCCAGGGGGCATTTCTGTTTCTTTCTAGGAGAACAGAGGGGCAATCACCACCGCCACGACGGACATGAGCTTGATCAGGATATTCATGCTGGGACCGGCGGTGTCCTTGAAGGGGTCGCCGACCGTGTCCCCGACGACAGCGGCCGCATGGGCCGGAGTGCGCTTGCCGCCGTGGTGCCCCTCTTCGATGTACTTCTTTGCGTTGTCCCAGGCCCCGCCGGAGTTTGCCATGAAAATCGCCAGCATGACCCCGGTCACGATCGAACCTCCGAGAAGTCCGCCAAGAGCCCCCGCTCCCAGGACAAGGCCCACGAGCACCGGAGCAATGACCGCCATGAGTCCCGGAACGACCATCTCCTTCAGGGCTGCCGCTGTGGAAATGTCCACGCACCGCTCATACTCCGGCCGGCCGGTTCCCTCCATGATGCCCGGAATCTCCCGGAACTGGCGGCGCACCTCGTCAATCATGTGCTGGGCTGCGCGGCCGACGGCTCCGATGGAAAGGGCCGCGAAAATGAAGGGAAGCAGCCCGCCGATGAACAGCCCCACCATGACTTTCGGATCACGCAGGTCAATGACGTCGATGTGAGCGGCCTGGGCATAGGCGACAAAGAGGGCCAGCGCGGTCAACGCCGCCGAACCAATCGCCAGTCCTTTCCCGACCGCTGCGGTGGTGTTCCCGACCGCATCCAGCTTATCGGTGATCTGCCGGACTTCGTGAGGCAGATGGCTCATCTCGGCGATTCCTCCGGCGTTATCCGCGATGGGGCCGTAAGCGTCCACGCTCAGGACCATCCCGGTGATCGCCAGCATGCCGACTGCCGAGCAGGCGATTCCGTAGAGGCCCCCGAAACGGACCCCTACCAGGGTCGCAGCGCAGATCAAAAGAACCGGAACTGCGGTCGACTTCATGCCGATTCCCAGGCCAGAGAGGATGTTCGTCGCCGGCCCGGTAAGGGAAGCCTCCGCGATCTCCTTGACGGACTTGTAGGAGGAAGAGGTGTAGACCTCCGTCGCGAAACCAATCGCAACACCCGCAATGGTGCCCGCGACCACGGCGTAGAAAAGGGTCAGTTCCCCGAACATCGCCCGGGTGAGGAAAAAGGTTCCAATGATCAGGAACGCCCCTGTCGCGTATGTTCCCCGGCTGAGGGCCGCCTGGGGATCCCCGTTTTCCCCGACCTTCACAAAGAACGTCCCAAGAATGGCGGAAAGGATACCCAGGGCTGCCAGGAGAAGCGGATAGACCATGCCGGCATTCCCGAAGGTCACGATCCCAACCGCCATGGCCGCCACGATCGCGTTCACGTAGGATTCGAAAAGGTCCGCTCCCATTCCGGCGATGTCGCCGACATTGTCGCCCACGTTATCGGCGATGACGGCCGGGTTTCTCGGATCATCCTCGGGGATTCCCGCTTCGACCTTGCCAACCAGGTCCGCGCCGACATCGGCCGCCTTCGTGTAGATTCCGCCGCCCACCCTGGCGAAAAGAGCGATGGAGCTCGCTCCGAAACCGAAGCCAACAATGATATTCGGGTCCTTGAAAATCACTGTGCAGAGAAGGATGCCGAGGATTCCGATTCCCACCACGTTCATTCCCATGACGGAGCCGCCGGTGAAGGCCACGGCGAGCGCCTGGTTCATCCCCTTCATGGCGCTGAAGGCCGTTTTCCCGTTTGCCTTCGTGGCGACGTTCATCCCGAAGTACCCGGTCATCGCGCTGCAGAAAGCGCCTAGGACGAAGCAGACCGCCGAGCCGGTCCCGATCTTCCAGAAAAGCAGCCCGGCGACGACGACCACAAACGGGACGAGGGCCTTGTATTCCCTGTAGAGGAAGGCCAGAGCCCCGCCGTGTATGATGCCGGAAAGGTCTCTGATCCGCTCGTTATCGACCTTGATAGCATTGATCCTGCCCGTAGCCCAAATCGCGTAGACCAGGGCTAGGGCCCCGGCTAGAGCCACCAGCAGCATGACCTGTGTTTCCATGGATGAAACCTCCTTTAGGCTGAAAAAGATTCCGTTCGGCGTAACAACTTGCCCGCCCATTCCGGGCGGGCATCGGCCTGAAAAGCGCCCATTATTATAGTCATCCCGTCCATTCCGCACAAGGCGTCAGAAAAAACCTTCAATTCAAAACGGCTCGCTAGTTCCGGATATGGATCGAGATATCCCGCCCGTGAGTTCCCTTGAGCGAACGAATCATGCCAAGGATGGCCTGTCCCAGAAACGCTTCGAGATAGGGCTTGAGAGGGATCCTCCTGCCGTCGACATGCAGGCTGACGGACGGAGCCGGCTTTTTCCCCATAAACCGATCGAGGATGTACGCCGCAAGCTCCTTCTCCTGCCCCGGACGAAATGAAGGAATTCTACCGGCAGGCTGAAAATCCCCAAACCAGGCCAAGATCCCCTTGACTTCTGCCGGGCATTCCTCCGGGTTTCCCACCCATACCCTGGGCAGGGAAAGGTTCTTTCCCCCTTCAAGAAGCACGAGATCCACATCGGGCATAAACCGTTCGACCATCCAGTCCAGCTCGGGCTGCTGCTCCCTGTTTTCAGCCCGAAGCCCGTCGGAAGCCCAAAGGAGTGTCGGAACGCCCGCTTCCAGGAGGAGGCCGGTGTCGGTGCCCCGGCAGCCGATTGAGGGTTCGTGCGTCCTCTTGACGAAACCGACGCGCACCCCAACCTCCTGGAAGCAAGCGGCCAGTTCCCTGCAAAGGGTGGTTTTCCCAGACTTCTTGAAGCCGCTGACGGCCAGTACCGGAATCATCGCCTTGGCTCCTCCGGCTGGCCGGCCTGACGGAGGCTCATCCAAATCCTGCGGTAGGCGTCAAGACAGAAAAAGAACAGGGTCATGACCAGGGGACCCAGGAAAATTCCAAGCAGCCCGAGTGTCGCAAGCCCTCCCACGACCCCGACGAAAACGATCAGGATGTGGACCTTGCTTCCCTCGGAGATGAAAACCGGGCGCAGGAAATTGTCCACGGTGCTGACGACGGCCAGGCCCCAGAAGGCAAGGGTCAGGGCAGCCCCGTGCTGCCCCGTGGCAAAGAGATACAGAGCCCCGGGCACCCAGACCAGAGCTGTTCCAACGAAGGGGATAATCGCAAAAATGAACATCAGAACCCCGAAAATCAACGCATTTGGAAGGCCGACCCACCACCAGCCGAGGGCTCCTAGGAACCCCTGGACGGCCGCCGTGAACGTGAATCCGTAGACAACTGCCTGGAGCATGCGCCGGCCCCTGGAAATCATCGCGTCCGTCTCCTCGGCAGACAGAGGAACGATGTCCCGGATGTACTCGACGATGACATGTCCGTCCCGGATCATGAAGAAGGAGGAAACGGTAATGACAATCATTTGGAAAACCAAGCGCAAGGCGCTTTCGAAAACCCCGCGAGAGACACTTGCAATCCGGCCCGAAAACCACCTTCCGAGCTGCCCGAACAGATCGCCGAACAGGTTGACCTGGGAAAGCCAAGGGTCGAGAAATTCCCGGACTCTCGGGGGGATGAGACTCAAAATAAGGGAGAGATCCTGCTTTTCCAGTTTTTCGATTATCCTGGTGATACGCCCGTAAAGAGCCATCCCGTCATGAGCCAGGTAAACCCCGAACAGGATCGCCGGAAGGAGGAGCATGGCAATGATGACGGCAGTAGTCAATCCGGCCGACAGGTTGGCCAGTCTCCCTCGGAACAGCCGATAATGAAGGAACTGAAAAAGCGGATAGCTGAAAAACGAAAGGATGATCGACCAGGCCAGTGGACGCAAAAGAGGAAAGGCCAGGAGGAAAGCGATCGTCGAGAGTGCGGCGAAGAAGACAACGAAGGGGACAAACGTCCCCCTTGGCTTGCTTTTCCACGTTTCGGCGCTAGGCCCTTCTACCACGGTGGCTTCCCCCTCCCGCGATCAGAGAAGCAGAAATCCCGGCCCCCAGGCCGTTGTCGATGTTTACAGCCAGAACGTTCGGACAGCAACTGTTGAGAACTCCGAGCAGGGCTGCGGCACCCCCCAGGTTCGCCCCGTAGCCAGCCGATGTCGGAACCGCGATGACCACCGTATCCAGCAAGCCCGCGGCGACAGTCGGCAAGGCGGCTTCCATTCCCGCCACGGCTATGACGGCGTCCGCCTTTCGCAACTCCGGCAACACGGAAAGCAGCCGATGGAGTCCAGCGACCCCCACGTCGAAAAAACGGGCGACCTGGCAACCGCAAAGCTCCGCCACCAAGGCCGATTCAGCCGCCACCCGCAGGTCGGCTGCACCACCGCTGATGACCGCAACGCATCCCCGCTCGACCGCCGGTTCCCCTTTCCTGTAGCCAGTCCTGGCAACCTCGTCGTAACGAAACCCTTGAAGCCGCTCTCCCACGGATTCAGCCTGCTCTCTTTCCATCCTGCTGAAAATCAGGGTTTCCTGTTTTTCGCGGCAGGCCTCGGCAATCTTCTCCAGCTGAAGGCGCGTCTTACCCGGGCAGTAGATGACCTCCCCGATGCCGCACCGGAAGTTGCGGTGACTGTCCAGGCGGATCTCCTCCAAATACAGGGTCGCCATTGACGAAAGCACTTCCAGGCCCTCATCAACGGAAAGGCGCCCGCAACGGACCTGTTCCAAAAAATCGCGGAAAGCGTCTTCGGAGGTTCGACTCATGCGCTTATCAGCCTTTTCCCGCTTTCCTTTCACTCCCACTCGATCGTTGCCGGGGGTTTGCTCGTGACATCGTAGACGACGCGGTTCACGCCCGGGACCTCGTTGCAGATGCGGTTGGCCGCGCGATTCAGCAGGTCGGCCGGCAACCGCGCCCAGTCCGCAGTCATGGCGTCAAGCGACTCGACCGCCCGGAGCGCGACCGCCTCGGCGTAGGTCCGGACATCTCCCATCACCCCGACACTACGTGCCGGAAGGAGGACGCAAAAAGCCTGCCAAAGTCTGTCGTAAAGCCCGGCTTTCCGGATTTCCTCGATGAAAATCGCGTCCGCCTTGCGCAGCGTTTGCAACCGTTCAGCGGTGATTTCCCCGAGGCACCGGACGGCCAGGCCAGGCCCGGGGAAGGGGTGTCTCTTCAGGATGGCCTCCGGCACTCCGATCATCCTGCCGATTTCCCTTCCTTCGTCCTTGAACAGGTCCTTCAGCGGTTCCAGGACTTTGAGGGACATTCGCTCGGGAAGCCCGCCGACATTGTGGTGCGTTTTAATGACCGCGGCCCCTTTCCCCTTGTGCCCGCTTTCGATGATGTCCGGATAGAGCGTGCCTTGGAGAAGCCAGCGAGCTCCGCCGATTTCGCCCGCTTTTTCTTCGAAAACCCTGACAAACAGTTCTCCGATGATCTTCCTTTTTCTTTCCGGCTCCGAAACCCCCTTGAGCCCCTCGAGGAAGCGTTGGGTCGCGTCAACATAGTGAACCTTCAGGTTCATCTCGCGATAGGCCTCGAGGACCTCCTCCGCCTCGTTCAGACGCAGCAGCCCGTTGTTCACGAAGATGCATTCCAGCTGATCCCCGATCGCACGGGCCGTCAGAACGGCTGCGACGGTAGAGTCCACACCCCCGGAAAGGCCGCAGATCACCCGGTCGCTTCCCACCTGCTCCCGAATGGCACGGATCGCCTGATCGGCCCAATCGCTGAGGTTCCAGTCCGCTTCGCATCCGCAAACCGAAAACAGGAAGTTGCGCAGGATCCCCAGTCCCTGCGGGGTATGCGCCACTTCCGGATGGAACTGCAGTCCCGAGATCCTGCCCGCCTCGTCCGAAAACCCAGCGACCAGTCCTCCACTGCTCTCCGCGATGATCGAAAAGCCGGGTGGAAGCGAGATCACGCTATCCCAGTGGCTCATCCAGACCGAAAGCGTTTCCGGCAACCCCTTCAGCAGGGGCGTCCTGGGTTCCAGAATCCGGACTTCTGCCGGCCCATACTCCGCCAGGGGGGCCTGCCTGACGGTCCCCCCCAGCTGGTGAGCCAGCAGCTGCATCCCATAACAGATTCCCAGGATCGGTATTCCTGAATGAAGGACCTCAGCCGGAATCGCTGGGGCCCCTTCCTCGAGGACGCTCCGGGGCCCGCCCGAAATGACAATCCCGTTTGGATTGTGGGACAAGATCTCCTCCGTACCGGAATCCCAAGGAAGAATTTCGCTATGGACGGAAAGCTCCCGGATCCTCCTTGCGATCAGCTGGGTGTACTGGGAGCCGCAGTCCAGGATGACGATGTTTGAATGTGACGCCATAAAAGAGCCCGTGAGGGCTTCTCCCCCTTCGGCTTGGAATCGGGTTGACGGTGTTCCTGACAATCTTAACAGACAAAGACCCGGAGGGAGAACCTTCCCTAGAAAAAAGGCCCCCGCTTGAAGCGGGGGCCTTGGGGAAAACCTTCGATTAATCGTAATCTCCCATTCCGCCGGGCATGGAGGGCATGGATTCTTTTTTCTCCGGCTTGTCTCCGACGAGGGCTTCCGTGGTAAGGACCATGGCCGCGATGGATGCCGCGTTCTGAACCGCGCTCCGAGTGACCTTGAGCGGATCGATGATCCCTTCCTTGACCATGTCGAGGTACTCGCCCGTGGCCGCATTGAGCCCGTGCCCCTTGGGAAGTCCGAGAACCTTCTCGACCACCACGTCACCCTGGTAGCCAGCGTTGGAGGCGATCAGGTGAAGAGGTTCGGTCAGGGCCTTGCGAACGATCGTGGCACCGGTCCTCTCATCGCCGGACAGGGTCTCGATGTACTTGTCAAGGGTCTGCAGGGAGTTCACCAGGGCAACACCGCCTCCGGCGACGATCCCCTCCTCCACGGCCGAGCGGGTCGCGTTCAGGGAATCCTCGATGCGATGCTTGAGTTCCTTCTTCTCCGTCTCGGTCGCGGCTCAAACCTGAATGACCGCCACACCGCCGACCAGTATC
>JAJUIT010000127.1 GCA_029267465.1 Synergistaceae bacterium
ACTTTCCATCGAAAACCTGGGTGAACAGCTTGGGTTTGTCCCGGTTTCATCCTTGAGACCGGAGCCCATCCCGATTCAGATCAAGGTGGTGATCATCGGGAGTCGCTGGATCCACTACCTTCTGAATCTCTATGATCCGGAATTCCAGAAGCTGTTCAAGATCAAGGCGGATTTTGATGTTGACATGCCGCGGACAAAATCGACCGAACGTCAGCTTGCCTGTTTCGTTGCCAGTTATGTCCAAAAAGAAGGCGCCCTTCATTTCACTGCGGACGGCGTCGGTGAAGTC
Organism: Synergistaceae bacterium; assembly: GCA_029267465.1. Classification (GTDB taxonomy): domain Bacteria; phylum Synergistota; class Synergistia; order Synergistales; family 79-D21; genus 79-D21. Next base: position 290 of record JAJUIT010000127.1, read on the forward strand.
ATAGAATTTTCATCACGCCTGGCTGGAAACCAGAACCGGATGACCACCCATTTCAACCAAATCGAGGAAGTCCTTGTCGAATCCGTAGCATGGGCGAGAAAGTTGTCACGGAAAGTCGTGACCGCTGACATCGTAAGAAAGGCCCTGAACGCCAAGCGATTCCGTGCTAACCTGATCGAAGAAAGAATCCAGAGGGCATACGAAAACGGCCAGATTCGAATCGACACCGACGGTTTTGCCGTCGGGCAGATCAACGGACTCACCGTCCTCGATTTCAGGGAATACTCTTTCGGGCATCCTGTTCGAATCACAGCCAACGTCTACATGGGGCAGGAAGGCGTCGTCAACATCGAGCGCGAAGTCAAGATGACCGGCCCGATCCACAACAAGGGTCTTCTGACCCTGAGCAGTTTCCTGGGACGGCGGTTCGCGAAAGACATGCCTCTTTCCCTTTCTGCACGTCTCGCTTTCGAGCAGACCTACGACGGAATCGAGGGGGACAGCGCCTCTTCCACAGAGCTTTACGCGCTTCTTTCCGCCCTCTCGGGAGTGGGGATCAACCAGTCCATCGCCGTAACGGGATCCGTCGACCAGTTCGGGAACATTCAGCCCATCGGCGGAGCCAACGAAAAAATTGAAGGCTTCTTCCGTTACTGCTCATCCCGGGGACTCACCGGCAAGCAGGGGGTTCTGCTTCCCAAGCAAAATGTCATCAATCTCATGCTGGATCACGAGGTACTGGAAGCCGTTTCAAAGGGATTGTTCCATATCTGGGCGGTCGAAACGGTGGAGCAGGGGATCGAGATCCTCACAGGTGTTCCAGCCGGGGATGCGAATGAAAAGGGCGAGTATCCCTCCGGCACCGTCTACGGGAAAGTGATGGAACAACTCAAAACATGGATGGAAAAAAGCCGGCAACTCAAAAAGAGCGGTTCGGACAGCAAGAAACCGGAAGAAGAATCGAATGAACCCGAAAACAACAATTGAACGGGGAACGCTTCTTACCGTCCTGGACCGTCTTGAAAAGGCCTGGGGGAAAGAGAAGGTGCCCCACGAAAGGTCTTTTGGCAGTCCCTTGGACGGACTCATTGCAACCCTTCTTTCGCAAAACACGAACGACAAAAACAGCGAGAAGGCGTTTTTCGAGATGAAAAGGCGGTGGCCCACCTGGACACAGGTGATGGATGTTCCGGTGGAGGCCCTGATTGATTCCATTCGGGTTGCTGGCCTGGCTCCGACAAAGGCCGCGAGAATTCGCGAGATTCTCCTGAGGATTCGCCTCGATTTCGGAAGCTACGATCTCGATTCCCTCAAAAACTGGGATCCAGTCGAGGCACGCTCCTACCTGGAAAACCTTCCCGGAATCGGGCCGAAAACCGCCGCCTGTGTTCTCGCTTTCGAGCTAGGAAAGCCCGCTTTTCCCGTCGACACCCACGTGGCGCGAATCGTCCGAAGATTGGGGTGGTTCACGGAAAAGCATAGCCCCGCAGAAATCCAGGAGGAGCTGGAGACTGCTGTTCCCAAGGAAAGGCAGGGTGGCGGGCATTTGAATTTTATCCTTCACGGCAGGAATACCTGCCATTCTAGGAAACCGGCCTGTCACCGGTGCGTCCTTTCTGATCTCTGCCCTTCGGCCACGGAGAAAGGTCTTTCCCGGTCTTGAGCTTCCTCTATCGCGTCGGTGTCTGTGCCTGTCGAACTTACGATCCCGAGGAGGTTCGACAGGCCGTGGCAATTGCCATGGAACGTTCGGGCGGAGGGCCTCTGATCGGGAGGAACGTCCTTTTCAAGGCCAACCTCCTGGCTCCAGCAAAACCCGAACAGGCGGTCACCACCCACCCAGAAATCCTTTCTGCGCTGGCAGCCTGGGTTAAGGGGAAAAATCCGGTTACAAATCTCTCTGTATCCGATTCCCCCGGGTATCTTTTTGCGGGGCAATGGGCCTTATTCGAAGGAAATTGTGGTCTTCGGGCGCTCAAGGAAAAATGGGGCTTCGACATATCCCCGCTAAATTCGAAGGGGTTTGCGGAAACCCGAACGTCCTTTTCCGCAACACTCGGAAGGTTCAGGATCCCCATCAAGGCATCCGAAGCCGACACGCTTTTCAACGTGGCCAAATGCAAAACGCACGTCGAAACAGAAATCACGGCGTGCCTCAAAAACACCTTTGGTTATCTCGATACCCCCACACGAAAAAGGGCGCACCGCAGCGGATCGATCGGAAAACTTTGCGAGGCCATCCTGGACGCCCATCTTTCCCGAGTCCCCGACTGGAACGTGATCGACGCGGTCGTCGGCATGGAAGGGAATGGGCCTTCCCATGGGAATCCCAAGCCTCTTGGCTGGGTGATCGCCTCGGAGAACGCCCTGGCTGCGGATGTCGTTGCCGCATGGATGATGGGATACAGGAATCCCTTCTCGATCCCTCTCCTTGCTGCTGCAGCGCGCAGGGGGATAGGACCGGCATCGCGGAGCCATATCGATCTTGTCGGCTCCACCTGGGAAAACATCCTTTCTCCTCGCTTCAGAAAAGCCACCTCGGCCCTCAGGCGTTTCTTTCCCACACCCCTGAGGGGATTGGCCCATACTCTCGTGAAGCAGACCCCCTTTTGGGACCCCTCCTGCTGCATCTTCTGCGGAGCCTGCGAAAAAGTCTGCCCGGCGGGCGCGATTCGAATCAATGGCAGAACGGTCCTGATCGACCCCGAAAAATGTGTACGCTGCCTTTGCTGTCACGAAATGTGTCCCGTCGGGGCGATCGGCATCCGCAGAAACATCTTTGCGCGATTCCTGCTCCGCCAGAAATGAAACGGCCCCCCGAAAGAATGCCGGGGGGCTCATGAGGCTTGAAGTCGGTCAAATCCGTCTTTCTATTGGTTTTTCTCCTTGAGCCTGTCGAGAACGATCTTGTAACCGTCGGCCCCATACTCGAGAAATTTCTTGACCCGGCTGATCGTTGCCGTGCTTGCACCTGTCTGCTGGGCAATCTGGGGATACGTGTATCCTTCACTGAGCAGCCTCGCCACTTCAAGCCGCTGGGCCAACGCACGAATTTCTCCGATCGTGGCAATATCCTCGAGGAAGCGGTAAACTTCCTCTTCCGTTTCCAGAACGAGGATAGCCTTGCAAAGCTGATCCGTCAGACGGTCCTTCCATTTTTCCGCCACTCGGTTCACCTCCATTATTTATACGCAACAGTTTGCGTTATTTGGATTGATTATAACATAAACTTTACTTCGTTCAAGCGCTGATACACCGTGATTTCGAATCGTTCCGTTCAGTTCAGTTCCTGCAGCAGGTTCATGAACATCCCCAGTTCCTCCTCCCGGCCCACTGAAACCCTGAACCAGTCTCCGGGTTGTTCAAGAGTGAGGTACTTGAGCTGGATGCAGGCTTCTTCCATCCTTTCGCGGACCCGGGAGATCGGGATCGGGGATCGGACAAGAACAAAGTTCGATTCGCTTTCAAATGCTCTCCAGCCTGTAATCCGATTGATTCCCTTCACAAGCTGGTCCCGAAGGTACCGAATGCTCAGGACGCGGCTTTCCATCCATTCCCCGTATTTTAAAACGATCTTCGCGATTTCCTGCGGAAGCAGACCGACATTGTACGGATCCCTGACACTCTCTACCCTTTCTGCCACGGAAGGGGAGCAGGCGGCGTATCCGATTCGCAGGCCCGCCATCCCCCAGGCTTTTGAAAGGGTTTTCAGGATGCACAGCCGTTCGGGCAGGGTTCGATTCCGGAAACATTCAAGAAAGGTTTCTCTTGCAAATTCCCCGTACGCTTCGTCGACCACGAAGACCCCTTTGAATCGTTCCGAAAATTCCGAAAGGAAATCGTTGGGAATCCGGATTCCCGTCGGGTTGTTCGGCGTGTCAAGAAGGACAAGGGCGGGAGAACAGGAGGAAACTGCTTCCAGAAAGCGCTCCTGGTCAAAAACGATCCGTTTTTCCTCGAAACGCAGCGGAACGGGCACCCATTCCACCTTATGCCGGCGACAGAGCTCAGGGTATTGCGTGAAGGTCGGGGATAGAGTCAGAACCTTTTGTCCCTTGTCGGTGAAAGCCGTGAAAAGAAGTTCCAGGATTTCATCTCCGCCGTTGCCTACAACGATTTCCCGCCAGGAAATCCCCGTCATTTCCGAAAGGACCTGTTTCAGGGCTCTTGCCTCAGGATCCGGATAGCGGTTCAGGTCGATGCCAGAAACGACCTGCCTAATCTGCTCTCTTAATGAGGGGGGCAACCGGAAAGGATTCTCGTTCTTGTCAAGGAGGATGGTCGTGTCTTCTTTGCACTCAAAACCCGCCAGGTGCGGCCTTCCGTACAAGTCCTTCGCCTCCATTGTTATGCTGTCTAGGTAAAGCGGTGCTTTTTTCACACGGAGGAGAGTTTACCAGCTTTTCCAATGCCTGTCAAACTGACAAGTCCTGCGTTTCAAGTTCCGCCGCCTGTTGACGCGGCAGGAAAGCCTGCATATAATAGGTCAGCGCTGGCCGGGCTGGCGGAATGGGTAGACGCACGGGACTTAAAATCCTGTGGACGAAAGTCCGTGCGGGTTCGATTCCCGCGCCCGGCACCAGAGAGCATTGATCGCGGGGTGGAGCAGTCAGGAAGCTCGTCGGGCTCATAACCCGAAGGTCGCAGGTTCAAATCCTGCCCCCGCAACCAACGGCGGTGTAGCTCAGTTGGCTAGAGCATG
>JAJUIT010000023.1 GCA_029267465.1 Synergistaceae bacterium
CCTTGGCCATGACGATGATGCGGCCTTCACGCACCTGCTCTAGGCCCTTCTTGAGCGATTCCATCTCGGCCTTGAGTGTGGAAACGGATTTTTCCAGCGAGGCTCGCCTGTTTTCCAGCCCCTTCAATTCTCCTTCAAGGCGGACTCGTTCGGCTTCGACTGCCCTAGAACGTTCAACCTGAAGTTTCAGGTCTTTCCGGACCTGTGCTAACTGGGCCTGGACTTTTTCGAACTTCCCCTGCGCCTCCTTCAATTCCGCCTGCTTTTTCTGGAGTTCGTCCTGGCTGGCGAAAAGCTTAAATTCCATTTCCTGAAGTTCCTGGCGGCTTTCCTGGAGTTGGGAGGTCAGCTGGGTGATCTGCCTCTGGACGTATTTCATGCTGAAAAGGGCCGTCCTGACGGTTTCAGATGTCATGGAGACAAGCCAGAGAGTCACCACCGTAATGAGGATGCCCGTCAGCACGGTAATGAAGGAGGAGGTGTACCTGGGACGAAGTCCGAAGAGAGAAATCCTCCTCTTTCCGATCCTCATTCCAACGACGTCGCCGACATAGGCGACGATCGCGCTGGCTACAATCAGGGAAAGGATCAGCATCCAGTTGAATTCTCCAAGGAAGTCCCGCAATTTCCCGTCCTCTTTCCAAGTCTCGCTTTTTTTACAGGGATTTTTTTAAAACGGCTAAAGCCTACCATAAAAATCCCCAACTGAAAATCAGTCGAATCCCCTGCTTTTAAGCGTATACACGAATCGTTCAGGGGGGCGGCAACGCCGCCCCCCTGAACGATTCGTGCCTCCTAGAAGGAGGATTTCCCTCCGATCGGTCTAGCTTCTAGCAGCAGCACCCCTTGACCTTTTTCAGTGCTTTGCGGACGATCTCGAGTCCCTTGTCCAGGTCTTCGGTGGGGACGTTCAGGGCCGGCCGGAAGCGGATCGACTGCGTGCTGCAGGGCAGGATGAGCATCTTTTCTTCCCAGCAGGCACGGAGAACCTTGTCCCGAAGATCGTGGGTCAAGAGGTCGAAAGCGCACATGAGCCCCTTGCCCCTCGTGTTCCTGACCATGTCGGGGAATTCCTTCTGGATTTCAAGGAGGCCGTTGAGAAGGCGCGGGCCCGCGACATTGCTGACATAGTCAAGGATCTTCTCCTCGCGGTAGATCTCGAGGTAGCGCTGGGCCCTGACCATGTCAACCACATTTCCGCCCCACGTGGAGTTGATCCGGCTCGAAACCGTGAAGCAGTTCTCCTCCAGCTCGTCAAAGCGCGGCCCAGCCACGAATCCACAGATCTGGGCCTTCTTGCCGAAGCTGAAAATGTCCGGCTTGACCGGCGCATGATGCTGCCATGCCCACATCTTCCCGGTGATGCCCATCCCGCACTGGACTTCGTCAAAGATCAGGATGATCTCGTTCTCGTCGCAGATCTGACGGAGCTGCTTGAAGAACTCGGTCCGGAACTGGTTGTCCCCGCCCTCTCCCTGGATCGTCTCGATGATCAGGGCGCAGATGTCGTCGGGGTTGCTCCAGATGGCCTTTTTGATCTGGCTGACCGCGACTTCCTCCAGCCATTCCACGTTGGCGAGGTTCTGCTCAAGGGGCCACGTGATTTTCGGGGGAATGATCCGGGGCCAGTCGAACTTCGCGAAATACTGGTACTTGTTGGGATCATAGGTATTGGTCGTGGAAAGGGTGTATCCGCTGCGGCCATGGAACGCGTCGCGGAAGTGGATCACTTTGGTTCCCTTCTTGCCGTCGATGGCGTCTCCCTTGCTGACCTTGCCTGCCTTCAGGAGTTTGCGGACCTTCCAGTCCATGGACGTCTTGAAGGTGTTCTCCACCGCGAGGGTGCCGTAGTCGATGAAAAACGTGTGGTTGAATCCCTCGGGTTTGGCAACTTCGTTGAACGTTTTCATGAAGTCAGCCATTTCCATCGTGTAGATATCGGAGCTTGCAACCTTGTTGATGGCGGCTCTGAAGATCCGTTCCTTGAACTCTTCCGTGGTGAGCATGGGATGGTTCATGCCGAACGGAGCCGAAGCAAAAAACGTATAGAAGTCGAGCCATTCCGACCCGTCCTTCAGGTTTACGATGTGGCTTCCCTTCGATTTTTCCATGTCAATGATGATGTCGAATCCATCTCGCAGGAGAGTGGTCTCGATCGTCGGGAAAACCTCATCCGGGGTGACGTTGAAGTTGCGGCCGCACGTGTAGGACATTCTGTTTTCCTCCTTGTCGGGGATTTTGGGAGAAGTAACAAACCAACCCAGCTTGTTTATAATATCACAACCCCTGTAAACTCGTCTAGGGTTTGAGGTCATTTCTGGGAAGATCGTTTCTGCCTTCTTCCCCCGAAACCACTGGGGTGGTGTCGGAAACCGACAGCTTCCCCTTGCCGATCCCTGGGCACCGTTTCCCCTCTTCCTCCCACTTCTCCCGGCTCTGCAGGATGGATGGCCAGAAGGGGTATTTCCGGCATTGCTCGGGCCTGACCGGGTAGACCTTGCAGCGTGCGGTCGTCCATTCGTAAAGAACGCATTCACCTCTTGGGCCGTCCCGGAGAACGAGGCGTCCTTCCCGCTTGGTGGCATACCGCCTCAAGCCTTCATCTGGTGGAAGACCCAGAAAGGCCGAGATCTTCTCCATTTCCCCCGGAGCCAGGGCGACAATTCCATTTCTCCTGCAGCAACGGCCGCACTGGATACAGGAAAACAGTAAACTTTCGATTTTAATGGGTTCAGTCATCGGTTCCCGTTTCTTGCTTCTTCGACTTTCTGGGTCCCTAGCGTCCCTTCAGGAGACCCTTGCGGATGACCGAGAGGATGGCGCCGGAAGCCTTAAGCTGGTCTAGCGACTCAAGGGCTTTTCCCGTCCCGAGAGCAACGCACTCAAGAGGAGACTCGGCGACGTGACACGGCATGGCTGTTTCTTCTGACACGCGTTCCGCCAGGTCCCTGAGCAAGGCTCCGCCTCCCGTCAGCCAGATGCCCCTGTCGATGATGTCGGCGGACAGTTCCGGGGGGGTGACCTCGAGGATCCTCCGGATACCGGCGATAATGGCGTTGACCGGTTCCTCGATCGCACGGGCAACCATCGAGCTGGTCACTTCGATCTGTCTCGGCAAGCCTTGGACGAGATCCCTGCCTTTGATGATCAATGTTTCTTCTTCGTCATGAGGCTTGACTTTGCAAGTTCCGATCTGGATCTTGAGAGTTTCCGCCGTCTGCTCGCCGATTGCCAGGTTAAACTCCCTCTTGATGAAGCGGGCGATCGCCTCGTCGAATTCATCGCCGCCGATTCGAAGAGATTCCGCGACGACGACTCCCCCAAGGGAGATGACCGCGACGTCCGTAGTGCCTCCACCGATATCGACGACCATGTTGCCGCGAGGCTCGCCGACTTCGAGCCCTGCCCCAATCGCCGCGGCCATCGCCTCCTCGATCAGGAAGGCTTCCCTTGCACCCACTTCGATTGCGGCCTCAAGAACAGCCCTTTTCTCCACATCCGTCGCTCCTGATGGAACGCAGACCATGACCCGGTGCCGGAAGAGGGATCCCATTTTCAGAGCGGTGGAAACCTTGTTCAGGAAATGCCTCAGCATGGCCTCCGTCATCGTATAGTTGGCGATGACACCATCGCGGAGGGGTCGAACCGCCACAACGTGGCCCGGAGTTCGCCCAAGCATCCTCTTCGCTTCGTCACCGACAGCCAGGACCCTTCCGTTGTTCTGGTCGATGGCGACCACGGAGGGTTCTCTCAGGATGACGCCCTTTCCTCTAAGGAAAATGAGAACGGTTGCCGTCCCCAGGTCGATTCCAATGTCTTTTCCCAACAAATTCAACTCCCCCTTGCGGCGCTTCTTTCTTTAATCCCGATCCCCCAAGAGTGTATCACTCCCAGGGAGAGGGGGAATAGCCGACCTTCCAAAGAAACAGTCCGGAGGCCGGCGCCATCCCCCGGTTCGACCGTTGCCCCCCTCTCCCCTCCAGGCTGAGCCTGAAAGCGTCCACGGAGAGTTTCCCCTCTGCGATGCTCCTCAGGTCCTGGACGATGTTTCGAACCATGTGGAAGAGAAATCCCGTCGCCCTGATCCGGAACGCAATCCAGTCCCTGCCACGGACAAACCCCGCCCGTAGCACGCGCCTGACGGAGTTCGGAGGACATTCGCTCTGCGGACAAAAAAGGGCAAAATCGTGCTCCCCTTCGAGGGCCTTACAGGCCAGGAGCAAGTCGGGGGAATCCCAGCCGGACCTGACCCGCCATACAAAGGGTCGTACCTGGGGGTAGCAATATGGAGCCGTCCATAGGAAATAGGCGTATTCCCTCCAGATCGCACTATGCCTAGCATGGAACTGGTCGGAAGCCTTCGCAGCCCGGATGACACTGATTTCCGGAGGCAGATTGTGCTCGATCGCTTTCAGAAGACGCTCGATCTCCCAGCTTTTGGAGAGTTCGAAAGAAGCCACTTGCCCCCTAGCGTGAACGCCTGCGTCAGTTCTTCCGGCACCTGTGACGTGGACATCCGCTCCCTCCAGGCGAGAAAGGACTTCTTCCAGGGCCCCTTGGACTGTCTTCTTTCCCGGCTGTTTCTGCCAACCGGAGAACGGCCTCCCATCATAGGCGATTTCCAACGCAAACTGCATGCTTCAGCCTCTCAGGTCCAGCAGGACGAAAAACACCACAATCCCAATCACCGCGGCGATGGCGAAGGTATCGGTCTTCTTCCAGGCAAGCGGATTCATCCGGGTTCTTCCGCTTCCTCCCCGGTAGCAGCGCGCTTCCATCGCAAGGGCAAGATCTTCCGCCCGTTGAAAAACGATGACAAACAGCGGGACAAGTACCGGGATAAAGGCTTTCATCCGCCGAAAGAGCCCCCCGTGCTCCAGGTCTGCCCCCCTTGCGATTTGTGCCCGGAGGATCCGGTCCGTTTCATCAAAAAGGGTTGGGATGAACCGGAGGGCGATGGTCATCATCATCGCCATTTCGTGAGCGGGGAACCCGAAGCGCTCGAAAGGATGAAAAAGACTCTCCAGTCCATCGGAAAGTTCCATGGGGCTGGTGGTCAAGGTGAGGAACCCCGCGAAGAGAACCAGGAAGAAAAGCCTTAATCCCATGCGGAGAGCCATGGTGACTCCCTCCCTCGTCACCGAAAGGATCCCCCACTCCCAGAGGACGGTTCCTTTTGTCAGGAAAAGATGGATCGCTGCCGTAAAAACGACCAGAAGAACAACCGGCCTTGCTCCCTGAAGGACCACTCTGAAGGAGATGCGCGAGAACCGTGACAAAAGGAGAAGCAATCCTCCCCAGGCAAGAAAGGCAACCGGATGCTCCATCAGGAAGATGCCTGCCAGGAGTGCAATGACGGATAGGATCTTGCATCTTGGATCCAGCCGATGGACGGGAGAATTTGCAGGAACGTACTGCCCGAGGGTGAGGTGGTTGAGAAATTTCAAGGCCTGATTTCCCTTTCCAGGCAGTTGGCCAGTTCTTCCGAATCCAACGTGTAGGGGACCGAATAGCCATAGCTTCGAAGGCCCGAAACCAGCTCGAGGACGGGCGGAAGACAAAGCCCCCGTATAGGCCGCTCTAGAAGCTCTTCCAGCAGGGACCCTGGAGTGCCGCAAAAAACCGCTTTCCCCTTTTCGAGAACCAGAATGCGGTCCGCCATCGTCAGCGCCAGCTCAAGATCATGCGTGACATGCACCACTCCAAGACCTTCCTTGACAAGCCCCTTGAGAAGGCAGAGCAGTTCGTTTCGCCCCCGCGCATCGAGACCGGCGGTCGGCTCGTCGAGGACCAAGTAATCGGGGCGCGACACCAGAACGGAAGCGATGCTGAGCCGCCGCTTCTGGCCCCCGGAAAGCTCAAAGGGGCTCCGGTCCAGGATCTCGTGCGGCAATCCCAGAAGATCCATGACTTTCCGCGTCGAGTTTGTGATCTCTTCTTCGGGGAATTCCCAGTTCCTCGGGCCGAAGGCCATCTCTTCCCGGACGGTTTCCGCGAAGAGCTGGTGTTCCGGGTATTGGAAGACAAGGCCGACTTTTCTACGGATTTCACGAAGTTCAAAAGCCCCAGACGTAGTTGGAATGCCATCGACCTCCACCCTCCCGGAAGAGGGCAGAAGCAACGCGTTGAGATGCTGCGCGAGCGTGGATTTCCCGCTGCCGGTTTGGCCGACGACCGCAACCCACTTCCCTCTTTCGACAATCAGGTCTACGCCGGAAAGGGCTTGTGTTTCGAGCGGGGTTCCGGGGTGGTAGACGTGGCAGAGAGAATCGACCTTTATGGACATAGGTTTTCCAGCAGCTCCTTCACGGAAGGGAGGCATGACTCAGGCAGAAGTTTTCTTTTCTTCAGCGACCCCGTCAGACGAACAAGCGGAGGGATCTCCAGCCCCCACTCCGGGAAACGGTCCACCCTCTCGAAAAGTTCCGGAAGTTCACCTTCCCATTCAATTTGCCCTTTTCTCAAAACAACCACCCGTGTAGCGTCCAGGATTTCCTCAAGACGATGGGTTATCTGCACCAGGGTCATTCCCTTGGAGTGAAGATCCCGCAGGATCTTGAGGACATCCTCTCTTCCTTGAGGGTCCAGCATCACTGTCGCTTCGTCAAGGACAAGGCATTCCGGCTTCATGGCAAGTGCCCCAGCGATCGCCAGACGCTGTTTCTGGCCACCGGAAAGGGCGTAGGTCGGCGTTCTCCGCTTCTCTTCCAGTCCGACCTGGCAAAGGCTCTCCCGAACGATTTCCCGGATCCTGGCGGGGGGAACCCCCAGGTTTTCTGGCCCGAAAGCAACGTCCTCCTCGACGACCGAAGCGACGATCTGGTTGTCCGGATTCTGGAAAACCATCGAGATCCGGCTTCGAATCGCCCAATGGTGCTCTTCCCGGTCTGTCCTGTATCCGCAGGAAAAACAATCGCCCCGCGTCGGGATCAGCAGGGCGTTCAAAATCTTTGCCAGCGTGGATTTGCCTGAACCGTTCGCCCCAATGAGGGCAACCCACTCTCCCCGGCGGATGGTGAGGTCAACGCTCTGGATCGCGGGTGCGGCAGCGCCCGGGTACGTGAAGCTCACGCCCCGGAGCGCGCACACAGCCTCCGGTTCCATTGTTTACTGAACCAGCTCGATAACGGCCATCGGGGCGGCATCGCCCGCCCGGTTTCCCAGTTTGACGATTCGGGTGTAGCCTCCCGGCCGGTTCGCGTAGCGCGGGGAGATTTCATCAAAAAGCTTCTTGACCGCTTCCTTGTTGTTCATCCTGGCGGCAACCAACCGGCGATCCTGAAGCGTCCCTCCCTTGGCTCTGGTGATCAGCCTCTCGGAAACGCGGCGCAGCTCCTTCGCCTTGAGCAAGGTTGTGGTGATCTTCTCCTCAAGGATCAAGCTGGCCGCCATGTTGCTCAGCATGGCAAGCCGGTGGCTCGTGTACCGGCCAAGCCTACGGGTATCGACTTTATGCCTCATAAACTAGTCCTCCTTCAAGGGCTCTTCGGATGCCTCATCCCCTGGCAGGGAAATCGAAAATTTCTCCAATTTCTCCTCGATTTCACGTAGGGAGATTTTGCCCAGATTGCGTATCTTCATCAACTCGGATCGGCTTTTGCTCACCAGATCGCCGATCGTGTGGACCCCGCCGCGCAACAGGCAGTTTTCGCTTCTGACCGACAGCTCCAGATCTTTGATCGGTCTGGCCAGGATCGAATCGCCGTCGGCCAGGGCAACCGTCTTGTCCTCCGGATGGGACTCCTCCGGCCGATGCAGCTCCTCCTGCCCGGTCCCGCCGGAAATTTCTCCTTCCGGCAAACGGACCTCGTCGGCAAAAAGGGCGAAATATCCTTTCAGGATGTTGCAGGCCTCGCTCACTGCTTCCGGGACGGAAACCACCCCGTTCGTCCAGACCTCGAGGACAAGGCGATCGTAGTCGGTTCTCTGACCGACCCGGGCGTTCTGAACCTCGTACTTCACCCGCTGGATCGGTGAAAAGATGGCATCCACCATCAGCGCGTCGATCGGCAGATAAGAAGGCCTGGGACGATCCGTCGTGGCATATCCCATTCCCTGTTCCACGTAAAGGTCCATCACAAGCCGGTGCCCTTTTTCCAGCGTACCGATCACGCTGGAGGGATCAACGAACTCGACCTCGCTGTCCGGCTGAATGTCTGCAGCCGTGATTTCCTTCGGTCCTTCAACTTCAAGATGGAGGATCCGGGCCTCCTGGCTATGGCATCGCAAAGGAATATGCTTCAGGTTGATCATCAGTCCCAGGACATCTTCCTTTAACCCTGGAACCGTGCTGTATTCATGAAGGACTCCTTCGATCCGAACCGCCGTGATTGCAGCCCCTTTAATGGACGACAGGAGGACCCGCCTCAGCGAGTTCCCGAGAGTCACGCCGTACCCCCTCTCCAGAGGCTCAACGACAATCCGGCCAAATCGGGGGGTACTCTCCTCCAGTCTGATCTCCGGTCGCATGGGATCCATCCTCCCCCCACCCTTCTACCCGTTAGCGGGCATAGAACTCGACGACCAGCTGCTCGTTGACAGGCGAGTCGATCTGATCACGGTTAGGGAGGGCGACAATCCTTGCGCTCAGGTTTTCCCCGTTCACCTCTAGCCACGCAGGCACGGAACGGCTCCCCGCGACCTCCGCATTTTCCTTGATGTATCCGATATCCCGGCTGGATTCCCGGACGGAGATTACATCCCCGGCCCTGACCAGGTAGCTTGGAATATCGATCTTCTTTCCGTTTACCTCGAAATGACCATGGCAGACGAGCTGCCGCGCCTGTCTCCGGCTCACGGCAAAACCCGTGCGGTAGACCACATTGTCAAGCCGCCTTTCAAGAAGCTGCAGGAAGTTGTGGCCGGCCTGTCCACCCATCCTCGTCGCCATTTCATAGAAACGGCGGAACTGGGCTTCGTGCATTCCGTAGTAGCGGCGGAGTTTCTGCTTCTCCCGCAGGCGCAATCCGTATTCGCTCAGTTTGGCATGCCGTTTGCTGTCACCGTGCTGACCCGGTTTCTTGTTGCGCTTAACGATCGCGCACTTCTCCGTGTAGCAGCGGTCTCCCTTGAGAAAAAGCTTGACTCCTTCAGCCCTGCAAAGCCTGCAGGCTGGTCCGACATATCTGCTCATCGGGTGTAGGTTCCCTCCTTACCTTCGTCTTCGCTAAACGCGTCGCCGCTTCGGGGGACGGCAGCCATTGTGGGGAATCGGCGTTTCGTCCTTGATCAGCCGAACCTGGAGCCCGGCTGCCTGCAGGGAACGGATTGCCGATTCGCGGCCGGGTCCAGGGCCCTGAACGACGACATCAATTTCCATCAGGCCGTGATCCTGCGCCAGCTTCGCTGCCTGGGAAGCCGCGATCTGAGCAGCGAAAGGCGTCGATTTCCTGGCCCCCTTGAACCCCACGTTCCCCCCCGAAGCCCAGGAGAGGACATTGCCCTGCTTGTCCGTAATGTTGACGATCGTGTTGTTGAACGTGGAGTGAATATGAGCCACTCCATAGCTGACGTGCTTCTTTTCCTTGCGTTTCCCTTTTTTCTGAACCAGCTTTGCCAATTGGGTCGACCTCCTCGCCGTGCTACTTCTTCATCGTCGCCTTTTTCTTGCCGGCGATCGTCTTCTTCGGTCCCTTGCGGGTCCGTGCATTCGTCTTCGTCCTCTGCCCCCGGACCGGCAAACCGCGCTTGTGTCGGAGTCCCCTGTAGCAACCGATGTCCATCAGCCGCTTGATGTTCATCGCGACTTCCCTACGGAGATCCCCTTCCACTCGGTAATTGGACTCGATTTCGGAGCGGAGGCGCTTCGACTCATCATCCGTTAGATCCTTCACCCGCGTGTCCGGATTCACACCCGTGGCGGCAAGGATCTCCTTGGCCTTCGCAGGTCCGATCCCGTAAATGTAAGTCAGGGCAACCTCTAGCCGCTTTTCCCGGGGCAAGTCCACTCCAGCAATACGCGCCATCGTCCTAAGGCCTCCTTGGTCCCTGGCTCTGCTTGTGCCGCGGGTTTTTGCTGCAAATCACGCGCACAACGCCGTGCCGTTTGATCACTGAGCAATGTTCGCAAATCGGTTTCACCGAAGGCTTGACCTTCATTTCCTCACACTCCCATTCCATTCTCAACGATCCAATCTTTCTTAAATACAGTAAGGGGTTTCTCGCGATCATTTATATCTATACACGATCCGACCCCGTGTCAAGTCGTAGGTGGAAAGCTGGATCAGCACCTGGTCGCCCGGGAGGATACGGATAAAATGCATCCTCATCTTTCCCGAAACATGAGCAAGGATACGATGCCCATTTTCCAGCTCCACCCGAAACATGGCATTGGGGAGCGGTTCAACGACCCTGCCTTTGACTTCGATCACGTCATCCTTCGCCATGCGGATCAATCGACCTCCTCGCTACGGAATCCCTCTGCCCGGAAGCGGCAATCCGGTCCATTCTGTCCTTATTTTTCTCCGGTCGAGGAGATCAACTCTCCCACGGCGTGAGGATCTCCGAACCGCTTTCGCAAACCAGGACCGTGTGCTCAAAATGAGCCGCATCGGAATGATCGGCCGTCAGGACCGTCCAACCGTCCTTCCCCGTGACAACTTCCTCGCCGCCTGTCATCACCATCGGTTCGATTGCGAGGGTCATTCCCTTTTTGAGGGTAACCCCGCTCCCCGGCCTGCCGTAATTCGGAATCTGGGGGGGCTCATGAAGCTTCCTGCCAATCCCGTGCCCCGCATAATTTCGAACCAGACCGTAGCCCATGAGTACGACATAACTCTCCACGGCATACCCGATATCACCTACGGTTGCCCCATCGCGAACAACCGCGACCGCCCGATGGAGAGATTCGAGGGTGTGTTCCATCAGCTTGCGCCGTTTCTCCGAAACGTTCCCCACACCATAGGTGCAGGCGGCATCTCCGTAGTATCCACCAAACTCAACGCCCATGTCAAAGCTGACGATATCGCCCTCTTCCAGCCGTCGAGTCCTGTCCGGGATTCCATGAACGACTTCGTCGTTGACGGAGATGCAGAGCGTTCCCGGAAACGCACTCCTGATACCCGGAACTCGATATCCCTTGAAAGCGGGGCGCCCTCCGCATTTGACGACATGCTCATAGGCCATTGCGTCAAGGGTGTAAGTGTCCACTCCCGGCCTTACATGCTCCCTGAGAAGCCGAAGGGTGTCCGCCACGATCTGCCCCGCCCTGCGCATCCGTTTAAGTTGTTCTTCGGTTTTCAAGGTGATCATTCTGACCTTCCCCAGGGGGCGTCCAGAATGGTTTTCAAGACTTCGTCGCTGGACCTGCCGGCATCCACCTCGAGGAGCAGGCCTCTTTCCCCGTAGTAGCCGACTAGCGGCGCCGTCTGAGAGTGATAGACATCAAGACGTTTCCGGATCACTTCTTCCCGGTCATCGTCCCTTTGATACAGCTCCCCTCCGCAGATTTGGCAGGAATCTCCGCTCGAACTGGGGTTGAACCGGGTGTGGTAAATGGCTCCGCACTGCCGGCATCCGCGGCGCCCCGAAAGACGCTCCACTACGACCTCGTCGGAGACTTTGAAAAGGATCACCGCATCCAGCTTCATGTCCAGTTCGTTCAGCATCTTTTCCAGGGCTTCGGCTTGAGCGACGGTTCTGGGAAATCCATCGAGGATGAATCCTCTTGCACAGTCATCCTTCTGAAGCCGCTGTCTCATCATTTCAACAATCAAATCATCCGGAACAAGCTTCCCGGCGTCCATAAATTCCTTTGCTTTCAAACCGAGCGCCGTTCCCAATTTGACGTTCTCCCTCAGGATATCTCCCGTGGAGATATGCGCCACCTGAACCTTTTCGATCAGCTTTGCAGCCTGGGTTCCCTTGCCCGAACCCGGGGGGCCCAAAAAAATAAGGCGCATGGCTTTCATCCTCACATCTTGAAGAGTCCCGCCCTATCGCGGCGCTTCAGAATGCCCTCATAATGGCGCATCAAAAGCTGTCCCTCGATTTGCTGAACGGTGTCCAGGGCCACACCGACGACGATCAGAATCGCCGTTCCTCCAAAATAGAACGTGTTGATTCCCATGATCTGGGTCATCAGGTTCGGCAACAGGGCAATCAGCGAGAGGAAAATCGCCCCGGCCAGCGTGATGCGTATCATCACCTTTTCGATGTAGTCGGAGGTGGGCTTGCCCGGGCGAATTCCAAGGATAAACCCGCCGTATTTCTTCATGTTGTTTGCCACGTCCACCGGGTTGAAGACGACCGCCGTGTAGAAGTAGGCAAAGAAGATGATCAACGCAACGTACAACACCATGTAGATGAGGCTGTTTGGTGAAAAGGCTCGCTGGATGAAAGCCCCGACGCTGCCAGGAAAGAAACGCGCGATTGTGTAAGGCAGCAGCAGAACCGACGAAGCGAAGATGATCGGAATAACCCCCGACTGGTTGACCCTCAAGGGGATAAATGTGCTCTGCCCGCCATAAACCTTGTTTCCGACAACCCGCTTCGCGTACTGCACCGGCAACCGGCGTTGCCCTTCCTGCAGCAGGATGCAACCCGCAACAACCGCGACCATGAGCACGAGGGCGATAAGCAGAACCAGAAAATTCATCTGGCCGGAGCTGACGCTGGTCCAGGTCTGAACGATTGCCTCGGGGATGCGGGCCACGATCCCCGCGAAGATCAGGAGGCTGATCCCGTTTCCGATCCCGTGGTCGGAGATGATTTCTCCCAGCCACATCACTCCGATCGAACCGGTCGTAATGGTCGCCACCACGAGAAGCAGGTCCCAGGGCGTACCCGAGAAGATTCCCAGGCCCCTCAGCCAGAAGGAGAGTCCCAGAGCCTGAACCGCGGCGAAACCGACGGTGCTCCAGCGGGTGTAGGCCACGATCTTTTTTCGGCCTTCCTCTCCCTCCTTCTGGAGCTTCTCCAGAGCGGGGAACACCACAACCAGAAGCTGCATGACGATGCTCGCGTTGATATAGGGCCCTACGCCAAGCGCAAAAATACTGAATCGCCGGAGTGCCCCGCCCGCAAAAAGATCCAGGAAACCTAACACCCCGCCCTGTTCAAACAACCTCGACATTGCGGTTCCGTCGATCCCGGGCGTCGGGATGTGAGCCCCCAGGCGGAAAACGAAAAGCACGCCAAGAGTGAAGAGTATCCGACGTTTCAGGTCAGGCAACCGCATCGCGTTGCGGACGGAGTCGAGCACCTAGATCACCTCTGCCTTTCCGCCTGCAGCAGCAATCTTCTCGGCGGCCTTTGCACTGAAAGCGCTGGCCTTGACGTTGAAGGCCTTGGTCAGCTTGCCGGTTGCGAGAATTTTTACCCCGTTTCGGTTCCCATGAATCAGGCCGGCGGAAAGGAGTTCCACGGCGGTGATTTCCGCTCCGGCTTCAAACCTCTCTTCAAGCGATTGGAGGTTGACCACTTCGTAGGTAACCGCGTGGCGGGCATTGTTGAACCCACGCTTGGGGACCCTTCTCTGGATCGGCATCTGGCCGCCTTCGAAACCGCGGCCGACACCGCCGCCCGTCCGGGCTTTCTGCCCCTTGTGTCCTTTACCGGCTGTTTTTCCAGTACCGCTTCCAACTCCGCACCCGAGCCTTTTGGGCTTGCGCCGGGATCCCGGGGCGGGACTGAGATCATGCAGGTGCATGGGATCTCCCTCCTATTTCTCGATGGCTTCCCAGTCGACTAGGTGATGGACTGCTTCGATCATTCCCCGAATCTGGGGCGAATCCTCCATCTCGACCGTATCGTTCAGCTTCTTAAACCCAAAAGCCCGGATTGTCTTCTCCTGCTTGTCGGGACGTCCGATGCAACTACGTTTCCAGGTGATCCTCAGCTTTGCCATGTTCGGGCCTCCTATTCCGCCTGAACGGGCTTCCGGTCCTTCCCCCGAAGCCGAAGGGTCTCTTCCGGCGTTCTCATTGCGCGAAGGGCTTCGAAGGTCGCGTAGGCCACGTTGATGGGATTGGACGTCCTTCCGATAACCTTTGTCAGGACATCCTTCACTCCCCCCAGCTCCATGATGGCTCGGACTACCGCGCCGGCGATAACGCCCGTTCCGGGAGCGGCCGGCTTGAGAAGGACCTCTGCCGCGCCGAAGCGTCCGATGATCGGATGAGCCACGGTATTGCCCACCTTTTTCAGGGGCACCATGCTCTTCTTTGCTTTTTCAATGCCCTTCCGCACGGCCTCGGGAATTTCCCTGGCTTTCCCCATCCCGACGCCGACCTGTCCGTTCCCGTCTCCGGCGACGACCAGGACGCTGAACTTGAAGCGCTTGCCGCCCTTGACCACCTTGCTGACCCTCTTTATGCAAACGACTCGTTCGGTCAGCTCGTTCTCTGTTGCTTTCTGCATTCTGGCTGCCATCGGCCCTTCCCTCCTAGAACTTCAGCCCGGCCTCGCGGGCGGAATCGGCCAGGGCCTTGACCCGACCGTGGTACATGTGCCCGCCCCGGTCGAAGACGACGGCCTGGATCCCTTTTTCAAGGGCTCGCTCCGCAACCAGCTTGCCGACGAATTTCGCCGCTTCGATGTTTCCGGTTCCCTTCAGCTGTTCCGCAACGCCCTTCTCGCGGGTCGAAACGGCCACAAGAGTGGTCCCCTTCTCATCATCGATGACCTGGGCGTAGATGTGCTTCAGGCTCCGAAAAACGGAAAGCCTGGGCGTTTCTGCCGTCCCCGAAAGTTTTTGGCGGAGGCGCTGATGCCGGATCAACCGCATCTCGTTTCGGCTTCGCTTTCTAATCATGCTCTTTCACCTCGGCTACTTCTTCGACCCAGCCTTACCGGCCTTGCGAATGATGAACTCTCCCGCATAGCGGATCCCCTTCCCCTTGTAGGGCTCCGGCGGACGGAAGCCGCGGATGTTTGCCGCGAGCTGTCCCACTGCCTGCTTGTCAGCGCCCTTGATCAGGATCTTTGTAGGGCCGTCGGTCTGGATCTCGATGCCAGCTGGCGGTTCCACCTGGATCGGGTGAGAATATCCCAGGTTCAGGACGAGCGTTTTCCCCTGCATCTGGGCCCTGTAGCCGACCCCAACGATTTCAAGTTGCCTCTGGAAACCTTCACTGACCCCCACGACCATGTTGTTCAGCAAGGCGCGGGTCATGCCGTGGAACGCCCTCGACTTGATCTCGTCGTCTTTGCGGGTGACGACGATCTGGCCTTCTTCGAGCGAGACATCCACGCACGGCAGCAGGTCCATCGAAAGTTCGCCCTTCGGTCCCTTGACTTTGACGTGCCGCCCCTCCACCGAAACCTGGACGTTCTTGGAGAGCGGAATGCTTTTTCTTCCAATTCGAGACAAGGACTACACCCCCCACTACCAAACGTAGCAGATGACTTCGCCTCCCAGGCCGTTGAAACGGGCGGTGGCATCCGTCATCATCCCCTGTGAGGTGGAAATGATGGCCACGCCGAGCCCTCCCATGACCTTGGGCAAATCACTCTTGTTGACGTAGATTCGACGACCGGGCTTGCTGATTCTCCGAAGCCCCTGGATCACACGCTCACGGTTCGGCCCGTAGTTCAGCACCAGCCTGAGCATCGAAATCGGCTTTTTGGCATCGTTCAGGACCTTGAAATTGCGAATATATCCCTCTTCCTTGAGGATCTTCGCGATCTCGAGCTTCATTTTGCTCATCGGGATATCAACGGTTTCCTGGAAAACCGTATTCGCATTCCGGATGCGCGTGAGCATATCCGCTATGGGATCGGTCACGTACATTTCCTCTGCCTCCTTTTGCTCTAGCCGCTACCAGCTCGACTTGACCACGCCAGGGATTTTCCCCTCACGGGCCAGCTTGCGGAAGCAGCAACGGCACATGTTGAACTTGCGCAGCACGGAATGAACGCGCCCACAAAGAGGGCATCGGTTCACCTTGCGCACCTTGAATTTCGGTTCCCTCTTCGCCTTGACTTCAAGGGCCGTTCTCGACATCTTGAATGACCTCCTTAACGACTGAAGGGCATACCCAGCTCCTTAAGAAGGAGGTAGGCCTCTTCGTCGCTTTTCGCCGTCGTGACGATTGTGATGTTCATGCCGCGGACACGGATAACCTTGTCGTAGTCGATCTCGGGGAAAATCAGCTGTTCCTTCAGCCCGAGGTTGAAGTTCCCCCTGCCGTCAAAGCCTTTTCGGGAAACACCCTGGAAGTCTTTGATCCTGGGAAGGGCCAAAGACATAAGACGGTCCAGAAACTCCCACTTTCTCGTTCCCCGAAGGGTGACTGCGCAGGCGACGGGCATTCCTTCACGAAGTTTGAACCCCGCAACCGATTTCTTCGCCCTTTTCAGGACGGGCCGCTGCCCCGTGATCTGGGCCAGCTCGTTGATCGCCGCGTCCATGTACTTGATGTCGACCTTCGCCTCTCCGACACCGATATTCACGACCACTTTTTCGATGCGCGGCGTTTCCATGACGTTTTTGTAGGAAAATTCCTTCATCAGGCGCGGGACGACCTCTTCCTTATACTTTGTCTGCAAACGCGGAACCATGGTCAAAGAAGCCTCCTCCCTACACCTTGTCTACGATTTCCCCGCACTTTTTGCAGAGCCGCACCTTCCGCCCGTCGTCCATGAACGCCCGGGCGACGCGCGTGGGCTTTCCGCATGCGGGGCAAACGAGCATGGTCTTCGCCGCATAGAACGGGGTTTCCTGTTTGATGATCCCGCCCTTCGGGTTCTTCTGGGTCGGGCGGACGTGCTTGGTCGCAAGGTTGACCCCTTCAACGACGATCATGTCCTTGGAGGGAATGTGCCGAAGAACTTTCCCTTCCTTCCCCGCGTCCTTCCCGGAAATGACGTGGACCCGGTCGCCTTTCTTTATTCTCATCTTTCCCATGACAAGAGCCTCCTACACTACCTCAGGGGCCAGCGAGACGATCCGCATGTACTTCTTCTCGCGAAGCTCCCTGGCAACGGGTCCAAAGATGCGAGTCCCCTTCGGGTCCCCGTTGTTGTCGATGATGACCGCGGCATTGTCATCGAAACGGACGTACGAACCGTCTTTCCTCCTGATTTCCTTGCTGGTCCGGACAATCACGGCCTTGACCACTTGCCCTTTCGAAATGTTGCTGTTCGGGATGGCTTCCTTCACCGAGGCGACGATGACATCCCCGACGGAACCCACGAATCTCTGGCTGCCACCCACCACGTGGACGCACATGATCTTTTTGGCGCCGGAATTGTCGGCAACATTGAGAACCGTCCTAAGCTGAATCATTTCCTACGCCTCCTCGCCGCCGGTTTCCGTACCCAGAATCGGGGCACGGCGCAGGACTTCCTTCAGCACCCACCGCTTATGGGCGCTCAGGGGACGAGTTTCTTCGATCAGCACCTGGTCGCCGATCCGGCAGGTATTTTCTTCGTCGTGTGCCATATACTTCTTGAATTTCAGCACCGGCTTGCCATAGAGCGCGTGCTTTGCCATCCGATCCACCCGGACCACGATCGTCTTTTGCATTTTGTTGCTGACGACGGTGCCAATCCGCGTTTTCCGATGAGAGGTTCTTTCCTCCATCGTCCGCTACCTCCTTGCCGTCGCGCGTTCCATGGCAATTTCCTTCTCGCGCTTCACCGTGAGAATTCGTGCGATGGTCCGCTTGACTTCCGAAATTCGACTATGGTTTCCCTGCTGCCCGATGGCGCTCTGGAAACGCAGGTTGAAAAGTTCCTCCTTGTACTGGCGATGCTTGTCCTGAAGCTCTTCCAAAGTGAGATCCCTGAAATCCTTTGCCTTCATGGCCTATTCACCACCCAGCCCTTCCCGGGCAACAAACCGGACCCTGATCGGCAGTTTGTGACCCGCCGTGAGGAAGGCTTCCTCGGCTACTTCCCGAGGGACCCCGGCGATCTCAAACATGATCCGCCCTCTCTTGACCGGGGCAACCCAGAACTCGGGGTTTCCCTTTCCCTTTCCCATACGGGTTTCAAGCGGTTTCTTCGTAAAGGGACGATCCGGGAAAATCCGGATCCAGATCTTGCCACCCTTTTTCATCTTTCTGGAGATCGCGACTCGGGCCGCCTCGATCTGCCTTGCGGTGATCCAGGCGCAATCCAACGCCTGCAGGCCGAAATCCCCGAAATCCACCTGGGTGGCTCCCTTCGCTCGACCGCTCAGGGGCCTTCGGAAGGGCTTTCTGTATTTAACGCGGCTAGGCATAAGCATGGTGCATTAACCCCTTTCCTTTGCGCCCTCTTTGGCCGTTTTCCGGGCCTTGTAGGCGGCATCGCCACGGTATACCCAAACCTTGACGCCGATGACTCCATAAATCGTCTTGGCTTCGGCAAAGCCGTAATCGATATCGGCTCTCAGGGTCGAAAGAGGGAGCTGGCCCTCGAGATACCATTCTGTTCTCGCGATTTCGGCTCCGCCCAACCTTCCGCCGCATTGGACCTTGATCCCTTTCGCGCCGGATTTCATGGCGCGGAAAATCGCCTTTTTCATAGCGCGGCGGAAGCTGACCCGCATTTCCAGCGAGGAGGCGACGCTCTCCGCCAGGATCGACGCTTCCATATCCGGGTTTTTGATCTCCTGGACGTTGATCATGACCCGAAGTCCTGTCTTGGCCTGAAGTTCTTCACGGACTTTCTGGATTTCCGTTCCGCCTTTACCAATCACTACCCCAGGCCGGGCGGTCGAAACCGTAAACGCGATGACGTTCCCAATCCGCTCGATTTCTACCTTCGAGACCCCCGCTGCCTTCCAGCGGTCGATGATCCAGTGCCGGAGCTCGAGATCCTGGTGAAGGTTCTTCGCATAGTTTCTTCCGCTGGCGAACCACTTGGATTCCCAGTCGCGAATGATGCCCAACCGCATCCCCACGGGATGAATTTTCTGACCCACGGTCACCCCTCCTTAGCGTTCCGAGACCACGATGGTCAAGTGGCTGGACGTCCGCTTGAACGGATGAGCCCGGCCCATCGAGACGGGGCGAAACCGCTTCATGGCAGTTCCCCGGTCGGCAAAGGCTTCGGAAACGACAAGCTTGTCAACATCCATTCCGTAATTGTTGTCCGCATTGGCCAACGCGCTCTGCAATGCCTTTTCCACGTACCGCGCCGCCTTTTTGGGGGTGAACTTCAGGATTGCGAGGGCTTCATCCGCCTTTTTCCCGCGAATCAGGCTGATTACCTGGCGCAGCTTCGTCGGGGAGATGTTCAGACCCTTTGAGACCGCTCTGGCTTCCATCTCTTCCTCAACCCCCCTACTTCACGCCGGAAGCGCGTTCCTGCCCGGCATGTCCCCCGAACTTGCGCGTCGGTGCAAACTCGCCGAGCTTGTGCCCGATCATGTTTTCCGTAATGAACACGGGAATGTGCGTTTTCCCGTTATGAACCGCAATGGTGTGCCCGATCATGGCGGGCACGATCGTCGAGCGCCTCGACCAGGTCTTGATGACCGCCTTTTTTGACGTTTCGTTCATCATTTCGACCCGGTGCAGGAGCTTCAGCTCGACAAAGGGGCCCTTCTTCGTGGACCTTGCCATGTCCTTCCCTCCTCAGCCTTTACTTCGCGTACCGACGCCGAACGATCATCTTGTCGGACGGCTTCGATTTGCGGGTTCTGAATCCCTTGGCTGGAGTCCCCCATGGAGAAACAGGATGCTTGTTCGACTTGCTGCACCCTTCGCCGCCGCCCATCGGATGATCGACGGGATTCATGACCATTCCGCGGACCTTCGGTCTGCGGCCAAGCCAGCGAGTTTTTCCAGCTTTCCCATCCACAACGTTCTCGTGTTCTTCGTTCCCCACCTGGCCGATCGTGGCCATGCACTGCTGAAGAACGAGCCGCAGTTCCCCGCTGGGCATCCTGACGTAGGCATATTTGCCCTCTTTTGCCATCAGCTGCGCGCTAGATCCAGCAGACCGGACCAGAACGCCGCCGCGTCCCGGTTCCAGCTCGATATTGTGGACGACGGTACCGACCGGGATATCCATCATTTTTAGCGCATTGCCGGGTTTGATGTCGGCCCCGGGGCCCGCCATGACCTGCGCTCCCACGGAAAGTCCGGAGGGGGCGAGGATGTAGCGTTTCTCGCCGTCCGCGTAGTGGACCAGCGCGATCCTTGCCGAACGGTTCGGATCGTACTCGATCGTCGCCACTTTTCCGGGGATACCGATCTTGTCGCGCTTGAAATCGATCTTGCGGTACTGGCGCTTGTTTCCCCCGCCGCGATGGCGCATCGTCACCCGACCGGTGTTGTTTCGGCCCGCTGTCTTCCGGAGAGGCTCAAGCAGGCTTTTTTCGGGCTTTGTCGAGGTGATTTCCTTGTAATCCGAGTTCGCCATCGTCCGGCGGCTCGGGGTTGTGGGTTTAAATTTTTTAATCGCCATGTTCGTTCTCCTCTCGTACCCTACGCACTCGCGCCTTCAAAGAACTTGATGCGCTCGCCCGCGGCAAGGGTCACGATGGCCTTTTTCCATGAACGGGAACGCCCCAGGAACACGCCCAAACGTTTCGGCTTGGAGCGAACCTTGATCGTGTTGACGCTTTCGACCTTCACCTTGAAGACTTCTTCGACCGCCTGGCGGATCAGCACCTTGTTGGCCTTCGGATGGACCTCGAAGGCATACTTGTTATGCTCCATCTGGCGGTTCGATTTCTCCGTGATGATCGGCCGGATTATCACATCATGCGCAACGAGATTCATCGGCCGTACACCTCCTGCAGTTTCTGGGCGGACGCAAGCGTCATGATCAGGTGTTCGTGATTCAGGATGTCATAGACATTCAGGCTGTCCACGTGGATCACTTTGGCTCCAGGGATGTTCGCCGCGGACCTGTAGATGTTCGCGTTCGACTCGTCAACTACCATCAGGGGCTTGCGGGTCGCTTCAACCTTACCTAAGAACGCGAGCATTGCCTTGGTCTTGTGGGTTCCGAAATCCCCGTTCTCCAGAATGATCATCCGATCCTCTGTCGCCTTCAGCGAAAGCGCGCTCCGCATCGCCAGCTGACGCACCTTGCGGTTGACCTTCTGGCTGTAATCGCGCGGTTTCGGCCCATGGGCGACGCCACCTTTCAACCACAACGGGGAACGCGTGCTCCCGGCCCTGGCCCGTCCGGTGTGTTTCTGCCTGAAGGGCTTTCGCCCTCCGCCGCTCACTTCTCCTCGTGTCTTGGCGCTGGCAGTCCCCTGCCGCGCATTGGCCAGATGGGCCACAACAACCTGGTGCATCGCAGGAACGTGAATGGGCGCACCGAACACGGCGTCGGAAAGTTCGAGGCTTCCTACGACTTCGCCCTCAAAATTGATCAACTTCATGGTAGGCATGGTCTTTCCCCCTCCTTCCGGCGCCTAGTGCTTCTTCCGGACCATAACCAGGCCGTTGCGCGCCCCGGGGATGGCCCCCCTGATCAGGATCAGGTTGTTTTCAGCGTCGATCGCAGCCACTTTCAGGTTTTTGACGGTGACTCGCTCGTTGCCCATGCGCCCCGGGTTTCCGTGCCCCTTGAAGACCCGGCCCGGGTAGCTGTGGGCACCCGAGGAACCGGGGCGGCGATGCCACTTGGACTGCCCGTGGGATGCGGGACCGCCTCCCCAGCCGTACCGCTTCATTCCGCCTGCCGTGCCTTTCCCCTTGCTCACGCCGGTCACATCAACGATTTCCCCGGCCTCGAAAATCGTCGCCGTCACATCCATTCCGGGCTGGAAGGGAGTGACATCTTCGATCCGAAACTCCCTGATCCACCTTTTCGGCTCGATTCCCGCTTTCTCGAAAACAACCTTCATCGGCTTCGGAACCCTTTTCGCCTTCTTCGCTCCAAACGCCAGGACCACGGCCGTGTACCCGTTCTTTTCCTGCGTCCTGACCGCGAGAACCGGGCAAGGTCCCGCTTCCACGACTGTTACGGGGACGGCTTTCCCTTCTTCATCGAAGATCTGCGTCATTCCAATCTTCCGTCCCAAAATTCCCATGCTCATCCGATTCAGCTCCTTTTCGCTCAGAGCTCCCCCCGAAAGCTACAACTTGATCTGGATGTCCACTCCGGAAGGGAGATTCAGCTGCATTAAGGCCTCCATCGTCTTCTGCGTCGGGTCGACGATGTCGATGAGGCGCTTGTGGGTCCGAATTTCATACTGTTCCCGGGCATCCTTGTCCTTGTGCGGAGACTTGAGGATCGTAAACTTGTTGATCTCCGTCGGGATCGGTATCGGTCCTGAAACCTTCGCGCCCGTGCGTTCAGCCGTCTCTGCGATCTGGACCGCAGAAGCGTCAAGCACGCGGTGATCAAACGCCTTTAGGTTGATGCGGATCTTTTTTGCCAAGACTGTCCCCTCCCGACGGCTAGTCGAGGATCTCGGTGACGACACCGGCACCCACCGTGCGGCCGCCTTCCCGGACCGCAAAGCGAAGGCCCGGCTCCAGCGCCACCGGCACGATCAGCTTCACTTCAAACGTGCTGTTGTCTCCCGGCATGACCATCTC
>JAJUIT010000148.1 GCA_029267465.1 Synergistaceae bacterium
GAACTGAACCCTCCCCGCGCTGATGTCCGTCAAGTGGGAAAAGCTGGGACGTCCTTCGGGGTCTAGGTTGATCCCCAGAAGGTCGATCCTCCAGGGGCCTTCCCAGCGGCGCCTCTCGACGTAGATCCTCCCCGACCTCACGAGTGCCTTCAGCTTCCTCGGCCCCACCGTTTCCTCAGCGGGCAGGATCTTTCCTATCGAACGTGTCCGAACTTCCACGACAACGAGCTCGGGCCCGTCCATGGCGACGAGGTCGATTTCGCCCCCGCGCACGCGGATGTTCCGACCCAGGATCGTCCAGCCCTTTTCCCGGAAAAAGCGCTCGGCAATGTCTTCTCCAAGTCGACCCGTTTCAAGGTGATCCAAGACAACGCCTCCTCGAGAGGCCCGTCCGGGAAAAGGACTCTGGTGGGCGATAGGCTCAGAAGAGGATTTTCCGGCAAAACGAAATACGGTGGATTTCGCACGGGCCGTATTCTTTCAGGGCTTCCCTGTGAGCTGCGGTCGGGTAGCCCTTGTGAATCTCGAAACCGTATTGGGGAAAGCGGCGGGCCAGTCTCGCCATCACCCGGTCACGCAAGACTTTTGCGATGACAGAGGCGGCAGATACAGCCGGAACCAGTTGGTCCGCACGCGGGACAGCCTTTTGCCGAACCGGCAGTCCGGCGATGGGGCGGTTCCCGTCCACCACGACCAGTTCAGCTTCCGGGACGAGCCCCAGGACACAGGCCTTCATGGCCCAAAGCGTCGCGCCCAGGATGTTCATCTCGTCGATGCGAGCGGGGGAGGCCGCCTGGGCTTTCCAGTTCACGCCCAGTTCCTGCATGACGGAAAAAAGCGCTTCCCTTCTGGAGGGGGAGAGCCTTTTCGAATCGTCCAGCCCGAGCCCTACGAGAACTTTCCGCTGCTCGGGCGTCAGGATGACGGCCGCTGCCACCACGGGTCCGGCCAGGGGACCCCGTCCCGCTTCATCCACTCCCGCGATCCTCGTCAAGGAAGGTTCTCCTCCGTCAGTGGAGATTCCGGGAGTTCCAGCGTCACCCTTCCGAGGCGCCCTGAGGCAAAGCTTTCCAGGAACTTTCTTGCTGCCGTTCCCGCATCGACGCTTCCTCCCGATACGAGGCAGCCCAAACGGCGGCCGAGTGCGTCCAGCGTCGCTTCCGGTCCATCGGTGTCCAGCGGAACCCCCCAGGCCTTTTCGACAACCGGCCAGAGGCCCTGATCTCCCAGAAAGGCGATGAGCGCCAATGCACAGGATTCGAAGGACCCGATGACATCCGCCCGGTTGCAGCCAAGCCAAGAAAGGGCACGGCCGGTCTTGAGGCCAGTCCTGGCCTGGAGAATACCGGGCGAGTCGACGACCAGGACCCCTTGGCCGCGGAACCATTCGACTCCCCTGGTAATCCCGGGAAGCGCGCCGACCCGGGAGGCGTTCCTCCCCACAAGGCCGTTCAGGAAAAGAGATTTTCCGACATTTGGGATTCCGACGATCCCTATGCGCAGGTCGCGATGGGAAGGCTTGTAGCGCTGCAGTTCGGCTTTCAGCAAGTCAAACCGGTCCTGCCTGAGATTGAAAGCCAGGGCGGTTTTGCCGCTCCTTCTGAAATGCTCGAGCCACCGGACCGTTTTCGCCTCTTCCGCAAGATCCCGCCGGCTCAGGACAAGGGCCACCGGCTTCATCCTGGCCAGCCGTTCGGACAAAGGAGAGGCGGTGAGGGCCGGGGCCCTGGCGTCACGGACCTCGACCACCGCATCCAGGTTCGCGACCACTTCGAAAAGCCGTTTCTGTCCGCGGGCCATGTGACCCGGGAACCAGACCGTGCGCCCCATTCCGCTAGTTCAGCAGCCCGATTCGGGAAAGGGGCCAGTAGCGCAGGAAGGCGGGTCCCTTGATGAAAGACCGCGGGACAAACCCCCAGAAACGGCTGTCCTGGGAATTCGGCCGGTTGTCTCCCATGACGAAATAGTGTTTTTCAGGCACTTTCATCTCGGGCATATTGAAATTGTCGTGATTCACCACGTAGGGTTCGGAAAGGGCCTTTCCATTCACGAAAACCGTCCCGTTCTCCATGCGAACGGTTTCACCTGGCACGGCGATGATCCGTTTGACGAAATCCCTGGATGGATCGACGGGATACTTGAAGACGATGATCTGCCCTCGCTTTGGTTCCGAAAGAGCGTGCCAGAACTTGGCAACGAGGACCCGGTCCCCCGGGTCCAGGGTCGGGATCATGGATCCGCTGGGGATCCAGAAAGCCTGGACGACAAAAGCCCTCAAGATCAGGGCAAGGACGAGGGCCCACAGAATCGTTTCAATGGTTTCTCTCCACCACGGCTTTGCCGGCATTTCTACTCCTCCTCCTGGATCCGGAACGGTACAAGGATACACCCGTTCTTCCCATCAGGGTAGGCTGATTCGAACCCTTGCGTAGGGGGAAACAATGATCGAGCGGACCGGTGCCCTCTTCCCGGGGGGCAGGATTTTTAGGGTAAACCCAGGGGAAACCGAATGGTAGCAAGGGTTGTAGACGGCCGTCACGGCTTTCCCCCCGGCCACGGCAAAGTCACATTTTCCCATGGAATCATAGATCTCGCTCTGCGTGAAATCTTGCCCCTGCCAGACGAGGACAAGCTTTCCCGACGGACTTGCCGGCAATTTCAGCGTGAAGGACAATTGCCTGAGGAGCCCCTTCTCGAGGGCCACATCCAGCCATCGTTGCACCGCTTCCGCCTCGCGGACGACGGCCCCTTCGGAGCGGTCCCACTGGACCAGGGCGGTAATCGACACACCGACCGCACCGGCCAATATCCCCATGATGGCACACACCACCAGCGTTTCGACCAGGCTGAATCCGCACGAAGCGGAGGGAAGCGGCAGTTCCGCTTCCCTCCGCTGTCGGGGTTTCGCGTTTCGCCTAATTCCCCTTGAAATACCCGTAGCCCAGGTCCACCGCCTTCAGGTTGTCGGCCTTGTGTTTCTCGGGTGCCAGTTTCGCCACGGTCTCGCGAATCTCGTCAATGGAAACGTTCCCTGCGTTAATCCCGCACATCGCCCCCAGCATCAAGACATTCATGAAGAGGAAAAGTCCGCCCATCTTTTCGCGCAGGATTTGGTAGCCGGGAATCCCGGCAATTGACAGACTCCTGTCGGCGGCGTACTTCTTCAGGTGATGGTTCTCGAGGGCCGCCGGGTCGTGGAGATTGAGGATCGCCTGCGCCCCCTCGCGAAGGAAATGGAGGTTGCGGATGCCTTCCCCCTGGTCGAAGGCGATCAGAAGATCCGCGGAACCCGCCAGAACGAGAGGGCTCTCGTACGGCCCTACCTTGAAGTGGCTGATGACGGACCCGCCCCTCTGGGCCATCCCATGAACCTCGCTTCCCATGACCCGCTCGCCCCGCGAAACCGCGATATGCCCCAGGACCCGGCTCGTGAAGAGGATTCCCTGGCCTCCCAGCCCAACGATGACGTACTGCATCCTTTATTCCTCCTCTCCCTCGACGGCCTCGATGGCGCCGTGGGGGCAAACCTGGATACAGACCCCGCACTGGACGCAGAACCGTTCATCGATTTTTGCCTTTTTGGCCGCTTCGTCAAACGGCAATCCAGGACAGTTGAAGAAGTTGGTGCAATACTTGCATCCAATGCATTTGTCCGGATTCACGCGGACCTTCACAATCGCC
>JAJUIT010000143.1 GCA_029267465.1 Synergistaceae bacterium
GAGATGGTCATGCCGGGAGACAACAGCACGTTTGAAGTGAAGCTGATCGTGCCGGTGGCGCTGGAGCCGGGCCTTCGCTTTGCGGTCCGGGAAGGCGGCCGCACGGTGGGTGCCGGTGTCGTCACCGAGATCCTCGACTAGGAGCCGAAAAGGGAATGGCTGACATCATCGGATTGACCTGTACGGAATGCAAGCGGAGGAATTACGTAACCCTCGTCAACAAGAAGAAGATGGGGAAAAAGCTGGAAAAAAAGAAATACTGCAAGTGGTGTGATAAACACACCTTGCACAAGGAATCCAAGTAGTGTAGAATAGCGCGTGCTCGCAGGTCCGTAGCTCGAATTGGTAGAGCACCGGACTCCAAATCCGGGGGTTGCAGGTTCGAATCCTGCCGGGCCTGCCATTCTTTTTAAAAAGACAGGAGGCCGAGGCTGTGGAAAAATTCCTCGACTTCGTTCGTGAAGCCAGAGCCGAGCTGCGCAAAGTGACCTGGCCGGGAAGGCAGCAGGTATGGTACTCGACTCTCGTCGTGATCGCCTTGACGCTTCTGACATCAGCGGTGCTCGGTGTGATGGACGTCCTCCTGACTTTCGTCTTCAAGGCGGTTATCAGGTAGGGGTAAGCCCTGAAAAGCCGCTGACTTCAGGGCATCTGGCAGGGGGTGCGGGGGCCAGCTGAGCCCCCCTTTTTGATGATGAACGAAAAAAACGACAGGCGATGGTACATCGTCCAAACGTATTCCGGTTATGAAAATCGCGTCCTCGCAAACCTCGAGCAGAGAATCGCCTCGATGGGGATGGAGGATCGCATCTTCCGCGTTTTGGTCCCCGTCGAGGAGCGCGTCTACGTCAAGGACGGGAAGACGAAGCGCGTCCACCGGAAAGTTTTTCCCAGTTACGTGCTCGTCGAAATGATTCTGGACGATCAGTCTTGGTACGTTGTCCGTCACACCCCCGGGGTGACCGGTTTCGTCGGAGCCGGAAACCACCCGATTCCCCTCACCGAGAAGGAAATCCAGGACATTATCGGAAAGATCGGGAAAGACCAGATCAAGCCGAAGGTGGAAATCGACCTCAAACCCGGTGACGTGGTCCGGGTCAAGAGCGGTCCCTTCCAGGGGCAGGTCGGCCCGGTGGCGGAAGTGCTCCCGGAGAAGGGCAAGGTTAAGTTCTCGGTGACGGTCTTCGGCCGCGAAACGCTGGTCGAAGCGGATTATCAGGAGCTCGAAAGGCTCTAGGCAACTTCTCGGGAAAGGAGGTTGGAAGAAACATGGCCAAGAAAGTCGTTGGGGCAGTGAAGCTGCAGCTTCCCGCCGGCAAGGCCACCCCTGCACCGCCTGTGGGCCCTGCGCTGGGGCAGCACGGCGTCAACATCATGGAGTTCTGCAAGCAGTTCAACGCGAAAACGGCCGATCAGCCTGGCATGATCATTCCTGTCGTGATTACGGTCTACGCGGACCGGAGCTTCTCCTTCATCTTGAAGACCCCGCCCGCGAGCGTGCTTTTGAAGAAAGCCGCGAAGATCGACAAGGGATCCTCGGTTCCGAACAAGACGAAGGTCGCCAAGGTCACGAAGAACCAGATCAGGGAGATCGCCCAGCTCAAGATGGAAGATCTGAACGCGAACGATATCGAAGGCGCAATGCAGATGATCATGGGCACGGCGAGGTCCATGGGCATCGAGGTCACCGATTAGCGCAACGTGTGGCAGGGTCTGGAGCGGACCCACGACGACCACAGGGAGGTTAGCGAAATGGCGAAAAAGAGCAAGCGATACCAGGCCATCAAGGCCAATGTAGACCGGGAAAAGCTTTATGGACTTCGCGAGGCGCTCGACCTTTGCAAGACGAACGCCACCGCGAAATTCAACGAGAGCGTCGAAGTTCACATCCGCCTGGGTGTGGACCCGAGGCAGGCGGACCAGCAGGTTCGCGGAACGGTGCCGCTTCCTCACGGGACGGGTGTGACGAAAAGGGTCCTCGTCATTACGACCGGAGAGAAACTGAAAGAGGCCGAAGAGGCGGGTGCCGATTTCGTCGGGTCGGATGACATGGTCCAGAAAATCGAGGGCGGCTGGCTCGATTTCGATGCGGTCATCACCTCCCCCGACATGATGAAGTCCGTCGGGCGCCTTGGCAAAATCCTCGGGCCTCGCGGCCTGATGCCGAGCGCGAAGACGGGCACGGTCACCTTTGATGTGGCCGATGCGGTCAAGGAAGTCAAGGCCGGGCGCGTGGAATTCCGCCTCGACAAGTTCGGGATCATCCATAAGGCGATCGGGAAGACCAACTTCACGACCGACCAGCTTTACGACAACGCCCGGGCGTTCTTCCAGGCGATCCTGAAGGCAAAGCCCTCCGCCGCGAAGGGAACCTACGTGAAGAGTTTCTCGGTCGCTTCCACGATGGGGGTCGGCATCAAGGTCGATCCGAATGCGGCCCAGAAGGAGATCGCCGCGGTCGAATAAGGGCGTTGCCGGCAGCGGAATGAACCTTTACAACTGAAAGAGACGAACCGTAGATAGCCGGTGTGCGCCGCGCGGGCGCACGAAATGGAGAGAGCTCCGCCTGCTGAGGTTCAGGGAATAGAGTCCAGTGCTTCCGCAAGAAGGTCCCTCTTTTGCGGAAACTGCCCTTCGTCCCCGGACCCGGCAGGTCCGGGGATTTTTCATGTTTGGGTGAAGGAGGTGAATGTTTTGCCGACAGAATACCGAATCCAGCAAGTCGCAATGCTGAAGGAAATGCTGGGGAAGGCAGAAACCATTTTCGTCTGCGAGTACCGCGGGCTGACCGTGGCCAAAAGCACGGAGATCCGTTCCCGTATCAGGAAGGCCGGGGGCGAGATGAAAATCGCCCGGAACACGCTCATGCGGCGAGCTCTTGAAGAGATGGGGCACCCGGCTCCCGAGGAGTTGACTTCCGGACCGAACGTTTACACGCTCGTTTACGGGGAAATCTCGGAAGTGGCAAAAGCGCTTCGGGATTTTTCGAAAGAGAAGGGGAACGAGGCCCTGATTGTGAAAGGCGGGATCATGGGCAAGGAAATCCTGAGCCAGGCCCAGGTTTTCGCCTTGGCCGATCTCCCTTCGAGAGAGCAGCTGGTTGCCCAGGTCGTTGGCACGATCGCGGCTCCGCTTCGCGGTCTGGTCACCGTCCTCAGCGGACCCGCCCGAGGACTGGTTACCTGCTTGTCGCAGGTGCAGGAACAGAAAGAAAAAGCAGCTTGATCGCTTGAGGGACAGGGGCTTTCCCGTCCCAGCCTGATTACAAAAACCAAGGAGGATGAAATCAATGACCCGCGAGGAAATTATCAAGGCAATCGAAGAGATGTCTGTTCTTGAGCTTTCGCAGCTTGTCAAGGATCTGGAGGAGAAGTTCGGGGTTTCCGCCGGTGCTCCTGCCATGATGGCCATGCCCGTTGCGGCCGCAGTTGCCGCTGCCCCGGTCGAAGAGGAGAAGACCGAGTTCGACGTCATTCTCAAGAGTGCCGGATCCAACAAGATCGGGACGATCAAGGTGGTCCGGGAAATCACCAGCCTGGGCCTCAAGGAAGCCAAGGAACTGGTCGACAACCCGCCGAAGCCCGTCAAGGAAGGCGTTTCCAAGGAAGAAGCTGAAGAAATCAAGAAGAAGCTCGTCGAAGCGGGAGCCGAGGTCGAAATCAAGTAGTTTGCTTCCGAATCGGATCAGGATTCGATCAAAAGGGGGCGGTCTTCAGGACCGCCCCCTTTTTTACTTGCCCTGGAACCGAACTGCCGTTATGATGCATTCTTAAAACGAACCATCCGGATTTGAAGTGCCGGGAATGAAAACGGGAGGGAAGGGCGATGCTGGACCTGGTTCGGTGGCTGCGGGAAAAGAACTCGATCGTCGTAATGGATGGCGGCATGGGTACGATGCTGGACGAAGCCGGCTGGCGTCCCCCGCTTCTGCCGGAAGAAATGAACCTTGTCAATCCGGATGCCGTCAGGAAAATCCACGAGGCCTACGTGGAAGCCGGGGCGCTCGTGATTGAAACCAACACGTTCGGCGGCTCGGCGGTCAAGCTCTCTCACAGGGGGCTCGCCGGAGAGACCCGAAAGATC
>JAJUIT010000176.1 GCA_029267465.1 Synergistaceae bacterium
AATCCCCACGGAGGCGCACTCCTGTACGAGGGAAAGAACAGCATGGACCGCGTCTTCGCGGGTTTCTGCATAGGCCGCATGGAAGCCGTTGGCGGTCAGAGCCTTGGTCACAGTTGCCCCTACCGTACGGTAGTAGGCTTTTCGAAATCGGTTCCAATCCATGGGTTCCGGGTTCATTGCCTACACCCTCCTGTTGTGATGGAATCGCTGCTTCAAGCTTCGATCGATTCCGGTCTTTACCCTTCAATCAATATACCAGACCTTTGACGCGGAAGAGGTTTTTTCTTGCCTCGATCTTGAGGAAGTGATAGAAAGGGGGGCGAGGTTCAGAAAAGGAGGCTAGGAATATGTGCAGGATCATCACGCCCGGAGAAGGGCATGAACACGGGACCGGGACGGTTGCGGAACCGGCAGAAATTGCCGAACTCCTCAGGGAATCCCTGATCGGGGAACTGCAAACGACAGGGGACCTCATGGCGCGGCTTGAGATGATCGAAGACGGGGAGGTTTCCCATGCCCTTTTCCACATCCTGGAGAAAAAGAGGCGCCTTACGGATGATCTCTGGCTTCTTCTGAGAAGGGTGGAAGACCGCTTCTTCGAGGCGGGGGAAAACCACGGGCATTCCCACTCCCATTAGGTGTCCAGCCCCTGGAAGTCTTGAGGAACTGCCTTCCTTACGGCCGGATGACTGTCAAGGCAAAAAGCTTGACAGCCGTCCGGCCGGTCTCTATAATCGCCATGCCGTGAGGTGAGAGAACGGGATGGACCTGGAAAAACAGCTCAAGTCAAGGATCCTCCATGGAAGGCTTTTCGACCTCTATTCGGGACTGCTGACGGAACGGCAGAGGAAGGCTTTCGAGCTGCACGACCTGTCCGACCTGAGCCTTCAGGAGATCGCCGAAACGATGGGGGGGACCCGCCAGGGGGTTTACGACCTGGTTCAGCGGGCCCGCCAGAGACTCCTGGAGCTGGAGGCGACGCTCGGGTTCGATGCCCGCCTAGAAGCCTTGAGAAAGGCAGTTCGGATGATCCTGTCGCGCTATTCGCCTGACCTCCCCCCCCAGTTCGTCAGGGAGATGGAAGAGGTCCTCGCGGAGGGCGCCGAGGAGGCACAGGAACGGGATGTTTGACGCATTGAAGGAACGCCTCGAAACCGTTTTCCGGGCGCTTCGGGGGAAAGGGAAACTTAGCGAAGCGGATATCGCCGACGCCCTCCGGGAAGTCCGCCGGGCCTTGCTTGAAGCCGACGTGCATTACAAGGTCGCGAAGGACCTGGTGGAGAAAATCAGAACCCGCTGCACGGGAGCCGACGTTCTCGAATCCATTACGCCTGCCCAGCAGGTTTCGGTGGTCGTTTATGAAGAACTGGCCCGCCTGATG
Organism: Synergistaceae bacterium; assembly: GCA_029267465.1. Lineage (GTDB taxonomy): Bacteria > Synergistota > Synergistia > Synergistales > 79-D21 > 79-D21. Next base: position 1,382 of record JAJUIT010000176.1, read on the forward strand.
GGGGAGGGGCCGACAACGCTCACGGTCTCGCCGAAACCGCCGACCGTGTACATGATGGTCGGGCTCCAGGGGTCGGGGAAGACCACAACCGCTGCGAAGCTTGCCAAACGCCTTTCCCGGGGGCATCGCCCCCTTCTTGTGGCCTGTGACCTGCAGCGTCCCGCGGCGGTCGAACAGCTGAGGGTTCTTGCGGAGCAGGTGAAAGTGCCGTTCTTCGGCCCCGGGGAGGGAAGGAACACTCCGCTTGAGGTCGCATCGGGAGCTCTACGCTACGCGGAGGAACACCTGGCCGATATCATCCTTCTGGACACCGCGGGCCGCCTTCACCTCGACGAGCCGCTGATGCAGGAACTCGAGGCCGTCCGAAGCGCGGTGAAACCGAACGAAATCCTTCTCGTTGTCGATGCCATGACGGGACAGGAGGCCGTCAACGTGGCATCCAGCTTCCACCAGCGCCTTGGCCTGACAGGGGTCATCCTCTCCAAGCTGGACGGTGATGCCCGAGGGGGGGCCGCGCTCGCGGTCCGGGCCGCGACAGGGGTCCCGATCAAGCTTGCGGGGGTCGGCGAAAAAGTCGAGGATCTGGAAGAATTCGATGCCCGCAGGATGGCCCAGCGGATCATGGGGATGGGCGACCTCGCCGGTCTGATGGAGAAGGTGCAGGCGGTTACGGATCGGGAGTCCATCGAGCGGATGTCCGAAAACCTCCGGAAGAATCGCTTTACGATGGAGGATCTTCTGGAACAGCTTCAGCAGGTCAAAAAAATGGGGCCCCTGGAAAAGGTACTCGAAATGCTGCCGATTCCTGGCGGAGCGAAAGCCTTGAAGGGTGCAGACATGGATCCCGGCAGGCTGAAGCGGATTGAGGCCGTCATCCTCTCGATGACACCCCGGGAGAGGAGAAACCCCGAGATCATCAAGGGAAGCCGGAGAAGGAGAATTGCCCTCGGTTCCGGGACTTCGGTGCAGGAAGTG
>JAJUIT010000087.1 GCA_029267465.1 Synergistaceae bacterium
CATGGGGTGCCCCGAAATTCAGCCTCCTCACCTTCGGTGCCATCCTGGCGGGCTTCTTCGCCGTGATGATCGAATCCATCGGCGACTACCACTCCTGCTCCTATGCCTCGGGCCTGCCGGATCCCAGCCCGGAGACGATCAGCCGGGGGATCGGGGCAGAAGGGCTGAACTGCATGCTGGCCGGCCTGTTCGGGGCCGTGGGGACCACTTCCTATACCGAGAACATCGGGCTGATCGGCCTGACGGGGGTGGCCTCCAGGTGGGTTGTCCGCACCGGGGCCGTCATCCTCATCGTCATGAGCATGATCGGCAAGCTCGGAGCCCTGATCGCCACCATCCCCAGCCCGATCATCGGCGGTGCCTACATCGCCCTTTTCGGGATCATCGGGGCCCTCGGGATCCAGGTTCTCATGAGGGCCGACATGGGAAGCCAGAGGAACGTCCTGATCGTCGGGTTCGCCTTCCTGATGGCCCTCGGGCTTCCCGGATGGGTGGATGGCCAGAAAGCGGCCTTTTTCGCCCACGGGGTTCCGGGGCAGGTCCTATGGGCGGTTTTGAAAACTCCCATGGCGGTTGCAGGGGTTTGCGCTGCCTTGTGGGACACCTTGATTCCGGGAACGCCGGAAGAACGGGGCATCAACGTCCAGCCTCGCTAAAAAGCGAAAAGAACGGGAACGGTCGGGGAAGGCGGCGGATCGATCCGCCGCCTTCCTTTTTTTGCGCTATCATGGAAAGGACGAATGAAAGGGGAGTAACGGCAATGGAGCGATACGATTTCATCATCGTCGGGGCCGGTCCCGCGGGACTTTTCGCAGCGCTTGAACTCGCGCGGGCGGGGAAACGGGTCGCTATTTTCGACAAGGGCTCACCGATCGAAAACCGGAAATGCCCCATCAAGACGGGTTCCGTGAAAAACTGTGTTCATTGCCGCCCGTGCGCCATCGTCTGCGGGTGGGGCGGAGCCGGAGCCTACAGCGATGGGAAACTGACGTTGACCCCGGAATTCGGAGGCAACCTCGAGAAAAGCGTGGGAAGGCAGAGGTTGCTGGATCTGATCGCGGAAGTCGACCGAACCTTCGTCCATTTCGGGGCTGATTCCCCCGTCTTCGAGCCCGATGCGGGCTATGCGGCGGAGGTCATCAAGAGGGGGCGTTCCGCGGGGCTCCAGGTCATCCCGGCGAGAATCCGCCACATGGGGACAGACCGGGCGAAGCTTGTCCTCGCCAACTTTTATAGCCAACTGAAAGAGGTCTGCACGGTTTGCACCGGAGTCGAGGTGAAGTCGGTCCTGGCGGAACGGAACGAAATCCGGGGGATCCTTCTCGAGGACGGGACTCGTGTGTTCGCCCCGGCGGTTCTTCTCGCACCGGGCAGGGAAGGTGCGACCTGGATGGAGAAAGTCGCTGCCGATCTTGGCCTGGCGGTGGATTCCCTGCCCGTGGATATCGGGGTACGAGTGGAAGTCCCGGACGAGATCGCCAACGACCTCACGGAACAATTCTACGAAGTTAAGGCGGTGTTCGATGCCCCCACCTTTGACGACCGGGTCCGGACCTTCTGCATGTGTCCCCACGGGGAAGTCGTCACGGAGTACCAGAGCGACTCGGGCCTGGTGATCGTGAACGGACACAGCAACCGGGACCGCAAGACCCAGAACACCAACTTCGCCATCCTGGTGAGCACGGAGTTCACGCAGCCGTTCCGCGATCCGAACGGGTATGGCGGAGCCATCGCCAAGCTGGCCAACATGCTGGGAGGGACCGTCCTCGTCCAGCGCCTGGGGGACTTGAAGGCGGGAAGACGCTCGACTGCGGGACGGATCGAACGGGGACTGGTCAGGCCCACCCTTCTGCAGGCCGAGCCGGGAGATCTTTCCTTTGCGTTGCCGTACAGGCATTTGACCGACATCCTGGAGATGATCCGGGCCCTGAACATCATTATGCCCGGGATTGACGGCCCCCATACCCTGCTGTACGGGGTGGAGGTCAAGTTCTACAGCCTGCGCCTGGCGCTGGACAAAGGGCTTCAAACCTCGATCCGGGGGCTCTACGCGGCGGGAGATGGGGCAGGGGTCACGCGAGGGTTGGTGCAGGCATCCGCCAGCGGTCTCGTGGCGGCCCGCGATTTCCTTGACAGGGCCGGGGAGGGGCGCTAAGATTGTCATATCTGAAAACATTATCAACAACGTGGGCAAGGGCCCGATAACAGGAGGGGATGAAGGATGATGAAAGCCCGTATGAATGAGGCGCTGAACAAGCAAATCAACGAGGAAGCTTTTTCTTCCTACCTGTACCTTTCCATGTCCGCATGGTTCGAGAGCCAGAACCTGAAAGGGTTCGCGAACTGGATGAAGGTCCAGGCCCAGGAGGAAGCGGTTCATGCGAAAATCTTTTTCAATCACATCGTCGAAAGGGGCGGCAGGGTGAAACTGGAGGCCATCGCGGCGCCCAAGACGGAATGGGCTTCCCCCCTGGAAGCGTTCAAGGACACCCTGGAGCACGAGAAGCACATCACCGCATGCATCCACGGCCTGATGGACCTGGCGGTCGAGGAGAAGGACCACGCGGCGGCCATCGCCCTTCAGTGGTTCGTTTCCGAGCAGGTTGAGGAAGAAGCCAACGCCGAGGAACTGCTGTCAAAGCTCGAGATGATCGGGGATTCGAAGAACGGCTTGTACATGCTGGACAAGGAACTGGCCGCGAGGGTGTTCAAGGTGCCTGCAGGGGTCACGATTTAGCCGTTCTTCCGTTTTTTGAGGATCTGTGCGGGGCAGCGGCCTGCCCCGCTTTTTTATCAGGCATTTCGAGCCCAAAGGGGGGAATTCCATGGAAGCGGCTGGTCCGATTGATGTCAAGGCGCTCTTCAACCTGACCTACGGCATGTATCTCGTCTGCACGGAGTGGGAAGGACGCAGGAACGGTCAGGTCGCCAACTCCGTGATGCAGGTTACAGCTACGCCCAACACGGTGGCCGTTTGCCTGAACAAGGCGAACCTGACCTGGGAACTTCTAATGAAAAGCGGGAAATTCTCGGTGTCCGTCCTGGAGGAAGAAGTCCCCATGACGTTCATCGGGACTTTCGGTTTCAAGAGCGGGCGGGAAATCGACAAATTCGCGGCGTGCAACTGGAAGACGGGGCCTGCCGGAACGCCGATCGTTCTCGATTACGCCCTTTCCTGGATCGAGGCGAAAGTTTTCGACCGAATCGACGTGTATACCCACAGCGTCTTTTTCGGTGAGGTGCTCTCCTCTTCCTGCCTCAAGGAAGGGTGTCCCCTGACTTATGCCAATTACCACCTCGTCAAGAAGGGCAAATCTCCCAAGTCGGCCCCGACCTACAACCTGAACGCCGTCAAGTGAGGAGGGAACGCAATGAACGGAAGTGCGATCGAAGTCAAACCCGGGATCTTCTGGGTCGGAGCGATCGACTGGGGACTTCGTGATTTCCATGGGTACTCGACCGAACTCGGTTCGACCTACAATGCCTTTCTCGTTATCGATGAACACGTCACGCTGTTCGATACCGTGAAGGCGACCCACACGGAAGAAATGCTCTGGAGAATCAGCCAGGTGACCGATCCGCAGCGCATCGACACCATCGTGGTCAATCATGCGGAAATGGATCACAGCGGGAGCCTCGGCCGGATGGTCGAAACGATCCGTCCTGAAAGGATCTTCGCCTCGCCGGCCTGCGAGAAGGCCCTCAAGGCTCATTTCCACTACCGGGACTGGCCCGTCCGCGTGGTCAAAACCGGGGACCGGCTGAACCTCGGGAAACGGAACGTGACCTTCCTTGAAACCAGGATGCTGCATTGGCCGGACAGCATGTTCTCTTTTCTGGAAGAGGACGGCCTTTTGATTTCGAGCGATGCCTTCGGGGCGCACTATGCCTCCAGCGAGCGTTTCGATGACGAGGTCGAAACGGGGGAATTGATGCACCAGGCCGCAAAATATTACGCCAACATCCTGAATCCGTATTCCCCGCTGGTGATCAACCTGCTCGAGCAGGTTCGGAAACTCGGACTGAAGATCGACATGATCGCGCCCGACCACGGGGTTATCTGGAGGAAGGATCCCGGCCGGATCCTCTCGGCCTACGCGGATTGGGCCGCCCAGAAGACAGGGGAGAAGGTCCTCGTTGTTTTCGATTCCATGTGGCACAGCACCGAGAAAATGGCGGAATCCGTGGGACAGGGGTTGATGGAAAAGGGGGTTTCGGTCCAGGTCATGGATCTGCACGGCTGGCATCGCAGCGATGTCGTGACGGAACTGCTGGATGCCCGGGGGCTGGTGCTGGGTTCCCCGACCCTGAACAATGGGATGCTCCCCCGGATGGCGGACATGATCTGCTACGCCAAGGGCCTGCGGTTCACGAATCGAGTGGGGGCGGCGTTCGGTTCCTACGGTTGGGGTGGAGAGGCGGTTAAGCTCCTGAACGAGGCGCTGGACGAAATGAAGGTGCGGCGGGTGCACGAAGGCCTTCGGGTTCAGTATGTTCCCACCGGCGAGGATCTCGCCCGCTGCCGGGAGCTTGGGCATACGGTGGCGGCGGCCGTTCTCGCCGATTCCCGTTGACGATTCGGAATAGAAACGGCCTACCCCTGGCCGGTGCGGCCTGCCTTCGGGAGGAACTGGAAAGGCTTTACCGGGAATACAACCGCCCGGAGTGGATATCGCCGGATCCCCTGGAGTGCGTGATTCCCTTCGGGAACACCCGGGACCGCGAAATTGCCGCGCTGGTGGCTTCCAGTCTCGCCTACGGACGAGTCCGCCAGATCCTGAAGAGCGTTCGGAAAGTCCTCGACCGGCTGGGGGAAAGCCCGCGATTGGCCCTGGAAAACTCATCCCGCCCGCAGCTTGAGCGGGATTTTTCTTCTTTCCGGCACCGTTTCACGTCGGGAGAAGACCTGGTCGACCTCCTCTGGGGAGCGCGGAAGCTCTGTCTTCGTCATGGAGGGCTTGAGTCTGCGTTCCTCTCCGGCAGCGCGCCGGGGGAAACCTACGTGAACGAATTGGAGTTTTTTATCCGGAGTCTCGAGGAAGAAGGGGGCGCGAAAAGGAAAAACAGCCTTCTCTGCCGACCCTCATGGGGAAGCGCCTGCAAGCGCCATTGGCTCTTCCTGAAATGGATGATCCGGTCCGATGCGGTGGATCCAGGAGGGTGGAGCCGATGCGACCCCGCCCGGCTGGTGATCCCTCTGGATACCCACATGCACCGGATTGGCAGGGCTCTTGCCTTCACGCGGCGAAATGCGGCCGACCTCAAATCTGCGATGGAAATCACGCGAAGCTTCCGGGTCATCGCTCCCCGGGACCCGACGCGCTACGATTTCGTGCTAACCCGGTTCGGTATCCGGGAGGACCTTTCCTGGGAGGACCTGCTAAGGGGATGCAAGGCGGCCGCGGGCCGTGTCGACCCGCCTGAGGATGGCCATTCCGGCCAGGAAGAAGAGGGAGAGGGCCAGGGCTCCGTAGCGGGGAGACCCCGTAAGCTGCAGGATCGAGGTGAACAGGGCAGGGCCCGCGATCCCCGAGAACTTGCTGGATAGATCGTAGAACGCGTAGAATTCGGCACTCCGCTCCGGAGGGATCATGGAACCGAAAAGGCTCCGGCTGAGTGCCTGGGTCCCCCCCTGGACCGTCCCGATCCCGATGGCGAGCACCCAGAATTGCCAGGGTTTGGCAAGAAAGAACGCCCAGACCGAAAGACAGACGTATCCCGCCAGGCCGATGAAGATCGCGGCCTTGGAACCGATCCTGCCGGCCAGCCGTCCGAAGGCCAGGGCAAAAGGAATGGCCACGAACTGGGTGGCCAGAAGGGCCCCCAGGAGATGCTCCCGGCCGATTCCCAGCGCAGAGGCATAAAGGGCTCCCAGCTTGATGACCGTTCCGATCCCGTCGTTGTATAGCCAGAAGGCCACCAGGAACAAAAACGCATCGGGGTAGCGCCGGAGAGAACGGAGCGTGGAAAAGGGACGCCCCAGCGGGTTGCCCCCCTGCGTTGCGGTGGGATCCGGTGGGGGCTCCGGAACGAGAACCAGGATCGGCACCGAAAAAAGAGCCCACCAGGCCGCGACCGTCAAAAAGCTCAGCCGCATCCCTGTTTCGGCGGGCAACCTCGCGATCATCGCCACGTTGATGGCCAGGAGGATTCCTCCACCCAGGTAGCCGACCGCGTACCCCCGGCTCGAAGCGCCATCCAGTTCAGAAGGGCCCGCTAGGTGGGGCAGAAGCGAGTCGTAGAAAACGGAAGAGAGAGACAACCCCAAGGTCCCCACGACCAGGAGGCATAGGGCGAGGCCCCATAGTCCCCTTCCCACCCAGGCCAGCCCGGCTGAGGCCGCGACGCCCAGGAGGGTGGTCAACGCCAGCCCCGGTTTTTTCCAGCCGCGGGCGTCCGCCACGGCTCCCGAAAAAGGGGCCGTGATCACGGAAAGAAGCAGGGCTGCTGCAGACGCGATGCTCCAATAGGAGAGTGCGGAAGAAACCGGGAGGTCCGCGGCGGCCACTTCACGGTAATAGACGGGCAAAATGGCGGCCATGACCGTCGTGGCGAAAGCGGAATTTCCGGCATCGTAGAGAGCCCAGCTCCAGAGTCGCCCTTCTTTCGTCCCGAGATTCAACGGATTACCTTCTTTCTTGGAGGATAGGCCGGAGCCTCGTGCTCTTCTTGATCATTATGAAGGAAAGGACGATGGGTCACCATAAACGATTCTTGACAAAAAAACGGAATAAAGGTATTTATATACCGAAGATATCAGCGATGGAGGTTTCAGCCGATGAAAAGAAGCGTACGGCCCATCATTCGGATCGACGAAAACAAGTGCGATGGCTGCGGCCTTTGTGTCGGTGCCTGCCAGGAAGGAGCGATCGCGATTGTTGACGGCAAGGCCCGCCTAATGAGCGAGAGTTACTGTGACGGACTTGGAGCCTGTCTCGGGGAATGCCCGAGGGGAGCGATTTCCATCGAAACAAGGGAAGCCGAAGACTTCGACGAAACAGCGGTCAATAAGGCCAGGCACGGAAGTGAAAAGCCCAAGCCCTTAGGTTGCGGCTGCCCTGGGACGATGGCAAGGAGTTTGAAAGAAGTGATGAACCCTGATCTTACGAAAGGGACTTCCCTGGAAAGCCGGAACGAGAAAGGCAGAACCGGGGAGTCGAGGCTCGCGAGTTGGCCGGTTCAGCTTTCCCTGGTGCCGATCAACGCCCCCTATTTAAAAAACGCCCGTCTTTTGCTCGCAGCCGACTGCACGCTTGCCGCCATTTCGGACTTCCATGATCGTTTCCTCGACGGGCGCCGAGTCCTCCTGATGGGATGTCCGAAACTGGACGATGCGAAGTTTTACGAGGAAAAGCTCCGTTCGATCATCCTGCAGAACAGGGTCGAATCGATCGAAGTGGTGACGATGGAAGTTCCCTGCTGCAGCGGCCTTACCAGGATTGTCCGGTCGGCGATCGAGGAGGCGAAAAAACCGCTCACCCTCACCCTGACGAGGGTAAACATACAGGGGGAAGAAACAGAGACCGAGGCGCTACGATACCCTTATAACGAAGAGACCTATAAAGAAGGGAACGTAGTACAATAAAAAAATTGGGGATTTCGATCACGAACGAAAGGGGAGAAGACTGGATGTTCTGTTATCAGTGCGAGCAAACGGCAAAAGGGACAGGCTGCACGGCTTTCGGAGTCTGCGGCAAGGATCCTGAAACGGCTGCGCTCCAGGATCTTCTGATCTGGGCCGCCAAGGGCATTGCCCAGTACGGGGACAGGGCGAGAAAACTCGGCGTCAGGGACCCGAAGGTGGATGTTTTTCTGCTGGAGGCGCTGTTTACGACCGTCACGAACGTCAATTTCGATCCCGCCAGGCTTGAAGGACTCCTTCACAAGGCATGGGAAATGAAGGAACACGCCAGGAAACTCTATGAAGAAGCCTGTAAGGGAGAGGGAAAATTCCCTGAAAGATTGGACGGGCCGGCAGCCTGGTCCCCGGCGGGAAGCCTTGGCGCCCTCGTGAACCAGGGGGAGGCCGTTTCTCCCGAGCTCCAGATCGAAAAATGGGGCCAGGACCTCGGAGGCCTGCACTGGCTGGTCATTTACGGCCTGAAGGGGATGGCCGCTTACGCGGACCACGCGAAGATCCTCGGCCAGGAGGACGAGGAGGTCTACGCATTTTTCCACAAGGCTTTGAGGCGTCTTGCGGAAGAGCCGATGGGCGCAGACGAGCTCCTCGGGTTGGCCCTGGAATGCGGAAAGGTCAACCTGAAGATCATGGGACTCCTGGACGCCGCGAACACGGGAGCCTACGGGCACCCAGTTCCGACCAGGGTCCGGGTGACGCCGGTGAAGGGGCACGCTATCCTCGTTTCGGGACATGACCTGCTCGACCTCGCGGAACTTCTAAAGCAGACCGAAGGCAAGGGAATCAACGTCTACACCCATGGAGAAATGCTTCCTGCACACGGATACCCGGGACTCAAAAAGTACCCGCATTTCGTTGGGAACTACGGGGGGGCCTGGCAGGATCAACGGGAAGAATTTGAGAGGTTCCCGGGTGCGATCCTGATGACCACCAAC
>JAJUIT010000152.1 GCA_029267465.1 Synergistaceae bacterium
AAGGAAGTCCTCAGCCAGGTGCCGCTTTCCCCCAAAAGCAGCAGGGAATCGGTTCGGCAGGCGCTTCGGACTTTGGTTGAACAGGCGAGAGCCGAATTGGCATTCCGGTCGGGTGTGAAGCCGGAACAAGTTCAGATCGTGGCGGAGAAGGGAAACGAGCTTGAAAACCCGGATCCTTTTGCGGGAAAACCGGACCGACAGGTGATCCGGCTCGTCGCGGAATCAAACGCGGTTCGGGAAGAGCCTGTCCTTGTGTCGCTGGAGTCCCATCCAAGCCGTTTGATCTTCAGGAAAGGGCAGGAACTAGGGAGGAGAAAGGTTCCAGGACCGCTCAAGAGGGAAGAGGCTGAAAGGGAACTGTTTCTTCTCCTGCGGGAGGTCAATGCATTTTCCGTGAAAGAAGGGGTCATCCCGGATCCTCTTCGGGGAACGGTCGGCAACCTGTCGGCAGGGGATTTCTACGGTTCGGTTGAAAAAATAGTGGAAAGCAATTCTCCGTCGTTGGTAATCGTCGAAGCGGAAGAAGACGTCTTCAGCGAAGGGCCAGTTCGGGTTAGAATTGTTCTGAAGAAGGCTCCTTAAGCCCCCTTCAGGAGAGAGGAAGGATCGGGAATGCTAATCGTAGCTTGCCAGGTTTGCGGCAGCGTCAAGATTTTGCCGGGAACGCCGGACAGTGACGGGATGGCCCGGGCTACCTGGATCTGCGAAAGTTGCGGAACAGGCCAGGTTTTGCAGCTTTCCGTCAGTGCGGATGCCAGGGGCGGAGATTTGCGGCGAATCCTTGGAGGGATGTCATTTGCCTGCAGCGGGGATCCCGTTCGCGTAAACTAATGGCGATGCCGCTGGAGAAGGGCTACCTTTTCTATGACAGCAAACTGGCGGTCAAAGCCGATGAGCTTCAAGACCTTTACCGGTTCACGCACTGGGGACGCAGCCGGTCCTTGGACCAGATCGAGAGGATGCTTGCCGGCACGAGCGTCTGCTTTTCGGCAAGGCACGGGGGCAGGCTGGTCGCATTTTGCCGGATTCTGACCGATTTTGTTTTTCGGGCCTCCCTTTGGGATGTGCTCGTCCATCCGGATCACCAGGGGAAGGGACTCGGAACGGCGTTGATCCGGTATGCGATCGAACACCCGGCCATACGGGAAATTCCGCTGGTCGTTACCTATACGAGTGAGCTGGCCCCTTTTTTGGCCCAGCTCGGTTTCGAGCCGAAAGAAGGGCTTTTGATGCTCCTTCGTTGTCCGATCGAGTATTCCTGAGCGTGAAAAGTGCCCAGGGGGATCGTTTCCTGAAATTTAGGCTTTACTGCCCTTCACCCCGAGAACCACACGGGGGAGGGCTACTTTTTTGAGGAGGTGCGGCAGGTTGATGAAAAACGAAAAGAGCTTCATCACTTCTGAATCCGTGACGGAGGGACACCCCGACAAGCTTGCGGATCAGATTTCAGATGGGGTCCTGGATGCAATCCTGAAAGAGGACCCGATGGGAAGGGTCGCCTGCGAATGCATGGTGGCAACGGGCCTTGTGATGGTGGCCGGCCAGATTACCACCGAATGCTACGTCGACATCCCGAACCTTGCCCGGAAAATCGTCAAGGAAATCGGGTACACGCGGGCGAAATACGGATTCGATGGAGACACCTGTGCCGTCCTGACCGCGATCGACGAGCAGTCCAAGGACATCGCCCAGGGAGTGGATCGGGCCCTCGAAGTGCGGGAAGCACACATGAGCGAAGAAGAGATCAACCGGATCGGCGCGGGAGACCAGGGCATGATGATCGGTTACGCGTCCAACGAGACCGAGGAATACCTGCCTCTTCCGATCGCACTGGCGCACCGCCTTTCCAGGGGGCTTGCCTCCCTGAGGAAGGAAAAGATCCTGCCCTACCTCCGTCCAGACGGGAAGACCCAGGTGACTGTCGAATACCAGGGGGATAAGCCTGTTCGGGTCGAAACCGTCGTTGTGTCGACTCAGCACCACCCGGCGGTGGACCAGGCCGAGATCGAGGCGGACCTTGTTGAAAGGCTGATCCTGCCGACGATTCCTGAATACCTGCGCGAAAGAAAGCCGAGGATCCTGGTGAATCCGACGGGACGCTTTGTCCAGGGCGGGCCGCTCGCCGATACGGGACTGACGGGAAGAAAGATCATCGTGGACACCTACGGGGGAGTCGTGCCGCATGGAGGGGGCTGCTTCTCGGGGAAGGATCCCACAAAGGTGGATCGCTCTGCGGCTTACATGACCCGATACGCCGCGAAGAACCTGGTCGCCGCTGGACTCGCGGAGAAATGCCAGATCCAGGTAGCCTATGCCATTGGAGTTGCACACCCGGTTTCCCTCATGGTTCATACCTACGGGACGGGAAAGCTTCCGGACGAAACCCTGACCCGTCTGGTTTCCGAAGTCTTTGACTTCAGGCCGGCCGCGATCATCCGCGACCTTGATTTGCGAAAACCCCAGTACCGGCGTCTTGCCGCCTACGGGCATATGGGGCGGGTGGACCTGAATCCTTTACCGGCCTGGGAGCGACTGGACCGGGTCGAACAGCTTTCCGCCGCCGCAAAATCGGCCTGATCTCTCCTGGTCGGATGATGAAGGGCGGGTTGGAGACTGCAGCGAGGCAAGCGTGGGAAATCGCCAGCCATTTTCTGTGGCCTTCAACCTGCCCAATCTGCGGAAGGATCGGAAGTGACGGCTGTCCCTCCTGCCTGGACGGCCTTCTCCTTGAAATGCCGAAGCGGTGTCTTTGGTGCGGGGGAGGATTCTTCCCCTGCGGCATTCAATCGCACACCACTTTCCTTCGAGCGGGGACCTGGCATGAAGGGTACGCAAGGGAGCTGGTCCATCTGGTGAAGTATTCCGGCCACCGCCGCCTCGCTTTCGAAATGGGAAGGGCCCTTGCCAGGCTCTACCGGGAGGATTCCAACGTGGCGCTGGTTCCGGTTCCGCTGCATCGTGGCGCCAGCCGCTCTTACAACCAGGCTGAGCGGCTGGCGCGAGGGATGTCTGAGGAATGGGGTGTACCCCTTGTTGAAGGCTTGACGTGGAAGATTGCGTTTCCTTCTCAGGCCGGTCGGAATGCCTTCGAAAGGAGGGCCTTACCGAGGGGAGTCTTCCGGTGGGAGGGCCCCCGTTTGGAACGGGATATCCTGATCGTTGACGATGTCTGCACGACAGGAATGACATTGCTCAGGGCAGCGGAGGCTATCAGGGAGGCAGGAATTCCGGTGAAGGGGGCCTACTGCTGGTCGGTAAGTCCGGTAGAAAAACTGAACGTAACCTGGAAGGAAAAAACTTCTGTTGACTAGGCGCTTAGGGAGTCTTACGGTGAAGACAAGCCGGGTATTCGTCTGGGGATCCGTCCTCATTGTCCTTGCCTGGGCGCTGCGTCCGTTCTTTCTGCGTGGCGTCGGGTTGCATGGGGGAGTGAACTCAGCCTTTCGGGGAGAGGCGACCGCCGAATTCGTTGTTTTGTCGTTGCTCGTGGTTTCAGGCGGGCTCCTTTTCTGGTGGTTTCTTGATCGCCTGTTCTGGCGTAAATATTTCCCT
>JAJUIT010000168.1 GCA_029267465.1 Synergistaceae bacterium
AATACACAAACGGTGATATTCGAGGGCAAAAGAAGGGGAGGCCGGAAGGCCTCCCTCGCGTGCCCCGGAACATTTTCGCCGGGCTCAGGCCCAGGGGCTTCCCTCCATCCAGAAGAAGTCCGGTTCCGGCTTCCTGAGCCCTTCCATGCCGAAGGGGAAATCGCTGGCAAAGACGAGTCCTTCCCCCTTTTCCCAGGAGAGCATGTCCCGGTTTCCTTTCTTGACGAAGGGCCTGCCGTTGTAGAAGCCGAAGAAGTTGGATTCGAAAATGGCAAGGGTTTCTTTCAGGGGAAGCCCCATCTCGGCGACGAGTTTCAGGATGAATTCGCTGTCCGTGATTCCTCCTGCGGCACGGGCCAGTTCCATCACCGACTTCTCGTTGCCGTTGACCGCCGCTACGAGCTCGGCCTTGCCGGAAACGCGGAAGGGGTGGCAGTTCGCGTCGGAAACGCTGCCCGTGCTGGCTTCCCGCGCGTGGAAGAGGACCCAGTCGTAATCGGCCGTTTCCATCTCCCTCGCGATCCTTTCCACGGCCAGGTTCACGCCCTTCTCGAGGCGGACAAGGCGACCGTCCTTCAAAAGGGCGTACCCGTTCCCCTGTCCCCCGTCGCGCAGCTCTAGATCCAGCAGGTACTTTTCGAGGGTGGAACAGCCCGGGATCGCGGCCAGGGCCAGCTTGAGTTCCTCGATCCCTTTTCTGTTTGCCAGCAGCATCCTGCACATGAACATCCCCGCCTGTCGTTTTGGTTCGAATTCCTGATATTTTACCGTATCTTTTGGCCTTGTCGGGCAAGGGGAAAGAAGCAAAACAAGATGATATAATAAACAATTAGTAAAATAAAAGTGAAAAATAGCCCTCGCGGGAGGTGAAAGCATGAAAAGAGTGGTTGTGGCCATCGACCACAGTGCGGTCAGCCGAAGCCTGATGGATACCGCTTTTGATTTTGCGGCCCGAGAGAAGGACGTGATCCTCTATTTCTTTCACGCGGTAGAACCCCAGCGGACGGGATGGCGCTCCCGATCGAAAGAGGTCGACGAGGTCCTCCTGGCAAAAGTCAGGAAGGAAGTCCACGACTGGGTTCACGCGGCCGCGGCGGAGTTCGGGCAGCCGCTTCCGGATCTGCGGGTTGCCGTTCGACCGGGCTTTCCCGCCGAAGCGGTTCTCGACTTTGCCGAAGGGGTTGCCGCCGACCTGATCATGATCGGTCACCGGGGAAACCCGGAGCGGAAACGGTTCGTTCTGGGAAGCGTGGCGGCCGAGGTGGTGGCCCACGCGAACTGCAGCGTCTACGTGCACCGGCCGAGAGTGCTGGGTGAATAGCATAGGGCCGGAAAGAACGGCCGCGAGGTTGCCCCGCACTCCCAAACGGGAGCGGGGCCTTTCTTTTTGGGCCTGGGTTTCAATTGGATGGGTTAACAGGGGGCCAATTGGGGGTTCCACGGGAAAAAACCGGGTGTATGATCCTTGATTGGATGGTGCCAGGCGGGCCGATTTTCGGAAAAGAAGAAGGGGTGGAAGATGATTCGGCTGCATCTGGAAAGAGACTCGGGAACGCCCCTGTTCGAACAGATCGCCGAGGCGTTCCGGGAACGGATCCTCGGCGGACTGCTCCTCGAGGGAACGCCGCTTCCCCCGGAAAGGGACCTTGCGAAGCGGCTCGGGGTCAACCGCAGCACGGTTGTGAGGGCCTACGGCGAGTTGAAGGCCGACGGCTTCGTCGAGGCGAGGGTCGGCAGGGGGACCGTGGTGGCGGCGGTCGGAACCGGGCTCGATCGCGAATCCGGCAGGGCCGAGCCCCTGGAGTGGGACTGCCTGTTGAGGCCCGAAACCGCGCCGTGCGGGGATCTCTTCAGCGAGATGATGTGCGTGAACGGGAGGGAAGGCGTGATCTCCTTCGCCCCGGGATTTCCGGATCCGGACCTCCTGCCGGTGGAAGAATTCCTGGCCCTTCAGCGGGATCTCGGGATTTCCGGCTTCAGGTCCCAGTTCCTGCCGAGCCCCGTTGAGGGATTCGCCCCGCTGCGGGAAAAGGTTGCGGAGCTTCTCGCGGACCGGGGGATCGACGTTCCTTCCCGGGAAGTGATGATCCTTTCCGGTTCCCAGCAGGGCCTGGATTTCGCGGCAAGAGCCTTGCTCTCTCCCGGCGACACGGTCCTTACGGAGAAATCCACCTTTTTCGGGGCCCTGGAGATCTTCCGGGCCGCCGGGGCCCGGGTGGCGGGGATTCCCATGGACAAAGACGGCATGAGGACGGACCTCCTCGAGGGAGCCATCCGGCGTCACAACCCCAGGCTGATCTACACCCTACCGACCTTCCAGAACCCGACCGGCATCACCCTGTCCCTGGAAAGGCGGCGCGAGCTCCTGGAAACGGCAGGCCGGTTCGGCGTGCCGGTGCTGGAGGATGACCCTTACGGGGAGCTCCGGTACGAAGGACGGCCGGTTCCACCGCTCAAGGCCCTGGACCGGCGCGGGATCGTGATCTACCTGAGCAGTTTTTCCAAGGTCCTTTCCCTCGGGTTCAGGGTAGGCTGGGTTTCGGCTCCGGCACCGGTCATCGAAAGGTTTTCCAGGCTGAAGCAGATGACGGACCTGCACGTGAACACTCCTGCCCAGGTCCTCCTGGACCGCTTTCTCGGGGAGGGCCGCTACGGTCCTCACCTTGCACGGGTCCGGAAGGCCTACCGGGAAAAACGCGACCGGCTGGCGGAAAGCCTTAGCCGCTACCGGACGCGGATCGCCTGGGACTGGGACCTGCCGGAGGGCGGCTACTACCTCTGGTGCAGCCTGTCGGGGTTTTTCCCCCTGAGGGCCTTCATGGCGAGGGCCGCGGAAAACCGGGTCGCCTTTCTTCCCGGAACCGCGTTTTATGCCGACGGGCACCCCAGGCAGAGCCGGATCCGCCTGA
>JAJUIT010000014.1 GCA_029267465.1 Synergistaceae bacterium
AGGATCGATTCAATCGCAAGGTGAAAGGCGAGACGGGCATTCGTGAACATCTCTTCGAATTCGGCCATCGCCTTCTCGGAAAAAACAAGGTGGTTCTCTTGCGAATACTCAAAGAGCTCCGTCAAGTTCGTGGCGTGATCTCCGACCCGTTCGATATCGGAAGCGCCGTTTACGTAAGCCCCAAGGGTCAACGAGAGGTCCTCGGAAAGACTAGCCTGGCCGACCTCGGCAGCATAACGCGCGATTCCGTGGGTCAGCTGGTTGACCAGCTTTTCCGTCTGGAAAACCTCCTCCGCCTTTTTCGGGTCCTTTTCAACAAAAGCCGCGTGAACGTTCTGAAGCATCTCCTCCGCCAAAAAACCCAGACGAACGAGTTCCTGCCTGACTGCATGGACGGCGGCAGCCGGGGTGGCCGAAATCAGCCTGCGGTCGAGAAACCGGGGCCCCATGTCGAGAACCGCCACTTTTCCGGGAATGATTTTCTGGACCATCGTGACGAAAGGACGCGAGAACGGCAGGAAGATCAGGGTGTTTGCCACGTTGAAAAGCGTGTGTGAGTTCGCAAGCTGACGGGGAATCGAGTCCGAGGTAAGCTCGACTACCCCTTTGAACAGCGGAAAAACGGACATGAAAATAACGACGCCGATCAGGTTGAAAAGGACATGGCAGGCAGCCGCCTGCTTGGCTCCGCGGTTAGCACCAATCGATGCCAGGACTGCCGTGATGGTTGTCCCGATGTTGTCCCCGAGGATGATCGGAATTCCCGCGTCCAGTCCCAGAAGCCCCTGGGAAGCCATCGCGATGACCAGACCGACCGTTGCCGCACTGGACTGGACAAGAAGGGTCACTCCCGTTCCGGCTAGCACCCCCAGCAGCGGATGGTTCGAAAAGGTAACGAAGATGTCTTTTCGATCCCGAAGGAACGCCATCGATCCTTCCATCGTTTTCATTCCCAGGAAAAGCAGACCGAATCCGACAAGCCCGTTCCCGAGGATCTTCTGCCGCTTCGTCCGTCCAAAGAGCGAAAGGAGAACGCCGATACCGACGAACGGCAGGGCAAAATCCGCAAATTTGAACGCGATCAGCTGGGCGGTAACCGTGGTCCCGATGTTTGCCCCCATAATGACGCCGAACGCCTGGTAAAGCGACATCAGGCCCGCGTGAACAAAGCTGACGGTCATAACGGTGCAGGCACTGCTGCTTTGCAGGAGCGTAGTCACAACGATTCCGACGCCGATTCCCCTCACGGGGGTCTTTGTCACGGTTGAGAAAAGCCTTCTTAGCTTTTCTCCCGATAAATCCTGGAGGGTTTCGCTCATCAGTTTGATCCCGAAGAGGAATAGCCCGACTCCCCCAAGCAGTTGCAGGATTGAAGTCAGTGGCACGAGAATTTCACTCCTTTATTATGAGAAGGTTCTGTGTCGGATCAGACCGTGGTGGCTTCCGTTCTATCCAGAATCGTCACCATCGGCAGGACGTTGGGAGTTCCCCTGGTTAGTCTCCGAATCACCTCTTTTACCCTACCCCGGATACGTATTTCAAGATTCTCAGGCTCCAGGAGTTCTTTCTCCCCTGCACCCCCGAGCGCCTTTAGGACCGCCTTCTGGATTTCTTCATAAAGGGCCTTTGCGTCCGAGCTATGGATGAACCCCCTGCTTTCCAGGCGGATTTCGCCGACAAGCCGGCCGTTCTTGTCCAGGACTACCGACAGGATCAGGATCCCGTCCTCCGCGAGTTCGCGCCTCTCCTTCAATACGCTCCCCTTCATCTCTCCGATCGCAAGCCCGTCCACAAGAACGGCGCCACTTTGAACGGTCCCCTTGACCTGGGATTTGCCACGCTGGATTCTCAGGACGTCTCCATTCTGGAGGATGTGGACGTTAGGCTCGGGCACTCCCATCTCGATGGCCAGCTGGGCATGCCGGTGCTGATGGCGTCGTTCTCCGTGAAAGGGGACGAAGTGCTGGGGTCTGACGATGCTTAGCATCATCTTCAACTCTTCCTGTGATGCGTGGCCGGAAGCATGGACATGCTGTTCCCTGTCGTAGATGACCTCGCAGCCCAGGGCAAAAAGCCGATCGATCGTCCGGCTGACGAGCTTCTCGTTTCCAGGGATGGGAGTGGCGAAAATCGCCACCAGGTCTTTCGGACCCAGAAGGATGTGTCGATGCTCCCCCTTGCTCATGAGGACCAGCCCCGAAAAAGGCTCGCCCTGGCTTCCCGTCGTCAGGACGAGCAGGCGGTTTGCCGGAATCCGTTCGGCTTCGCTGGCAGGAACAAGCAGATCGTCATTCACCTGAATGTACCCGAGTTTCCGGGAGAGTTCCACGTTCGATACCATGCTTCTCCCCAAAAGAGCCACTTTTCTGTTGAAGCGCGCCGCGGCGTCAAAGATCTGCTGTGTCCGATGAATATTGCTTGCAAATGCGGCGATGACGATCCTGCGGCTCCTGTGCAGCCTCAAGATTTGCTCGAGCGACTTCCCCACGATGTTCTCCGAGGGGGTATGCCCTGGTCTTTCAGCATTCGTGGAATCGCTGATGAGGAGCCGAACTCCTTTTTTCCCGGCTTCTGCGAAAGCGTTGTAATCAGTCAGCCGGCCATCGATGGGAGTGGGATCCAGCTTGAAGTCTCCCGTGTGCACGACGATCCCTTCCGGCGTCTCGATGATCAGTCCCACGCCGTCAGGAATGGAATGGCAAACAGCCACGAACGTGACTCGAAAAGCGCCGAGCTCGATCGTCTCGCCCGCTCGAACTTCCTGCATCTTCGGTTCATAGGAGGGAGCGAATTCCATTAACTTTCCCCTGGCCAGCCCCAGGGTGAGGGCTGTTCCGAAAAGCGGAACGTCCAGCTGCGGTAAGACAAACGGCAACGCTCCGGTATGATCCTCATGACCATGGGTCAAAACGATCCCCCGGATGTTTTTCTTTTTTTCTACAAGGTAGGTCACATCCGGAATGACGAAATCAATGCCGAACATTTCCTCGTCCGGGAATTTCAAGCCGGAATCAACCACAAGGATATCTTCGCCGAATTCAAAAACGAGCATATTCTTGCCGATTTCCCCACATCCCCCGAGAGGAATGAAGCGCAGTTCCGTTGCGGGAACACTCGGCGTCCTTTTCCGGCTTCTGCTTCTTGCCATTCCATCACGCCCCTGTCCCTCGAAAAAACACCAGAAAACGAGGGGTGGACTAGCCACCCCCTGAAAGCTGCAATGATTTCCCGAAAAATTCCTTAATCGCTAAAGTCTCCCTTTCGGCTCTCCTTTCTGGAAAGCGCGAGGGCTTTTTCACGGGTAAACTCGCTCCTCGGGTTCAGGATGGCTCTCTCCGGGGCCGCATTTTCGTCGGCACGCCTGGAAACCGTTTCCAGAAGGACCTCCGCAAGCCCTTCGGCCCGGAAAGCCTTAATGTAGCGAATCGCCCATTCTTCCGTTTCCGCAACAATGCGTTCCAGCACCGGTTCGGGAAGCGCCATGATTGGGTCGTGAAAAGGCTTGTTGGCTTTTTTGTAATCTCCGCCTTTCCTGCTGATCCCCTGGTCATCCGCCCAGGCAACGATCTCCCGCCAGAGCGCTTCCGTCACACCCCTGTCTTTTTCCTTGACGTAGGAATCGCCTTCGATTACCGCATTCCCGGTTTGAGGTTCCATCTTCAGGCCAAACACGATGTTCTGCCAAAGCGTTCCGACATTTCCCTTGTTGATCCCTGCGTCAGCGAAATGCCCGACCTTTTCAAAGGGGGTGCCGGAAATTCCATGCTGTGCGATCGAGACTCCGAAAGGCCGAATGGCCTGGGCGATTTCCAGGGTCCTCTGGAGGTCAATTCCCTCTTCCACACCCGCGGCCTTGTCATATGTCCCGTGCAGGCTGCCGTTGGAGATGGCCAGGTAATCCGGGAAGATTCCCCAGGCATTCAGTCCGCCGACGAAGAATAGGGCCTCTTCAACGGTTGAAAGCTCTCCTTTGCCCTTGATTTCTCCCACTTCAGCTTCAAGCCCGAGGTAGGGGGGAACATGCATGGCGACATCCCGAGTAAAGCAGAGGTTTTCCCAATCCGGGTTATGCGAGGCGTCAACGGCAACCGAAGTCCAGCCCCGCTCAATGATTTTTCTGAGGTGGGAAATCGATTTCAGCAAGTCTTCTTTAGACTTGATCCCGTAATGGTCAACGTGAAGGCCGAAAAAAACACCGTGCCCGAGCTCTGCAGAGTATCGGAGAGCATAGTCCGGCACATTGTCGAAATTACATCCACAATAGGTGGACTCCGATTTCGCAAGCTCGAGCAAAACCACCGAGTTCATCTTTTTCGCGGCCCTCAGGAGCCCTTTGATCGTCAGAGGGTTTCGGACATTCGCAGCAAGGACGATTGCCCCGCTTTTCTTCGCCGCTTCGGCAATGTCGCGGCCGCTGACCAACCCCACCGGCTCCTCTCCGTAAAGGGCCTGAACGTTCAAAGGCCTCTTCCGCAGGACTTCCCGATAGCCGGCACCATCGACCTTGATCATTCTGGAAAGCACCTCCTTCTACGATCACGCCCTATACGTTACCATGTCGGGAGGAATTATCAAGACTCAGGCCCCGTTCGGGTTCCTTCCCGCAGCCTTTCCGCCCTTCCGGCGAAAGGAAAATGGGGGTTGCGCGTTCAGAAAGGCCATGGTAGTATTATGCGCGCTCGATCGGGAATTTCCGGCAGCCGCGCGTTGGGGAATCGTCTAATGGCAGGACAGCTGACTCTGGATCAGCCGATCGTGGTTCGAATCCACGTTCCCCAGCCAAATTGAGGTTTTTTGCGGTCCCATCGTCCAGTGGCCCAGGACACCGGGTTCTCAGCCCGGGAACAGGGGTTCGAATCCCCTTGGGACTGCCAGTTTTCAGAAAAGGAGCCTTCCGTCAGGAAGGCTCCTTTTCTGTTTCCCCTTCCGGAAAGTTCAGGGAACGTTCTTTGTCCTCCGGCAAGAAGGTCGCTCTACATTTCTCTCTTGACGTTAAAGATGGCTTGCGACAAAATCATTTACGGCATCGTGGATGATGCGCCCGGTGCCGGAAAAATTCTGGAAGGACCGTGTTGGTCCGCAGGAGGTCAAGCTTTATGGAGCAGGGAGTTGTCAAGTGGTTCAACGGAACGAAGGGGTACGGCTTTATCACCAGGGACAGCGGCGGAGATGTTTTTGTCCATTATTCCGGGATCCAGATGAACGGCTTTAAAACCCTTGAGGAAAATCAGAGGGTTTCCTTTAAGGTGGTGGAGGGTGCAAAGGGCCCCCAGGCCGTAGAGGTTACTCCTCTCTAGGCATTTTTCGGTCATTCGTCCGATCATTCCAGGGCGGTGCCGTCTACCCGGCGGTTCCGCCCTTCTTCTTTTCTCCTCAGCTGCCCGCAGGCGGCATCGATGTCCTCCCCGCGCTCCCGCCTAACTTCCGTCTCGATCCCCATCGAAAGGAGCACTTGACGGAACTGTTCGATCCGAACCGGTGCGGGTTTTCTGTAGAGGGTCCCGGTGCTGTTCCAGGGAATCAGGTTCACGAAGCTTTTCAGCCCTTTCAGCCTCTCCGCGAGAGCCTTTGCGTGATTTGGCGAGTCATTGACTCCGGCGATCAGCAAGTATTCAATGGAAACGCGGTCATTTGTTTTTTCCTGGTACAAACGAATCGCTGAAAGCAGTTGATGAATCGGATATTTCTGCGCAACAGGCATCAACCTCTTTCGAAGTTCATCATCCGGAGCATGGAGAGATACCGCGAGCCGTATTCCCAGGTTCGCTTCTGCCAAGGCAAGGATCCCAGGGACAATCCCGGCCGTGGAAACGGTCATCCTCCGGGCACCGAAATTCCGCATCTTCGGGTGTTTCAGGATCCTAACCGCCTTCAGGAAAGCTTCGAGGTTCAGAAAGGGTTCACCCATCCCCATAAAGACCAGGTTGTCAATCGGCCTTCCCAGAAGTTTCTCCATCGCGAGGAACTGACCGACAATCTCTCCGCAGGACAGATTCCTGACAAAACCCGATTGCCCGGTTGCGCAAAAAGCACAGCCAAGCGGGCATCCGACCTGGGTCGAGATACAGGTGGTCGTTCTTCCTTCCTGGTTCAGCAGAACGGATTCGATCCGCTCCCCATCCTGCAGGGCCCATAGGATTTTCTCTGTCCCATCCCGATTCGAAACGACCCGCTTAACAACTTCCGGTACGGTGTTGGAAAACGTCTCCTCGGCCTTTTTCCGAAGTGCCATTGAAAGATTCGTCATTTCACCGAACTTGAAGATTCGCTTGGCATAGAGCCAGCCGCAAATCTGATCAGCCCTGAAAGGCGGTTCGTTCCATTCTTCAGTACAGAGTTTCCGCCACTCGTCATAATCCAGATCCAGCGGGAAACGCATTTCCGTCACTCCCATTCATCCTGAAGCGGTTTTCGCCGTAATCCTCCGTGTCTCGGAAACCAAAAAAAGAACAGGAGGTTCCAAGCCACACAAGAGAAACGGAAAAAAAGCCGTTGCCGCAAGTTTTTGCGGCAACGGCCTGAATTTCAGTGGTGGAGGTGAGGGGATTCGAACCCCTGGCCCCCTGCATGCCATGCAGGTGCGCTCCCGCTGCGCTACACCCCCGAGAATCGAACGGGCTTCATTATACGAAGCCTGTTCCAGCCTGTCAACAAGGATTTGGCGGTTGCCAGGGCCCGGGGTTTCATGCAAGGATATTCGCATGAAGAAAGCGACGTTCTGCTTCGTCTTCCTTTTCGCCACGCTCTGCTTCCTGCAACCTGGACATGCAGGAAGCTCCCCTTTCCTTTCCTCGAACGGGAATGGAGCCCTCCTGGCGATGATTTCGGACACCGCCAGGGAAGGCGTTCCGCTGGTTCGAAGAGCGGAAGGGTTCAATACAACCCGGGGGGAAATCCTGATGTCGGTCTTCGATCTTTTGGGATGGGGACACGAACTCAGGGTTCTGCAAAGAATTTGCCCAGGGGATCCTGTTGCCTGCCTATCTTCCGGTATCCGTCCGAGTCCTCCTGAGCCTTTCTTCAGATCGCCACGGGAAAGAATAACCCTGGAGGATGTTCGGCTTTTACAGGAATGGGTCAGCAAGTGCCGAGCTTCGCTGATCTGGGACTTTTCGGTCGCGGGGCAGGCCCTTCAATTAAAGCTTCACAAGGAAGGCATCGCAATGGGATCAGAAGCCTGGGAGGTGCGCCTTGAAGAGAGACTCGAAGAATCCGATGGCCTGAGAAAAATGGAGGGATTGTCTGAAGCCGGATGGCCAGCTGCCCTCAGGAAGACACCCGACGGGTTCTTTGATCTGATCGTGGGTCCTTATCCGTCTTTCCTGGAGGCTTCCAGGGCGTTTGCAGCCCTTCCTCGCATCGCTGGGATGCACATGGCGCCTCCCCCTTTCCTTCCCGCTCCTCCACCGCTCTTCTGGGCGGCGCTGGTTTCCGAAAATGGCTTCCTGCCTGAAGTCCGTCTTGCCTCGGAGATCGGCAAATCCCGTGCCACCCTGTCGGAACTGGCCCAGGCTTTCGAAGCGGAAGGGGGGATCAACGGGGGGTTCTTTTCGGGCCCGGTGCCAATTGGAACCCTTGTGATCAATGGAATCCCGTTCCACCAATCCTACGGGGACCGTTCCGCGGTTGGACTGGCGCCGGATCGCGCCCCGGTTTTCGGAAACGGCGCCTTTGAGCTGGAAATGGAAACCGAAAAAGGCTCATTTCGCCTGGACCGCCTGAACGAGTTTCCCCTTGACGGCGAAATTTCGCTGGTATTCGAACGTTCCCCTTTTCCGGGTCCAGAACGGGCAAAATCAGAAGGCGAAAAAGAGATCCCCGTCTGCGTGAAAGTGGGAACAAGTGTTTCAATTCCACCGATCCCTGGTCGCCTGATCGCCTCCGGCGAACCTTCTCGCCTTTCCGACCTCGAGCCCGGGAGCCGGGTTTCCCTTCGAACCCTATGGCGAGATCCCAGTTTCCAGGAAAACAGCCTGGTGATCCAGGCAGGCCCCGCAATTGTCCGAAACAGCCAGGTCAATGGAGAGTCAGAAGCCTTTAAAGATAGCACCCGCCTGGAACGGCATCCAAGGTCGATGGTGGGCTGGGATGGCGATTCCTTGTGGTGGATCGTCGTGGATGGGCGGGATCCATCCCACAGCATGGGACTAACCCTTGAAGAGGCCGCGGGATTGGCCATTTCCCTCGGCCTTAAAGAAGTGCTGAATCTGGACGGAGGCGGATCCTCCTCCCTCTGGTGGAAAGACAGCCTGGTTTCCAGCCCTTCCGGAGGCAGCGAGCGACCGATCCCCTACGCCATTCTCTTCAAGGCAGCCTCCGACGTTTTCAAGTGAACGTCCAGCTGGGGTAAGGAGATCGTGATTCCCGACTCTTCAAAAGCTTTCTTCAGTCGAAGCCGGTAGGCGGCCGCAACTTCCCATTGGGCCCCGGGGGCCGTCTTGAGGAGAACGCGCAAGGTCATCGCGCTGGCCTCGAAGGCCAGAATGCCCTCCAGCACGGATGGGGCCTCGATGATCTTCCCGGGCATTTCCGCTGCGAGCTCTTTTGCGACACGCTCCATCACGGAAAGGGCTTTCGGGATATCGGTACCGTAGTCCACGCCGACCTCGACCCGGGCCCTTGACCATTTCTTGGTAAAATTCAGCACGGTAGAGATGCTCCCGTTCGGGATCGTCACCAGTTCACCGTCGAGCGTTCGCAAGCGCGTTGTCCTGAGAGTGAAACTTTCGACGACACCCGAGTTGCCGTCAATTTTCACGACATCCCCGACGGCAAACTGGTCCTCGAAAAGGATGAAGATGCCGTTCAGGAAATCCCGGATGATGTTCTGGGCGGCAAGCGAAATTGCAAGACCCGCGATTCCCAGGCCGGTCAGGATCGACCGGACATCCACTCCAAGGCTCCCGGCAAGGGTCAGCAAGGCGATGGCAGCCAGGGTCCACCGGTAGATCTGCAGGGAAATCCCCCGCAGCGTCCGCAACCTTTTCAGGCTCGCCTCCCTCCTGGACTCCGCCCCCTCCTCGATCTCCAGCCCGGCTTCGGCTCTTCCGAAAAAGCGCCGGATCCCCCTCGTCCCCAGCCAGTCGAGGATCCACCACGCCACGAGGATGCCCAGCGGTCGAAACAAGTCATGAGAAAGCTGGATCAGCGTCCAGGATTCCACCGCAATCCCTCCCTGCAAACCTTTCTGCTCCCCCAAAGGGTACCACGATCTCGCTTCGCGCAGCAGGAAAAAAGGGGAGGCGGGAAACCCGCCTCCCCTGCTGGAGTTAATCCTTTTTGACCTGGCCTCTTTCCGCCGCTCTTTCCCGTCTCGCAAGGTGAGAGGGTTCAAGAGAAACCCGGTCTCCCTCGAAAAGGGGGATGAGCCCCTCGCGGGAAAGCTTCTTCTGTTTTTCGCAGAAAGCGGCACAGTTCGCTGGGCAGCGGCTGATCTTGTCTTCCGGCTCCGTGTATGTCGTGAAGACCCCTTCATAGTTCCGCAGGATCACTCGCTTATCCGACATGGAAACGATATAGTTCGGGAGCACCGGGATCTTTCCTCCGCCATTGGGCCCGTCGACGATGAAATAGGGAACGGCGAGCCCGGAAGTGTGCCCCCTGAGGTACTCCATGATTTCGATTCCTTTGGCCACAGAGGTCCTGAAATGCTCGATCCCCTGGGAAAGGTCGCATTGATAGATGTAATAGGGACGGACCCGGATCGTCAGCAGTTTCTGGTTGAGTTCCCTGAACGTGTACGGGCAGTCGTTGACCCCTTTCAGGAGAACGGACTGATTCCCAAGGGGAACCCCCGCATCGGCCAGCTTCTCGCAGGCCTCCTTGGAAGCGGGCGTAATCTCGTTGGGATGATTGAAATGCGTGTTCACCCAGACGGGATGATATTTCTTCAGGATTGCGCAAAGGTCATCCGTGATGCGCTGGGGCATAACGACCGGGGTGCGGGTTCCAAAGCGGGCGATTTCGATATGGGGGATCTTCCTCACTTCGCCAAGCATCCAGTCGATCATCTCGTCGCTCATGAGGAAGGGATCTCCGCCCGTAAAAAGAATATCCCTGAACGTCGGCGTCTTCCTGAGGTAGTCGAGGCAGGCCGAGATCTGTTCCTTGGAATAGGCCTTGTCCGTTTCTCCCGCTTTTCTCCTCCGGGTGCAGTGACGGCAGTACATGGAGCACTGGTCGGTGACCATCAGGATTCCGCGATCCGGGTACCGGTGTGTCAATCCCGGAACAGGGGAGTCGGTATCCTCGTGGCAGGGGTCTTCCAGGTCCGAAGAGGCGATGTGCGTTTCATGGATCGTCGGAACCGCCTGTTTCCTTATCGGGTCCTCCGGATCCTCCGGGTTGATGAGCGAAGCGTAATAGGGAGTGATGGCCATTCTCAGCTTGTTCAGGCTATGGGTGATCACCTGCTCCTCTTCTTCAGAAAGGGGCAGGACTTGTTTCAACTGTTCCACGCTGGTGATACGGTTGCTAACCTGCCAATGCCAGTCCCTCCACTGCTGCTCGGTCACATCTCTCCATAGCGGTATCGTTCGATAGTCCCTCACGGTTTTGCACCTCCTCTTCGAAAAAACCGGCGGGAGATGTCCCGCCGGCAACCCCGTTTTTCTGATTCTATAAAAGAAACGGCGGTTTCGCTAGCCTTTCTTGATCGTGACGGTTTCCTTGTAAACGAGTCCTCTTGCAGCCTGTTCCTTCATGACGAACTCGTACAGAGCGTCGTCGGCCGCGAGCTTTTCCGGTGCGAGCACGCCTTTTTCCTTGATCAGTCCTTTTTGGATGGCCCTGGCAAAAATGGCGCAAGTGCATCCGGTGCAGCGCCCCATCGAGTTTGTCCAGGATTGCTCGTCAAAACGGTCCCAGAGATCCCACGTATAGGTAATTTCATCCTTCCCTTTAAATCCGTGCACTTCCACCTGCATGATGGTGAGATCCCGATCGCCCTTCTCCGGTTCCATTTTCCACATGGGGAAAAGCAGGTCGCACGCAACATCGCGCGGCACGACTTCAACGCCCCCCAGTTTTCTCGGGGTTTCGTCAAAGAGTCCCATCGAACGCAGAAGGCGCATCTGCTCGACATGTCCCGGCCATCTGAGCGTCCTTTCCTCCATCCTCTTGGCCTTCAAGTTCTTGATCAGGGAGCGCAACCCGTCCGTGATAAAGGTTTCCAGCACCCCGACTTTCGGGAATTCCCTCAGGGTGAGACGATCCATCGCTTCTACCGTAACCGGCTTTCCATCTTCAACGAAACGGGCCGGACGGGTGTATTCCTCGATCACGTCCGCGGGAGACCAGGTCACCTGGTAATTGAACGGAGGGACCTTTTTTTCCGGAATGCCTCCGACGTAGATGACCGCGTCTTCCACCTCGTCCAGAAGGGCGCAACCGCGGCCCATCAGGTAATTCGACATCCCCGGCGCGACTCCGATATCAGGGATGACGACAACGCCTTTTTCCTTGGCGAGCCCGTCGAGAAGCTCGAAATCCTCCGCCATGAACGAAATGTCGCTCAGGTTCTTACCCAGTTCAATGACCGTCTCCATCATCTTGTAGCCAAACCTGCCCGGGACCCCGGCCGTCACGATATCGGCATCCCGAAGCAGAGGCTCCAGGAGTTCCCGGTCCGTGCAAGAACCGACAACGGTCCTGATCGAAGGGACTTTCGACTTTAGGGCTTCCAGAGCCTTTTCGTTTAGATCGACGACAGTGACATCATAGTCCATCGCGAGATCCCTTGCGATTACACTACCCACAAGACCGCAGCCGAGCTGAACCGCCTTCATTCGGATCCTCTCCTTTTCGAGCAGTATGGATTGAGCGGAGTCAAGATAGCATACAATAATACAAGAAGTCAAGGGTATACAGTTCAGGCGAAATGCCAGAATAATCTCTTGACGCCCCTCCAAGCGGGTCTTAAACTGGGGAAGGCCGTGTGCAATATGAAGTCTTTGCAAGCCTTTTTCATTTAAGAGCCCCGAAAAGGGAGGTGGTGATCCGGAGCATCTTTCAACCGGACAGCATCTGTTGCGTAAGAGATCGGTGAAACATCAACACCGCAAAAAAGGAAAATCCGGAGGAGGCGATTCTTGAATGGCTACAGACAGCAACAGAAAAGCACCGAGCTTTGCTCTTTCTCTAGGGGTTTTCGCTGTAGCGGCATTTTTCATCAGCTATGGAATTCTGAAACTGGAAGCCGAGGCCCACATGCCGATTCTTGCCGCTGCCGTGTTCGCTGCGCTGGTCGGCCGTTTCGTCCTGGGCGTTCCCTGGAAGGAAATGGAAGAAGGGATGATCAACAACATCGCCGTCGCCCTTCAGGCAACGCTTATCCTGATGATCATCGGGATGATCATCGGTGCCTGGATCCAGTCTGGGGTTGTCCCCGGCCTGATCTACTACGGCCTCATGATCCTGAAACCTTCGATTTTCCTCGTGGCGACCCTTCTCACCTGCTCCATCGTTTCCCTCGCCACCGGCTCCTCCTGGACTACTTCGGCCACGATCGGCATCGCCATGCTCGGCATCGGAAACGGGCTGGGAGTTCCACTTCCCATCACGGCGGGCGTTATCATCTCCGGTGCCTATTTTGGTGACAAGATGTCCCCGCTTTCCGACACGACGAACCTGGCCCCGGCCGTTTCTGGGGCCGAACTGTTTGACCACATCAAGGCCATGGTGTGGACGACCGGCCCAACCTACATCATCGTCCTTGCCGTGCTGACCTTCATCGGGTTCCGTTATGGCGGCGGCACGCTGGATGCCAGCCGGATCCACGCGATCCAGTCCTTCATGAAGGCGGAGTTCCCGATTTCTCTGGCGTGCCTCATTCCACCGGTCCTGGTCATTGTTCTGGCCGTTATGAAGATGCCTGCCATCCCCGGCCTATTCGCGGGGCTTTTTGCCGGAATCCTCATGGCGTTCCTCTCCGGTTCGGGAATCGGGGACATCATGAATGTTGTCCAAAACGGTTATTCCGCTGGAATCTCGGATGAGGTGGCCAACGCGGCCGATGCGGCGGCTGCCGCTGCCGCGATGACAAAAGCCGGAATTTCCGGGGTGACCCCGGAGCTCGGCAAGGAGGTCGCCGCGACCGTTTCGAAGCTTGTTTCCCGGGGCGGACTCCAGTCGATGATGTGGTCGATCTCCCTTATCTTCGTCGCCCTTTCCTTTGGGGGAATCATGGAAGCCTGCAGATTCCTCGAAACGATCATCGGGACGCTGACGAAAGGTATCCGGCGGGTCGGAACCCTCATTGCGGCCGTAGTGGGTTCCTGCGTCATCTCGAATATCTTCCTGGGCGACCAGTACCTTTCCCTTGTCGTTCCGGGAAGGATGTTCCGAAATACCTTCCAGAAATCCGGGCTTGCTCCCCGCATGCTTTCCAGGTCCCTCGAGGATGCCGGGACCCTCACCTCCGCGCTGGTCCCCTGGAACACCTGCGGTGCTTACCAGACAAGCGTGCTCGGAGTCGGCCCCCTCGTGTACGGTCCCTACGCCTTCCTAAACTGGGGGAACCCGCTGATGGCGATCCTATTGACTTACATGAAGATCGGGATCTACTGGAGGAAAGAGGACGGAACAGACGTCGTCGAAAAGAAGGATACCTTCGAAATTTAAATTTGCATTTCGAGAATTTTCCTAAAACAAGAGGGAGGGGCGGCTGTTGCCGCCCCTCCCTCTTGTTTTTTTCTCAGATCGTGGTGATTTCCACGTTCGGAGCGTATTCTTCCAGGATTTTCCTCAGGGATTCTTCCTGCGAGCGGTCGAAAAGCACCTTCCAGCCGAGGATATCCCGCTCGAAAAAGGCCATCATTTGCTTCCCCCGGAAGGCCAGGCCAACGTGGGCCAGTTCATTCCAGGGGAAAATCTCCCGGTTTCTGTTCATCCAGGTCCTCGATTCCCGAACGATCCCCTCTTCTGACAGGTAGATCCTTTTCCGGTACCCGCAAGCGTAAAGGACGGCACCTCCTACGAAGAGCGCATGGAAGCTCAGGCTTTTAACAGTCAGGAATCGACGAAGCGAATCTCCAAGAAGGTAGATTCCGATCGCACCGAACATCCAGCGCATCCACTCGGGAAACGGGGTGTTCGACTTCGTTTCCAGCAGGATTGACAAACCAATTTTCCTCCTTCAGATGGACCGAAAAGGGGGGAGGGGGACCGGTCCCCCTCCCCCCTCAAAGTCACAGATTCGTTTTTTCCTGCCTAAAGGTTTGCCGGTTTTTCCCTGGCGATGACCGGTTCTCCTTCCTTGCCTTTCCATGCCGTTCCAATTCCAAGGTAGGTCAGCAGGATCGCCATGAGCGGGTTCAGGTAGTTCAGGAACGCATAGGGGATGTATTGCACGGTGGAGACCCCGAGGACGCCGCTGTTGTAGGCCCCGCAGGTGTTCCATGGAATCAGCACCGAGGTCAGGGTCCCGGAGTCCTCGAGGGACCTGGAAAGCATCCGTGCGTGCAGGCCCTTTTCCTCGAAGCCCAGTCGGAACATGCGCCCCGGCATGACGATCGAGAGGTACTGGTCGCCCAAAAACACGTTGCAGATGAAGCAGGAGGCGATCACGGAAGCCACCAGGCCGCCCACGCTCTTTACGCCCTTCAGGATCGTCCGGAGCATGACTTCGAGGAACCCGCACCGCTCCATGATGCCGCCGAACGAAAGAGCGCAGATGATGAGCGAGATTGTCCAGTTCATGGACTGCATTCCCCCGCGGGTCAGCAGTTTGCTCAGCATTCCTCCCACTTCCTTGCCCATCTCGGGCGTGACGCCGAGGATGTTGTTCTCCGCAAGGGTTTTGGCAACCGCAGTCAGATCTTCCGCATCAGCCAGCGTAGCCGAAAGAGCGGCGGAATAGCCATTCTGGATCACGTTCATGATGTCCCCGATGCCCATCCCCTGGAAGGCGGCGATGAGCGCCCCTGCCACAACACCCGCGAAAAGTCCCGGGATGGCCGGCATTTTCATCACGCAAAGGCCAATGACCAGAAGGGGCGGAACGAACCCGAGAAGGCTGATGCTGAATTCGTGCGACATCACCGCCTGGATCGCGGTGATCTTCGCCGCATCCAAGGTCCCTCCACCGTATTTGAACCCGAGGACGATCGTGATGGCACAGACGAGAAGATAAGTCGGACCCGTCGTCCAGACCATGGCGCGGATGTGCTGGAAGAGATCCGTTCCTGCAATTGCCGGAGCCAGGTTCGTCGTGTCTGAAAGAGGGGACATCTTGTCTCCGAAGTAGGCTCCCGAGATGATGACGCCAGCGGAAAGAGGAGCCGGAATCCCGAGTCCCATGGCCACTCCCATGAGGGCGATGCCGACCGTTCCGGACGTGCCCCAGGAAGTCCCCGTCGAAAGGGATACGACCGAGCAGATCAGGAGGGTGGCCAGGAGGAACCAGCGCGGGGAGAGAAGGTCGAGCCCGTAATAGATCAGGCTCGGGACGACGCCCGACTGAATCCAGGCTCCAATGATCATTCCGACGATGTAGAGGATGAGGATGGCCTGCAAGGCCAGCACGATGCCGTTGATCATGCCTTCTTCGATGGTCTTCCAGGGGATTCCCAGTACCCAGCGGCCCACCAGAGCCGCGAAAAGGGCACAGAGGACGAGCGGGATATGAACTTCCGCTTCAAGCTTAAGGACGCTATAACCAATGATGACTGCCGAAACAAGGACAACGAGAAGTGCGATGCCGAAACTGGGTTTCTTTCCTGTGGTTTCTTCCGCCATGACCCTGTACTTCCCCCTTTCTAGTTTTCATAGAAAACCGATCGTGATTTCGGAAGTACTGTACCGCATCCCTCCTTCCGGTTTCATTTTTAGCACCATGAACATTATACGATGATTGGGAGGGCTGTCCAGCCGGAAATGTCCCTTTAGCCTCCTCCCACCCTGCCTTGCGAGTCAAGAAAAAAGGACTGGGACCCCATCCCCAGCCCTTGCAAAACCATTAGTTCCCGAGTGCTTCCAGCTTTTTTTCATCGATTGACAGGGAAGCGTCCTTTCTCAGTCTTGACAGCGCTTCCTCCAGGTAGGATTGCTGGAGGTCTCTGACGACCTGGTTTTTCACCGCCTCGTAGACGCCTTCGCTTTCAGGCCGTCTGTCCAGGACCTGGATCACATGCCATCCGTATTCGCTTTTGACGGGTCCCCCGAATCCTCCCTTGTGGGTCGAAAAAGCTGCCTGCTCGAACTCCGGAACCGTATCGCCCTTCTGGATCCACCCGAGGTCCCCTCCCCTTTCCGCGGATCCCTGGTCTTTGCTGAATTTCCCGGCGAGCTCTCCAAAATCCTCTCCCGCCAGCGCCTTCAGCAAAAGGGTGCGGGCTTCCGGTTCGGATTCGACCAGGATGTGCCGGACATGCACCGCTTCTTTCGTTGCGTAGTTCGAACGGTGCGCTTCGAAATACCCTCGAACGGCTTTCTCACTCATGTTCCAGCCCGCTGCCATTCGTTCCACGTAGGCTTTTGCCAGCGTATTCACGGCATCCCACCGCAGCTTCGCGGCGACGGCAGGGTCAAGCTGGATCCCTTTCAGGGCAGCCGCTTGCGAAACCAGGAGTAAGTCCGCGATATCTTTCAGAAAATCCTTCTTTTCCTCAAGGGTCATACCCGAGAGAACCATCCCGGCCATGGCCTCGTTGCCCCCAGCTTTTTGTGTCAGCAGGTACAGAAGGTCGTCTTCGGAAACGGCCTCTCCACCGACCTTCATGAGGCAATCCGGACTCGCAGCCAAGGCAAGCGTCGTCGAAAAAACAAGAAGGGAAGCGGCTAACGCAATTGCTGCAGCGAATCTTCTCAATTTCTTTTCCTCCTCTGATTTGAAAGGCTTCTCAAACAACAGGCAACTCACGCCGTGGTCTCACTGAAGGAAAGCTGATCTCCCTCCGCATCGACCCGGACCTTCGCTCCCTGTTTGAATTTCCCCTCCAGGAAAAGGTCCGCAAGGCGGTCTTCCACCATTTTCTGAATCGTCCGGCGAAGCGGCCTGGCGCCGTATTTCGGATCATATCCCTTTTCCAGGAGAAGATCCCGTGCCGCCGCGGAGACCGTAATCTCGATTCCCCTGTCCTTGACCCGCTTTTCGACCTCTCCAAGCAGCAGGTCGACGATCTGAAGAAGCTCTTCCTTGGACAGAGACCGAAAGACCACGATATCGTCCACCCGGTTCAGGAATTCAGGGCGGAAAGACTGCTTCATCGCCTCCAGGGCCCGTTCCTTTGCCTTCTGGTGATCCCCTTCGCTGAGCCCCTTTTCGGCGGTGAAACCAAGCCCCTGTCCTTTCGCCAGGTCCCTCGCCCCGACGTTGCTGGTCATGATCACTACCGTGTTTCGGAAATCGACGGTCCGTCCCTGGCCGTCTGTCAACCGGCCGTCTTCCAGGATCTGGAGGAGCAAGTTGAAGACATCCGGGTGAGCCTTCTCGATCTCGTCAAACAGGAGAACCGCATAGGGACGGCGGCGGACCGCTTCAGTCAGTTTCCCGCCCTCCTCGTAGCCCACGTACCCGGGCGGCGCTCCGATCAGCTTAGAAACCTCATGCCGCTCCATGTACTCGCTCATATCGAAGCGGATCATCGCCTCTTCACTGCCAAAGAGGAACGCAGCCAGGGCTTTCGCCATTTCCGTTTTGCCGACACCTGTCGGTCCCAGGAAGAGGAAACTGCCAACCGGCCTTCTGGGATCCTTGAGACCGCTGCGTGCACGACGCACGGCCCTCGAGACGGCGTTGACCGCCTCCTGCTGCCCTACCATCCGCTTGTGAAGCTCCTCCTCCATCCGGAGCAGCCTGGCCGCTTCTTCTTCGGTCAGCTGGATCACCGGTATTCCGGTCCACTCGGACACGATCACAGCGATATCTTCCCCGTTGACGACCGGTTCTTCCTGGTTGCGCCGGAGCAGCCAGTTCGCGCGTTTTTCCTCCAGCTCGTCGGAAACCTTTCTCTCCTCGTCGCGGAGTCTCGCCGCTTTTTCGAATTCCTGCGCGGAAACAGCCGATTCTTTTTCTTTCAGGACGTTTTCCAGGAGCCTCTCCAGTTCCTTCAGGTCCGGCGGGGTTTCCATCGTTTTCAGCCTGGCCCTGGCTGCGGCTTCGTCGATCAGATCGATGGCCTTGTCAGGCAAAAACCGGTCTGAAATGTACCGTTCTCCGAGCCTGGCCGCGGCCTCCAGGGCGCTGTCCTCGATTTTAACCCGGTGATGGGCTTCGTATCGATCACGGAGCCCCCGGAGGATCGACACTGTATCCTCCACGTTCGGCTCCTGGACCACGACCGGCTGGAAGCGCCTTTCCAGGGCCGCGTCCTTCTCGATATGCTTGCGGTACTCGTCGAAGGTGGTGGCACCCACAACCTGGAAATCGCCCTTGGAAAGGCTGGGCTTGAGGATGTTTGCCGCATCCACGGCTCCCTCCGCCCCGCCAGCCCCAACGATCGTATGAATCTCGTCGATGAAAAGGACCACGTCTTTCGATTCGACGAGTTCCTTGACCAGCTTTCGGAGCCGTTCCTCGAATTCCCCCCGGTACTTGGTTCCGGCAACGAGGTTGCCCATGTTGAGCTGGACAACTCGTTTCCCCTTGAGGATTTCCGGAACGTCCCCCGCCACGACCTTCTGGGCCAATCCCTCGACGATGGCCGTTTTCCCCACACCCGGCTCTCCAATCAAAACCGGGTTGTTCTTGGTTCGCCTCGAAAGGATCTGGATCAGCCGCTGGATTTCTTTCGCCCTTCCGATGACCGGATCGAGTTCTCTCTTTTTGGCCATCTCGGTCAGATCGATCCCCAAGGAATCCAACGTCGGCGTCCGAGAACGGGTAACACGCCCCGACGCGGCAGCGACCGGGTTTTCCCCTCCGCCTTGCCCCCTCGCTGATCCCATGTCACCGCCGGAAAGAGCCGCGATGATCTCTTCCCTCACGGCCTGGATTTCCAGTCCCATCCCGGTCAAGACCTGGGCTGCGACGCCTTCTCCCTCAGACAGGAGACCGAGCAGGATATGCTCCGTCCCTACATAGTTGACTCCCATATTCCGGGCTTCCCGCATGGCGAGATCCAGTACGCGCTTCGCCCGAGGGCTCAGCGGGAGGTCAAGAGGCTTTTCCCTCGGATGCCCCTTGCCGACCGCAGCCTCAACCCGGCTTCTCACCTCGGAAAGATCAAGGCCGGCATTTCGAAGGACCTGGGCTGCCACGCCCTCCCCCTCTGCCACCAGCCCCAGCAGGAGATGTTCCGTGCCGATCACGTCGTGTCCAAGTGCCAACGCCTCCCGGTGCGCCAGTTGGACAACCCTTTTCCCTCTTTCCGTGAAAAACTGCCACATGATTTTGTTCCCCTTTCGGATGGATTCTCCATCCTTCTAACCTTCTAAGCTAGAAACGGCCTAGCCCCTCTCGCACAAGTTCCGCCCTGGCTGTCTCCGCTTCTTCCTCCGTGAGCATCCTGCCTTTTCGAGCCTGCACGTGCGCAGGCTGAATTGCCAGGAAGAGAGGCCCCCAGGCCAACTTTTCGAAGGGTCCTTTCAGGCCGGCTTCCTGCGCCATGCGAAGGAGCGAGAGGCATTCCATCGCCTCCGCCAGCCCCAGGCGCCTCGCGTAAAGCAGCGTCCCCCAGGCTCGCCAGATCCGGTCTTCCAGCTCGTGACGACCATTGAAGAGTGCCTCCCTGGCCCTGGCTTCCTGTTCTACGAGTCGAGAGCTCACCGCTTGAACTTTTTCTGTCAGTTCTTCGGGGGTAAGGCCCAGCGTCACCTGGTTGGAAACCTGGTAAAGCGCTCCGGCCGATGTCGTCCCTTCCCCGTAAGCCCCCCGGACGACCAGGCCGAGCCGCCCCGACTGGGCGATGATTTCCGGTATGGCCCTCGAACTCTTGAGTGCCGGGAGGTGAAGCATTGCCGAAGCGCGAAGCCCTGTTCCCACGTTCGTCGGGCAGCTTGTCAGGAAACCGAACTCCGGATCGAAGGCGAAATCCAGGCAATAGAGCGCCCGATCGATGGCAGAGGCGATCCGGAGCGCTTCGCAGAGGGCCATGCGCCCGAGAAGAACCTGGATCCGAAGGTGATCCTCTTCGTTCACCATGACCGAAATGATCCCGTGCAAATCCAAAATCAGGACTCTTTCCTGGCTCCCCTGGAGGAAAGCCGGGCTCATGAGGCGCCTCTCCACAAGGAGCCCTTTCGATACCGGGTCCATTTCGCTGAGCCGGCACCACGCGCACTCACGGAACAACGGTTCGGCCTCGATGGCCCGGCGAACCGCTTCGAGCACCGCGGCCCTCTCTTCCGGCGTCGACCGGTTGACAAAGGGGTAACGGGAGAGATTCCGCGCCAGGCGGACCCGGCTTGAGATCACGACATCAGCCGGGTTTTCCTGCCCCCCCTCGACCCAGGGCACTGGGAGATTCAGGATTCTATCCGCATTCATCCGGGAGCCTCCCTTCAAGAATCCGGATCCGATCCCTCAGGGTAGCCGCCATCTCGTACCGTTCCTCGGAAACGGCCTCCTTCAGCTGCTTTTTTAGGCGTTCCAGCTCGTCTTGAATCCCATGGACTGCGCTGGTGCCGGGGACGGGCCCCCTGTAGGTTTCCGAACCGTGTATCCGGGTGAAAAGAGGACGGATCCATTCTCTGAAGGCCTGGTAACACTCCGCGCACCCGAAGCGACCGGTTTTCCGGAAGATCTCGAAGTCAAGTCCGCAACGGGGACAGGAAGGAACGACCGAGGTCGCCTTCCCCTGTTGCTGCGTCTCAGGCCC
Source organism: Synergistaceae bacterium (assembly GCA_029267465.1). GTDB lineage: Bacteria > Synergistota > Synergistia > Synergistales > 79-D21 > 79-D21. The sequence continues at coordinate 20,757 of JAJUIT010000014.1, forward strand.
CAAAGTCTTGCAGAGATTTTCCAGGAAAGAACCGATGGAGAATTCGAGGAAATCGCTTCCGGGCTTCCAGGCGGATGTCAGTTCCCGGGCACAGTCCTTGCAGAGATGATGCTCCGAAACGACCCCCTGGATCGATTGGCGAATATGGACCTCCGCGTTCTTCTTGCCGCACCGTTCACAGAGCATCTGGGTTAGGAGAGCACGAGGCTCCTGAGCATTCTCTTCAGGAGTTCGGCGTTCATGACATCTCTTCGATAGGGGGAAAGGTCAAACAGGGAACGTGCCACTTCCTCCTGGTATCGAAGGGCTACTTCGATCAGCAGGCGCTCCCGCCCGCTGATCATTTTCCGATGCTGCAGATTCAGCAGCAGTCGCTTCGCTTCCGCTTCCGAAAGGGTTTCTCCGACTAGGTCCTCGATATGGTTCACGCGTTCTTCCGGGAACCGGAAGGAAAGCCGGAGAATCCGAATGTAGCCGTGTCCCCCCCGCTGGCTGTCAACAAGAAAACCGCGCTCCGGAGTGAAACGGCTTCTCAACACATAGTTGATCTGACTCGGGACGCAGCCGAAAAGCTCTGCGAGATCCTTCCTCCGAAGGGCGATCACCTCTTCCTGGGACTCCTGGAACAGCTGTGTAATGTGGTCTTCAATGATCTTCGTTAAGCTGGCCATCGCTACACCTCCTGCTCTTTCGGTAAGCATTCTACCCGTAAGGTCAGGATTAGTCAATCGCCTTTTGAGGTTCGGGGGTCCCGTTCCGATCCCGCGATCTTCCGTTCCGTCCCCTCAACCAGGCGCCGAATGTTCTCCCTGTGGCGCCAGACTGACAGGAGAACCAGGAAGAAAGCCGCGCCGACATAGGGAGGGGGGGCGCCAAGGATCCAAAGAGCCAGCAGGGTGATGAAGAGAGACACCATGGAGGAAAGGGAAACCGTGCGGGTCCCCTTCAGGAGGAGAAACCAGGCAGCTCCTCCGATCAGCGTTGCAAGAGGATCAAGGAAAAATAGGACTCCGTAAGTTGTTGCCACTCCTTTTCCCCCGGCAAACCGAAGCCAGACCGGATAGTTGTGTCCGAGAACACCGGCAACAGCCGTGAGCGCAAGAACCCAGGGAGATGAAACGCCGGCAGCAAAAGCGGCGGCCACGACCAGGCCGCCTTTCGCCATGTCGAAGACCGCAACAAACACGGCCCAAAATCGACCAAGGATCCTGCCCACGTTGGTGGCACCCGTGTTCCCCGAACCTACCGTCCGGATGTCGATCCCCTTCAGGATTCGAACCGCAAGGTAACCGGTCGGAATCGATCCCGCGATGTAGCCCGCAACGGGCCAAAGCCATGTCATCATTTCGGCTTCCTGATGACTAGCGCGTCGACGGCCACCGCGCCTCGCCCTTCCTCGAGAACCATGACCGGGTTCACGTCCAGTTCCAGCAAGTCCGGTTCGTTCAGAGCCATTCGGGAGATCGCCTCGACCATGGAGGCCAAAGCGTTCATGTCCCTCGGGGGATTCCCCCGGGCCCCCCTGAGAAGGGGAAGACCTTTCAGTTCCTCGAGCATTTTCAGGACAGTTCCTCGGTCTACCGGGGCGAGGCGTAGAGAGACATCCTCCAGGACCTCGACGAAGATTCCTCCAAGGCCGACCGCCAGCACAGGTCCAAACAGGGGGTCCCTGCGGACCCCGACGATGCATTCCTGGCCCCCGTCGACCATCTCCTGCACGAGCACGCCCTTGATGCGGGCTCCCTCTTTCGCTTTTACCGCCTTTTCAAGGATCCGGCCGTAGGTGTTCCGCAATTCCTCCTCGTCTCTCACCCGAAGCGCAACAATTCCAGCTTCCGTTTTGTGAGGGATGTCGGGAGACATCACCTTCAGGGCGACAGGGTATCCGATCTCCTCTGCCGCGGCGAGAGATTCTGCCAGGCTTCCGCAAAGACGCTCCCGCGTGATGGGAACTCCATAGGAAGCGAGAAGCTCTTTTGCTTCAGCCTCGGTCAGGTCGGCAGGGAATCCGTCAAGGAGGGGCTTTCCTGCGGGGGCGGGTCCAACGGGGGGCAAATCCGGGCGCATTTCCCACTGAACCAGCCTTGCGAGGGACGATGCCGCCCGCCTGGGACTGGAAAACACCGGGACTCTTCTCGAGTTCAAAAGTTCACGGAAGGCACGGCCATGTTCGTCATCGATCAGCCAGCAGCAGGCAATGGGTTTTCTTCCCGACTCAAAGGCTGAAATCAGGTCTTGGGCCATTCTCGTTCCGGATTCTCCCGTGATCATCGAGAGAACAACAAGAATCATGTCGATCTGGGGGCTTCCCTCCATGAGCGCAAGAAGGTTCCTGAAGCCTTGCGGGTCATTGATCACCTGCGCGGTCATATCGACCGGATTCAGGCTCGATCCAAAGGAAGGAATGAAGCGCTCGACCTGCTTCCTGAGTTCGACTTCCAGCAAGGGGACCGACAACCCCACTGCATCACAGGCATCCGCCGCGATGATCCCGGCCCCGCCCGAGGTGCTCAGGATTCCCACCCGATTGCCCTTTGTCCTCCTCGATCCACCGAAGATTCGGGCGACATCCGTTACGTCGTCCGAATCGCTTAGAGTCAGGACCCCGTACTGTCGGAAAACCGCCTCCCAAACCTTCTCGTCCCCCGTCAGAGCCGCCGTGTGGCTTTTTGCAGCCTCTTTCGCCACCGCGCTCTGGCCCACTTTCAGGATCGCTACGGGCAGATTCCTGGACCGGGTGAAGCGAAGCAGGTCAAGAAAGCGATCCCCGTTCGAGACCCCTTCCAGGTAAAGAAGCAGCAAGTTGACTTCCGGGTCCGTTGCCAGGTAGCGGGCGATTTCGATCACATCCAGGTCGGCCTGGTTTCCGGTCGTAACGACGTACCGAAACCCGGCTCCCGCATCGGCCGCCATGGCGAAGGAGGCAAACCCGAAGGCCCCGCTCTGGGAAACGTAAGCCACGTGGCCGGTAGGCCTCCGATCCGTGTCGAGAGAGGCGGAAAAACTGAGAGGGATTTCCTTTGCAAGATTGACAAGACCCTGGCAGTTTGGGCCGAGGATGCGGACCCCTCCGGATTTTGCAACCCGGACGATCTCTTCTTGAGCCTCTGTGCCTGCAGATTCAGCAAATCCAGACGAAAAAATGACCGCATGTTTCACCCCGAGTCGGGCGCAGTCCTCGATAACGGAAGGGACGAGTGAAGCTCTCACCCCGACGAGAACGACATCCGGCACCTCTGGCAAACGGTCAAGGGAAGGATAACACCGGAACCCGCTGATGGACTCGTATTTCGGGTTGACGGGGTAAACCGTGCCTCCGAAGCCGTACCGCTTCAAGAGTTTTAGCGGCCTCCCGGAGATGCTTTCCAAGTTGGCCGAAGCCCCGACGATCGCGACAGATCTTGGAGAAAAGAGGCGGTCAAGGCGGTTTTCCGGGTCCAAGGGATGCCTCACCTCCTGGGGAAGGTCTGAAAACGGGAAAGGCCTTTCTCACGCCCTGTCTGCGACTGCGTGGAAAGGCCTTCTCCTCCTGCGTCCTGGCCAGGGCGAACCTGCTGGACTGAACGTTTCAATCATGGTGCCGGGGACGAGACTTGAACTCGTACGGGTTTCCCCACACGCCCCTCAAACGTGCGTGTCTACCAGTTCCACCACCCCGGCACGTGACGCCCATTATAGCAGGCTGTCAGAACGCGTCAACACCCCTGAGGGGTTTTTTATCTGCGCTCTTTAATCCGGGCTGCCTTGCCGCTCAACTTGCGGAGATAATAGAGTTTGGCCCGGCGCACCAGCCCCTTGCGGACGACCTCGATCTTCTCGATCGAAGGACAGTGAAGCGGGAAAATCCTCTCCACGCCGACTCCGCCCGATACCTTGCGAACCACGAAGTTCTCCCTCAGCCCGCCTTTCTGCCGCGCGATCACGATCCCTTCGAAAACCTGGATGCGTTCGCGGTTGCCTTCCTTGACTTTGACATGCACCTTGACGTTGTCACCCGGGCGAAATTCCGGGAGGTCGTTCCTGAGAAATTTCTTTTCAATCAACGTGATCCTGGGATCCATTTTCCTTTCCCTCCTTGCTGGTTTCCATCAGAATTTTAACGGCATCCGAAGAATCGGTCCATGCAGATCGAAAGCAAAACCGCTGGATCCATCTCTCCCTCGTCTTCGAAACCCCCTCTTGGCGGAAAAACAAGAACCTGAGTTTCCGGAAGATCCCCGGCCAACCCCATGATCAGGGGCTTGCCCGATTCCAGGATCCTGCGTTTTGCCTCCAGCCAGTGGACGGAATGCCTGCTCTTCCGCTCCTCGATCCCGACGGCGTAAGGGGATTCCTTCTCCTTCTGGGAAACCCACCGGAACGCCTGCCGGTTCGTTTTAAAAAACTTGACCCAAGCCTTTTCCCCTTCCCCCGCGCTTTTCGTCCGGATCGGAAGTTGCTGCAGCCTGTCTTCTTCCAGTTCGACCACGAGGATCCTTTCAAACCCGTAGAGCCTTGCGGGCTGCTCAAGAAGCTGAAGGCTCCCCGAAAGGGCAGCCGTTGCCCCCGAAAGCAACAGGTACGGGCGTTTCGGCAGGTAGGGCCGGATATTTGCCGCCGCCAGCAGGTCCGGGCGCCTCGAGATCGTCCTGGCGACGGACTGCTGCTTACGCCATTGCTCGATGGCCGCCGCGTCCCCCGAAAGGAGCACCTCCGGAACGGGAATGCCCCTCCACGTTGACGGACGGGTAAAATGGGGGGTGTCAAGCATCCCCCGGAAAAAAGAATCCTCCTCCACCGCGGAGATTTTCCCGACAACTCCCGGAACCAGCCTTGCAACCGCATCCACCAGGACCATGGCAGGCAACTCCCCGCCGGTCAGGACAAAATCCCCCAGGGAAACTTCCAGATCCACGAACGTTTCAACAAACCGTTCATCCACGCCCTCGTAGTGTCCGCAGACAAGCACGAGATGGTCCCTGGCAACCAGGCTCTCCACCAGCTCCTGGCTCAGGACGGTTCCCTGCGGGGAAGGATAGATCACCGTCGCATCCTCGAAGCCAACGCTCTCGAGGGCTTTCGCCAGGGGTTCCGCCATGAGGACCATTCCGCCCCCGCCAAAGGCGTAATCGTCGACCTGCCCGTAACGGTTGACGGCGAATTCTCTCAGGTTCACCACGTGGGCCTCGATCGTCTTCGCTCCGACCGCGCGGCCAATCACGCTGTGAGCGAGAAAACACTCGAGAAACTCAGGGAAGGCGGTGATGAACGTGACCTTTTTCACTCCCAGAGGCCCTCCATCAACTCAACGACCACGATTTTCGATTCAAGGTTCACTTCGTGGACAACCTCCCGAATTGCCGGCAGTGCCCTGAGCTTGCCTTCGGGAGTCCGAACCATGTAGCAATCGTTGCTTCCCGTCTGCAGGACCTCCTCGACGACGCCCAGGCTTTCCCCTGTCGCCCCGTCCCGAACCTCCATGCCGAGAAGGTCGTCGATCCAGTAATAGCCTTCCGGAAGGGGAACCCGCTCTTCCGGCGTGACTTTGATCAAGGTTCCCTTCAGCAGATCCGCCGAGGTCCGGTCGCGGATTTCCGCGGTTTTCGCCAGAATGAGCCCCTTCCCCTCCAGGAAACGGAAGCAGACGGGGTGCAATACCCCCCATTCGGTGCCGTCCGGGCGGAAGACCCGAAAGTGTTCCATATCGAGGAAGCGCTCCGGAAAATCCGTCAGAGGCTGGATCCGAAGTTCCCCCTCAAGCCCATGGCAGCCGCAGATCCTTCCGATGACGGTCATGGTCCCCGGGCGGGCTCTCTCAGTCTTCAAGGATGTCAACGACCACCTTTTCGTTATCCTTCACCGCAGCCGCCTTGGCCAGGAGCCGCAAGGCATTGACCGTGGCGCCCTTCTTGCCGATCACCCTCCCGATATCTTCGGGGGCGACCCTGATCCTGACTTCGAACACGCCGTTGCCTTGAGAAGTGCAATCGATCTTCACCGCATCAGGGTCCTTCACGAGGCGCCTGACGATCGACTCGATCAGCGCTCCGTAGTCCGGCATGGGGAACTTACTTCCGCTTTCCCTCGACGAACCGGTCCCAGACCCCGCTTTTCTTGAGGATCATGCGGGCCGTGTCCGATGCCTGAGCGCCCACCTGCAGCCAGTAAAGGGCCCTTTCCTCGTCCACGCGGATCTCCGCGGGATCCGTCAGGGGATTGTAGTGACCGATCATCTCGATGAACCGGCCATCCCTGGGCGACTTGGAATCCGCGACGACCAACCGATAAAAGGGAGCTTTCTTTCGCCCGTGACGGGCAAGTCGAATCTTGACTGCCATTCTTCCACACACCTCCTGTGATCTCTTACCTGAACAGGTTCCTGAGGCCCGCCATTCCTCCGCCGCGGCCCCGGCTGCCCAGTGTTTTCCAGATCTGCTTCATCTGCTCGTACTGTTTGAGCACCTGGTTCACT
>JAJUIT010000157.1 GCA_029267465.1 Synergistaceae bacterium
CTGGGCCTCCATCTGGACCGCAAAGGCCAGGACGGTGGCAAACAGGACGAGAAAAGCCATGCCCATGACCCCGCGCAAGCTGATGGCGCTCGGCCAGGTTTCCAGGGGAAACGCGAATGCCCCGCAGAAAACGACCATGGCGAGCATCTGCGCCACCGCAAGGACGATGGGATCCATCCGTTTCGCGTAGTGATCGATGCTCAGCAGCTGGGCGGAATAGAAAATCGCGCAGAGAAGGGTGAGGGCGTCCCCCCGGTTGAACGCTCCGATGCCCTCCCCTCCCAGGGTCAAAAATCCCACGCCCGCGATGCAGAGCCCCGCCGAGAGAAAGGCCTGGAAACCCGGGTATCGCCGGGTGAGCGCCCAGGCCATGAACGGAACGGCGACCACGTACGTCGTGGTCAGGAAGGCGTTCTTCCCAGCGGTCGTGTAGACGAGACCGTACGTCTGGGCCGCGAATCCCAGGAAAAGAAAGAAGCCGACGATGAAGCCCGCCTTGAGGTCTTTCCAGCCCATCCGGCAGATCCTCCGGAAAAAGACGATCGAAAGGATCGCCGCGGAAAGGGCAAAGCGGACCGTGAGAAGTGTCAGCGGCTGGAACGTGTTGAGGGTGTCCTTCAGGACGGCGAACGACGCGCCCCAGATGAGAGCGACGGCAAGGAGGCCTGCATCGGCCAGCAGGACCGCCCGTTTCATGGCCGGCGATGCCAGAGCATGCGCCCCTTCTCAAAGCTCGGAGCGATCTCCCCCTGGTCGGCGAGAAAGGAGAGGCAGGCCGAAACGGTGATCTGGCTAAGAACGAACTGCACAGGGGACAGCCGGATTCCGTAAGTTTCCGCGAGGGAGGCCAAAACATCCTCTCTCGAGGCCCCGCCCCCGCAAGAGGCACGGACGTGTTCCAGGAGCCTCGCCAGGGCTTCGCGGTTGGCGGCCGTAAGGGAACGAATGTCCGCTGAGGGCTGGGCGTGGCAGGGGACGAACAGCGAGGCTTCCAGCGTTTCCAGGCGGTCGAGGGTCGCAAGCTGGCCGGCTACGTCGCAGCAAACGACGAAGCCGTACTTTGCCAGGATCGTCTCGGAAAACAGGCTGTCGGCCAGGAAAACCACGTCGTCGGGCGTCCGGAAGCCAACCATCTCAATGTAATGGCCTGGCAGGGCGATCGTTGAAAACGGCATTCCTTCCACCGGCCCCTCGGAAGGCAGGATGTCGGTCACCTCCGAGGGCTCGGCCTGGAGGAACTTCCCGCACAAATCCCGAAAGGGGGCTGCCCCCCACAGGAACAGGGGTTCAAGGGCTGGATCCGAAACCATCGGGGCCTCTTTCCGGGTCGCGGCGATGCGGCAGCCGGTCCTTCTCTGAAGGAAGGCGTTGCCCCCGATGTGATCGGCGTTGGAATGGGTGTTCAGGATGGCTTTCAGTTTCCACCCGCGGCTTTCCAGTAGCCTCAGGATCTTTCGGCCCGCGGATTCGTCGTTCCCGCTGTCGATGAGAAAGGCTTCCCCGTCTTCGACGTAGACGCCGAGGTTGGTTGGCCCCTCGATGACGTAGGTTCGCTGCTCCACCTGCTTCAGTTCCACGGGAAAGGGCCTCCCCCCTAGAGCTTCTCCTCCGGCAGGTTCAGCCAGTCTCCGTATTCCATGTACCTGGCCGTTCGGTCGGCCACTTCGTCTCCGTGGAGTTTCCGGACGATGTGAAAGGCCACGTCGATCCCTGCCGAGATTCCCCCGGCCGTGAGGATTCGGCCCGAGTCGATGAAGCGTGCGGACGGTTTCAGCCTGACACTCGGGGCAATTCGATGGATGTCGTCAAACACTTCGTGGTGGGTGGTGACATCCAGGCCGTCCAGCAATCCCATCCGTGCCAGGATTCTCGCCCCGGAGCAGATGGAGACCGTCATCTTCGCCCGATCGTGGTTCCAGCGGATCCACTCCACGATGGCGGACTTTTCCATCTCCTTCTTCGTTCCCACTCCGCCCGGGATGATAAGGATATCGATTTCGGGGTGGTTGTCGAAGGCAAAATCGGGGACGACCTTCAGGCCGTTCACCGTTCGGACCGTCTCACCGTCCTCGGAAACGGAAAACACCCGAAAAAGGGAATAATCGCTCAGCTCGGACGTAACGGAAAAGACCTCATACGGTCCGGCGAAGTCCAGGAGCTCGACATCGTCGAAAAGGAAAAGGCCTACGTTGTTCAAGAATGGCTCCTCCTTCCAAGATCTGGCGGCAAATCTTCGATCGCGATATAACATTATCATCAATCCAGGCAGAAAGGGGAGTGGGAAGGGTGCTGAAAACGAAAAAACTCGTGATGATTCCCGGGCCAACTCCGGTTGTCCGATCGATCCAGGACCAGATGGGACGGGAAACGGTCGCTTTCGGGGATCCCGATTTCGTGGCAGATTTCGCCGAGGTCCTTTCCGATTTAAAGTCCATGTGGAATTGCGGGGGCGAGGTTTTTGTCGTGGCGGGTTCCGGGACCCTCGCGATGGAGATGGCGATCGCCAACGTCACAAAGGAGGGCGAAAATGTCCTGGTCTGCTCCAACGGGTTCTTTGGTGACCGCTTCATCGACCTCTGCGAGCGGAAGGGCCTGAACGTCGACGTCCTGCAGGCCCCTTGGGGGGACTCCGTCACGCCGGAAGCCATCGCAACCCAGTTGACCCGCAAAAACTACGACGTGGTGACGGTGACCCACGTGGAAACCTCGACAGGAGCGGCTGCTCCTGTGCCGGAAATCGCACGGGCGGTGCATGAACACAGCCCCGCTCTTCTGATCGTCGACGGGGTCGCAGCCACGGGAGGTGTCGAAGAAACGATCGACCCGATGGGCATCGATGTCCTGCTGACCTGTTCCCAGAAGGCTTTCGGCGTGGCCCCTGGCCTGGCGATGCTGTGGGCAGGAAAACGGGCCATGGAAAAACGGGCGACCCTGGGCCGGATCCCGGAATCCTACGTCGATTTCGACAAGTGGCTCCCGATCATGCACAACCCGGCCAAGTACTGGGGAACCCCGCCGATCAACCTGATCTGGGCCCTGAAGGAATCCCTTCGGATCATGAAGGAGGAGGGGCTGGCGGAACGGTATGCCCGTCATGCCCGCCAGGGGGCTCTCGTGGACGCCGCCTTGGAGGCGATCGGCTTCACCGTTGCGGCGCGAAGACCCTTCCGGGCCCCCACCCTTTCGGTCTACTTGTATCCGGAAGGCTCTGGGATCGACGACGTCCGATTCAGGGCCGCGCTGGCGGACGAAGGGGTTCAGTCGGCGGGGTGCCTGGGCGATTTCC
>JAJUIT010000013.1 GCA_029267465.1 Synergistaceae bacterium
CAAACGGGTCTGGCGGCTGGTGGAAGAGGGAGGGGCCCGTTTGAAGGAGACCCCGCGCCGCAGGATCCCGCTGGCTGAAATTGAGGAAAGGAGCCGTCGCGATCTCAAGCGGAGGATCCATAGCACGATCGAAAACGTGGGCAGGGATATCGAGAAGGAGCGGCAGTTCAACACGGCTGTCGCACGACTGATGGAACTGAGCAACGATCTTTCGGACTTTGTCCCGGGAACGGACCAGGACTGGATCCTGTACCGGGAGGGCATCGAAACCCTTCTGCTTTGCCTTTCTCCCTTCACGCCCCATCTTTGCGAGGAGCTCTGGGAAATGCTGGGGAACAGGGAATGTTTGGCAAAGGCCGCATGGCCCGAGGTTGAGGCCGATTGCCTGGAGTCGGAGTCCGTCACGATCGTGATGCAGGTGAACGGCAAGGTGAGAGAGAAGATCGAGCTTCCGGCCTCTCTTTCGGAGGAACAGCTGAAGGAAAGGGTCCTTTCCCACGAAGCGGTCCGAAAACGGCTGGAAGGGAAGGAAATTTTGAAGATCATCGCCGTGCCGGACCGGTTGGTCAATGTGGTGGTGAAGGGCTAGTGCCCCACCTGATCATAGCGGGCGCCGCTGGAACGACCCAGCGGCGCCTGGTTTCAGAGACGGTGCGACGGGAGCGGGAGATCGGGTATCCTCTCGCTGCGAGAAGGGAAGGGGGGGACTGGAGGGAACTCCTCTCCGCGGAAAACTGCGGTGGACTCTTCGAAGCCCGGAGGCTTGTGCTGGTCGAAGAGGCTCAGCAGCTGGGGAAGTTCCCGATCGAGCTGGAATCCCTTCTCGAGAATGTCTCTTCTGCCACGCACCTCCTTTTGGTCTACGACGAAGATCCGAAGGCGGTATTCCCGAAGGAAACCCATTCAAGGATCACCTGGCTCAAGGGAGAAGAAATCCCGCGGTTTGGGGCGGCAAGAAGGCGATGGGCCGAAGAGAGGGCCTCGGAAATGGGGGTCCTCCTTTCGGAAGATGCCATGGGCCTTCTTCTCGAGTCGGTGGAGGATCCCGAAGAACTCGTTTCGGAACTTGCAAAACTGGCTGTCGCGGCAGCCGGCCGCAGGGTCGAAGTCGAAGAAATCCGGGCTCTTTGCTTTGATGAGGGGGAAAAGGCCCTTCTTTCCCTGCTGGATGGTTTGTGCGAAGCGGACAGGGGGAAGGTTACGACAGTCCTGCCGCATGTGAAGAGAAGGGAGCTGATCCCGGTCCTTGCGGCCTTGCACAATCGTTTCCGCCTGGCCTTCTACCGTTCGGTCTTCAAGGCTCCCCGTCTTTTGAAAACCGTAAGCGAGGCGCTGAATGCGAGGCCCTACCAGGAAAGACAGGCAGCCGAAGCCACTCGCCACTATAGCCGGGAGAAGATGGCCTTTTTCCTGAAACAGCTCTGCGGGATCAATATGGGGGAAAAGACAGGGAACCGAAACGGGTGGATCGAACTGGAGCTGGCGATTCTGGGCCTTCTTGCGGACTGCAAGCCGGCGGAGAGAAAGGAAAGGCGATGAAAGCCGACGCCTAGGCGTCGGCTTTCATCGCTTCTTTTGCTTTCAGGGTCAGAGCGGACTTGCGTCTTGCAACCGTATTGGGATGGAGGACACCCTTCCCGGCGGCTTTGTCCAACACCGACTGAGCTTCGTCCAGACGGGCCTTGATGATCTGTGGGTCCTTGCCCTCAAGGCTTTCCAGAAGCCTCTTCGCGGCGGTTTTGCAACGACTCTTCCAGAACCGGTTGTAGAGTCGGTTTCTTTCCGAAATTCGGACTCTCTTTTCAGCGGACTTCTTGTTCGGCACTCGGTTCACCTCCTCCCGTAAAGCAAAGCAAATTCTAGCATGCCCAAGACCACCGGGCAAGGAGAAGAAAAAAACAGTCCCCGTGAAGCCGTATTATACAATACCGAAAGGTTTTTGACGCGGAGAAGAGGCGGGATCGATGGAAATGTCGCAGCGGGGCCAAGGGATAAAGGGCGGAAGGGGACTTGTGACAGCCGGGCTGGTGATTCTATCCGTCGCGGGCTTTTTTGCGGAAAACCGAGGGATTGCTTTGGGGAAGCTGCTCTGGCTTGCCGGGGGGTCCGGGGTCGTGGGGCTCATCACGAACGTCCTTGCGGTAAGGATGATTTTCCATAAGGTCTGCCTGCGCTTTGGCGCGTGGCAATGGATTCTGCCTGGAAGCGGCCTGGTGACGAGAAACCAGGAAAAAATCCTGGAAACGCTTGCCCGGGAGCTGAGGGAGAGGCTGTTGACTCAGGAAACACTCGAACGGGCGGTTTCAGAAGGGAAGCTCTTGGAAAAGACCGGGCCCACTTTCCGAAAAGAGGTCCGGCGGATTTTCCTTAGAAAATCGAACCTGCGGAAGATGGCAACTGCAGTTGAGGGGCCGCTCCAGCGGCTGCTGCTGGGGCAGGAAACCGAGAGATTTGTCCGCCTGCAGGTTGAAAAAGCGCTTCAGGAAAGCCTGCTTCTCGGCATGGCCGGAAAGCTGGGGCTGCTAAAGAGCGAGAAAGTTGCCGAATGGATCCTTCGCTCCGCTTCGGAAAGCCTGCACCGGTCCCTTGTGACTGAATCGGGGTTGCGGGCGACACAAAGGAAACTGGCTTTTTTGCTGGAAAACACCGCCCGGCTGGGGGACGCGGAAATTCTCGAGATGGTCAAAGATAGCCTGGAGAGGCTTCTAATCCGGATGCTCAGAGAGATCGATCTCGGCGAACTCGCGAAAAGATCCTTGAGGCAAGCGACTCCGGAGCAGCTGGAGGATTACCTGGAAGCGCTGGCTAGAAAGTACCTCGACTGGATCGAAATCTGGGGAGGGCTCATGGGAGCCGCCCTCGGCTTGGTCCTTTGGGTTTTGTCAAAATGACCTCTCACCCGATGGAAGCGTATTTCCGGGAGGAAGGAATCCTCTCGCGGATGCAGGGCTTCGAGTTCCGTCCGCAACAACTCAAGATCGCCGTAAAAGTCTGGGACCTGCTTCAGTCGGGGAACGCGGACACGCTGGCCATCGAGGCTCCCACAGGCATTGGGAAAAGTTTTGCCCTCCTTGTCCCGTCCCTTCTATGGGCAACGGAAGCCGACCGGACGGTGCTTTTGCTGACGGCGGGGCACGCTCTGCAGGGACAGCTGATGACGAAAGACCTCCCCCTCCTGGAAGGGTTTCTCCGACGTCCCTTCCGGTTCGGAACACTGAAAGGGCGGAACAATTACCTTTGCCTGAGAAGGTGCGCCGAACTTGAAAGGGGTGGATTCCTTTCCTTCGGGGATGCGGGGGAGATTTCAGAGAAAGTCCTCCAATGGAGCAGGGAAAGCACAACAGGGGACCTGTCAGAACTTGAACTCCCGGAAACCCATCCGGTTCTCGAAAGGATCGCGGCAACCCGGGAGGGGTGTCTAGGAAGACTTTGCCCGCTGAAGGGGGAGTGCTTTCTCCAGCGTCTTTATCTTCAGGCGCAAGACTGGCACCTGATCGTTACCAATTACCACCTTTTCTTTTCACACCTGGACGGGGGAAAAAGGTCCTTTCCCGTCCATTTCAATGCCCTGCTTTGCGATGAGGCGCATCGAATTCCCGAAGCCGCACGCTCATCCGCAACGAGGGCCGCATCGCCGGAACGGTTCCGTAAGATGTTTTCCGCAAGGCCCCTTTCCAACCTCGTCAAAGCTTTCCGGTTCCTGAAACTGCCGGACGGGAAATTGGAATCGGTGTGGCAGCAGGCGGCCCAGGGGGTGGAACGCCTCTTCAACCGGCTTGCCTTGCTGTCAAGGGAAGAGGGCGTGTTCACAAGGCCCTTGACCGACCTCCGCCACGACCTGGAAAGGAGCGTGGAGTCCCTTGCGACGGAAGTCGAAAGGTTTCTTGCCAGGATGATGGAAGAAGGGGAGGCCCCGGACGCTGCGGAAGGCTTTTTGGTCGCCTCCCAGCTGGTTGAGGCCCTAGACGATCTTCGATGGTGCCTTGATGTTGTGGACTACCCGCGCTGGGCAACCTGGTGGGACGGCGCCCAGATCCAGAGCACTCCCGTACTGGCGGCTGCCTCTGTTCGAGAGGCCCTTTCTTCGTTGGACGATGTCCCCATCGTCTGTACGTCTGCAACGTTGACGGTTGGGGGCGATTTTGGCTTTTGGGTAAGGGAAAGCGGGATTTCCCCCGCGGAAACCCTCACCCTGGATTCCCCCTTCGATCTGCCTTCGCAGATGTCGATCTGGGTGATCGACCTTGGGCAGAGGGTGACGGACAAAGGGTACGATACAACGGCAAGCCGCGTTATTGAAAAGCTTTGCGACCTGAACGGGGGTAGGACTCTCGTCCTATGCAGCTCGATGCGCCTGATGAAGTCTGTCTCGGCGAGGCTGAAGGCGAAAGAGAGAGGGTACCGCCTTCTCTGTCAGGGCGAAGCCCCAAAGGAGGAACTGCTTGAGGAATTCCGCCGCGACGAAACCTCGGTTCTTGTCGGAAGCCTCTCTTTTCGGGAAGGGATCGATATCCCGGGAGAAGGGCTGACGCAGGTAATCCTGGATCGCATCCCCTTTCCCCACCCGGCGGACCCCCTCGTGAGAGCCAGGCGTGATCTGGAGGGCAAGGACACATTTCTGCGGAGCACTCTCCCGATGAGCCGCCTTTTCCTCCGGCAGGCTTTCGGGCGCCTCATACGGAGGAAGACCGATGCGGGAAGAGTGGCGATCCTGGATGGAAGAGCCCTCCAGCGGGATGATTGGGGGATTTTCCAGGACTTTCGGGGAGTGCCGATCAAAAAAGTCCGCCTGGTTCAGACTCCTTGATAGCCTTCCGCAGCCTGTGTTATAGTATCAAGGCTGCCAAACAAGCCTATTTAATCTTTTTAAGATTTTTCCATAGCAAGGGGGTGTCGTCAATGAAGCGGACTTTTCAACCCCATAAAACGCGCCGTAAGCGGACAATGGGTTTTCTCGTGCGTTCCAGTTCTCCGACTGGGCGCCGCGTCATCCGCAACAGGAGACGCAAGGGGCGCAAGCGCCTCGCAGTCTAGATGGATCGTCTTTTCGGGTTCCCAGCCGACTTTCGGTTGAAAAAAGGATGGGAATTTGATCGGGTCTTCCGCACCGGCCGACGCGTCAAAGGAGAGCTGGTGCGGTTGCTGTTTCTGGACGCGGGTGAGGGGCCTCCTCGATTGGGGGCGGCTGTAGGCAAGCGGCAGGGGTCTTCCGTCATCCGCAATCGCGGAAGGAGAATTCTTCGCGAAGCCTTCCGATGCTGCCGGCCTTGGCTGAAAGAAGGAATCTGGATCGTTGCCATGCTGAGATCCGCAGGACTTTGCGCGGGAGCGGGGGAAATCTACGAGGATCTCGTCCGCCTCCTGGAGAGGGAGGGACTGTTGCGCCCGGGATTTCCCACCCGCTTCCCGCCGAACGGCAAAACGAGCGATGAAGAGATCGGTGCCGGCGGCGCTGGCGCTTAGCCTGATCCGGTTTTACCAGCGTTTCCTCTCTCCCCTGCTGGGGAGAAACTGCCGTTTTTTACCGACCTGTTCGGCCTATGCGTTTGAGGCCATCGAACGCTATGGTTTCCTGCGCGGGGTCTACCTTGGAATCCGCCGCATTCTTCGATGTGGTCCATGGTGTGCGGGGGGCTACGATCCCGTTCCCGACCTGGAAAAGGAAAAGCGCGCCAAAGAATTCGAAGACTGAACCAGAGGGACGGTGAACCGTTTGGGTACTTTGTGGAACCAGGCAGGCGAACTGCTGCTGAAGATCTTGAACCTGTTTTACGGGATGACCCATTCCTACGGAATCGCAATCATCCTGCTCACGATCCTCGTCAGGGTTGTCCTTCATCCCCTGAACCAGAAACAGCTGGTCAGCATGCAGAAAATGCAGAAGATCCAGCCAAGAATCAAAACCCTGCAGGAGAAGTACGGGCACGACAAGCAGAAACTGAACGAAGAAACGATGAAACTTTATAAGGAAAACCAGGTGAACCCGGCGGCGGGTTGCCTGCCTCTCCTTGTGCAATTGCCCATTTTGATCTTGCTTTTCAGGGTTCTCACGAACTTCAAGTTTGGGGGAGTGTCGTTCCTGGGAGTGGGACTTGAGGAATCCGTTCTCTCCACGATGGGCAAGGCTGTCGGGTTAACGGGACAGACGACCGGCATCACGGCGCTTCTGACCGGGATCGCAGCAAACCCCTCCGGGCTGCTGAATGTGGGGACGTACGGCCCCAACCTGATCCTTCTCGTGTCCATTGGATTTCTGACCTGGTTCCAGCAGAAACTTTCCGCCTCCAACAACCCGCAAATGGCCTTCATGAACTGGTTCATGCCTGTTTTTTTGACTTTCATCTGCCTGAACCTGCCGGGAGGGGTCCTGCTCTACTGGGGAGTTTCCTCGCTGTTGAGCGTTGTCCAGCAGTGGCGAGTCGTGAAGGTCACCGAGCTCGAAATGGAGAAAAAACCGGTTCTGTTCAAGAACAAGCCCACTCGGGACGGGGATTCGTGATCGATTTCCCGAAAGACGGAAAGGAAAGAAAAAATGGAACGGACCGAACCTCTGGTTGTCGAAACGGATTCGATCGAAAATGCCGTACTTGATGCTGCCCGGAACTGGAAGATCCTGCCCGAGGATGTGCAGGTGCGGATCCTCGAGGAGGGGAAGCGGTTTCTCGGCTTTTTTGCACGGAAAACCAGGGTAGAGCTGTTCCCTTCCGGAGACCTGGAAATTCTGAAAGCGAAACGCATTCTCTCCGGAATCCTGGAGCAAATGGGGATGGATGTTGAGATCCGCCTGGGCGAGGAGGGATTGCTGAACATCACGGGGACAGACGCAGGGATCGTCATTGGCAAGTACGGCGAAACGCTGAAAGCGCTGGAGTACTTGCTGAACCTGATTTTCTGCGAAGGAGGGCCGTCCCGGCCGATCCGGCTCGACAGTGACGGGTACAGGGAGAGGCGCGAGGAAAACCTGAAACGAATGGCCCTTGCCTCCGCAAGAGAGGCCATCAGGCGCCGGCGCCCGGTGACGATGGAGCCCATGACGAGCTGGGAGAGGCGGGTTGTCCATCTCGCCCTCAAAGACACCCCGGAGGTCGATACCCGCTCGGTGGGGGACGAGCCGCAGCGGCGAGTCGTCATATGGCCCAGGCCAGGTTCAAGGCAGAAAAATAGGTCGAGCTGAAACGATGCGGGGCCTCTCATTCGGGAGGCCCCGCATCGTTTCAGTAAAAAAACCGATCCCTAACGCAACCTGCTTCGCTAAAATGGAGCCACGAACCGGAAAGGAGAGGTGAATCCCTATGGAACGAATCAGAAAAATCGGTTTGGTCTTGGGCATAGCACTCCTGTTCATCGGCATTGTCTACACGGCGCCCCAATCCATTAAACCCGTCGTGACTCCGGCCGTTTCGCAGGATGTCTTCAGTGGAAATCCCGTTGCGGCGATTGCCAGCAAGTCTTCACCCGCCGTGGTGAACATTGACACGAAAACGCTGGTCAGGCGCTCTTTTTCGCCCTTCGGGGACGATCCGATCCTCAGGCAGTTTTTCGGAGACCAGATGGACCTGTTTTCCAGGGTGGTGCCAATGGAAGGGAAGGGTTCCGGTTTCATCGTGAGCCCGGACGGGATGATCTTGACGAACAACCACGTTGTTGACGGGGCCGACTCGGTGACGGTAACCCTGGCGGACGGAAGACGCTTTGATGCAGAAATCGTCGGCAAGGACCCGACCTATGACCTGGCCGTGATCCGGATCAAGGCTTCCAACCTTCCGGTTTTGAAGATGGGCGATTCGGACCGGACGCAGGTGGGGGAATGGGTCGTCGCGATCGGGAACCCCTTTGGTCTTGAGCACACCGTGACCGTCGGGGTCATCTCTGCCAAAAACAGAAGCATTCGGCTCGAAAGGCTCAATTTTGACGGTTTTTTCCAAACCGATGCAGCCATCAACCCCGGTAACAGCGGAGGTCCGCTGATCAACCTGGACAACCAGGTCATCGGGATCAACACGGCAATCGTCCCTTACGCACAGGGAATCGGCTTTGCGATCCCGATCAACGTCGCCAAGCAGGTTATGAACGATCTTGTCCGGTACGGCAGGGTGAAGAGGGCCTGGCTTGGGGTCTACATGCAGCCGATCACGCCGGATATCGTCGAGGCTTTTGGACTGAAATCCTCCGACGGGGCCCTTGTCAGCGACGTGGTCCCGGATTCTCCCGCGGAAAAGGCGGGCGTTCAGCGGGGGGACATTATCAGGAAAGCAGGGAGTGTGCCCGTCAAATCCCCGGACGATTTGTCCAATGCCGTTCGGAAACAGGCGGCTGGAGACAGCCTCAAGCTTGAAATCGTGAGGGATGGGAAACCCCTCAGTCTGACGGCGAAACTGGAAGAAATGCCGAGCGAGCGAAGCCTTGGCGGCCAGCAACAAGGAAGGATCGGAAACCGCCTTGGCCTCCAGCTGGGTAACGTGGACCTGAAAAACAGGCAGAGGTTTGATCTGCCGGCCATTCAGGGCGTTGTGGTCCTTGGTGTCGAGGACGGATCCCCTGCCCAAAAAGCGGGGCTTCAGCCCGGGGATGTCATCCAGGGGGTCAACGGAAGGGTTGTTCGTGACCTCGTTTCCTGGGAAAGGGCAATGAGCCAGGTGAGCGGGAAAAACCTCGTCCTTCTTGTCTGGAGAGAGGGGAGGACGACTTTCGTGCCCCTGAAAGCCCGCTGAAGGCAAAAACAAAAGCAAGCGGAGGGGCCACCGGCCTGTTGCCGGCGGCCCCCCACTCTTCAGGCTGAAGGGAAGCGAATCCGAAACAGCAACCCTTCCCCCGCCTTTGAATGCACTTCGATCCTTCCGTTGTGGATCTGGGCGATCCTGTAAACGAGCGGCAGACCGATCCCGTATCCCGGCAAATGCCTTGAACCATCGGCCCTCCAGAAGAGTTCGAAACATTGGCGGATCTCTTCCTGGGACATGCCAGGTCCTGTATCCCACACTTCAAGCACGGATTCTGCCGCGGAATCCTCGGGATAGGTCCGGATTCCCAGGCGTCCCCCGGGAGGGGAATATTTGCTGGCGTTGTCGAGGAGGTTGCAGGCGAGGGTGAGGAGGAGCGGTTCTCGCCCGAGCAGCGAAGCGGGTTTGACCTCTTTGAGGACTTCCTGTCCCCTACGGTTGAATATCGGGGCGAGGTTCTGACAGGCCACATCCGCGATGTGCATCAGATCCACCCTCTCGAGTTTCAGGGGCTTTTCTGCGAGATCAAGCCGGGAAAGCTCGAGAAGGGATTCGATCATGTTCCTCATGGAGGAAACATGATCGATGATTTCAGCGAGTTTTTTCTCGTAATACTCGGTGGGTCTCGGGCGCAGCAGGGTAACCTCTGCCTTGCTGCGGATCACGCTCAAGGGATTGAGCAGTTCATGGCTCACGTTCGAGGTGTAGCGCCGCAAGTTCCCGATCGCCTGCCTGAACCGTTCCGAGAAGGAAGCTAAGGCGGCCTCAAGCCTGTCACGGTCCTCTTTTTTCCCGGGGAGTGGCGGTAACGGACCAGGACGATCCAGGTTGAGATCCTCAAAATACTCCGCCAGGGCACGAAGAGTCTCCTGCTCGGCTGTCTCCTCTCTGGATTGGGTTTCTCTGGTCCGCTCCTCAGCCATGGGTATTTTTCCCCAATCGCGCTCCCTCAGGCCTGATCGGGGCAGACGACTTTGTATCCGACTCCGCGGACGGTAACTACCATGAGGTCCAGGCCAAAGGGGCGAAGCTTGTCGCGAAGGTATTTCACGTGGACGTCCACCACGTTGCTGGTTCCTTCGTATTCTTCCTGCCAGACGTTCGAGATGATCTTGTCTCGAGTGAAGACCTGGTTTTCGTGCCTCATGAGGAGTTCCAGGATATCGAATTCCCTCCTTCTCAGGGGGACCGTCTCTTCCCCGACACGGCACTCCCTTGCCAATGGGTCGAGCGTGAGCGGACCGCAGCGAAGCAGGGCCGGTTTGGGCTCGGAAACCCTCCGGATCAGGGCATTCACCCTGGCGAGCAATTCCCGGAAATCGAACGGCTTAATGAGATAGTCGTCAGCCCCCTGTTCAAGCCCCGTGACGCGATCCTCGATCGAATCCCGTGCGGTGAGCATGATCACGGGAACCTTTTTTCCTTCTTCCCTCAACGCTGAAATGATTTCAAGGCCGCTGAGCTTTGGCAGCATCAGGTCGAGGATGATACAATCATGGTCACCCGCACGGGCTTTTTTCAGGCCGTCCTGACCGTCATAGGTGAAGTCGACAGTAAAGCCGTTTTCCGAAAAACCTTCGGAAAGGACTTCCACCAGTTCCTTGTTGTCTTCGATAATTAGCAATTTCATCGGGATCCCCCTCTCAATTCTAATGAAATCGGGATTTTCATTCTATTAAAACACAGGAAAGAAAAGTTGTCGAGAGGGAAATCTGCGTTTTTTGCACAATCTGTGTCGTGATGGTAGAATACCTTTCGACCCGGTACTCGGATCGAGGATTCGGACCTCGTTCTGGGGCTTGGGATTTGTTTGAATCGGGGTGTCGAAATGATCGAACGTGAGGAAAAACAGCGGATCATCGAGGAGTTCAAGGTTCACGGGGCTGATACCGGCTCTCCGGAGGTTCAGGTTGCGATCCTGACGCACAGGATTCGCAGCCTGACGGAGCATCTGAAAACTCACAAGAAAGATTTCCATTCCCGCAGAGGCCTCCTCATGATGGTGGGGCAGAGGAGGAAGTTGTTGAACTACCTGAAAACAAGGGATTTCAACCGTTACCAGACACTGATCCAGCGGCTGGGTCTGCGGCACTAAGGAACGCGGAAGTCGTGAGGCGGGGACGGGACGACCGTCCTCGCCTTTTTTTATCATCGTATGGTATGCTCTTCAGGACGAAAAATATAGAAAGAGTCAAGGAGGCTCAAAAGATTATGGTTCAAACATTTTCAATCGAAGTGGGAGGAAGGGCCCTGTCTTTCGAAACCGGCAGGCTCGCAAAACAGGCCAGCGGTGCGGTCCAGGTCACTTATGGGGAGACGGTCCTGCTCGTCACCGCCTGTATGACGGAGAAGCCGCGGGAAGGGTTGGATTTTTTCCCGCTCCTCGTCGATTTTGAAGAACGATTCTACTCGGCGGGAAAGATCCCGGGAGGATTTATCAAGCGGGAAGGAAGGCCTTCCGAAACGGCAATCCTTAGCGCCCGGATCATCGACCGCTCCATCCGCTCTCTTTTCCCGGAGCATATGAGGAACGACGTGCACGTGGTTGCCACTGTCCTTTCCGTTGACCAGGTCAATCCCCCGAATATTCAGGCGATCAATGCGGCCTCGATGGCCCTGACTCTTTCCGAAATCCCGTGGAATGGACCTGTTGCGGCGCTCCGTGTCGGCTGCATCGATGGAAAATTCGTCGTGAACCCCACGGAGGAAGAACTCCCTCTGAGCACCCTGGACCTGGTTTTGGCCGGGCACATGGGCGGGATCACCATGGTGGAGGCTGGTGCGAAAGAAGTCCCGGAATCGTTGATGGTGGATGCCCTGGAGTTTGGCCATGAAGAGATCAAGCGGCTTGTCCGTTTCCAGCTCGAAGTCAGGGAGAAAGCCGGAAAACCGAAGGTGGAAATTCCGCCCCCCGTCAGGATCGAAGCGCTCGACGAGGCCATCCGGAAGAATTATTACGGGGAGATTTACGAAGCGGTCGGAATTCATGCGAAAGGGCAACGAAACGAGAAAATCGCCCTGATCAAGCAGAAGGCCGTTGAGACGCTTGAGGGGGAGTTCCCCGATTCTTCCCGATACATCGGTGAGGTTGTGGAAGAACTGGTCAAGAAGGCAATGCGTTCCATGACGGTCGATGAACGCCGGCGTGCCGACGGAAGGACCATGGACCAGGTTCGGCCCATTTCCTGCGAAGTGGGAGTTCTGCCGAGAACGCATGGATCGGCCCTTTTCACGCGCGGTGAAACTCAGGCCCTGGTGACGACCACCCTAGGAATGATGGGGGAGGATGAGCAGGTCCTCGACGGCCTGAAGATCGACGAGCCCTCCAAACGGTTCATGCTCCATTATAATTTCCCGCCTTTCTCCGTTGGAGAGGTCCGGCCGATGAGGGGGCCCGGAAGGCGCGAGATCGGTCATGGAGCCCTTGCTGAAAGAGCGGTTCGACATCTGATGCCGTCCGAGGAAGAGTTCCCCTACATCGTCCGAGTGGTTTCGGACATCCTCGAGTCGAACGGCTCAAGTTCGATGGCCTCCGTCTGCGGCGCCAGCCTGGCCTTGATGGATGCCGGGGTCCCGATCAAAAGGCCGGTCGCCGGCGTGGCGATGGGGTTGATCAAGGAAGGCGAAAAGGTAGAAATCCTCACGGACATCCAGGGGTTGGAAGATCACTACGGGGACATGGATTTCAAGGTTACCGGCACCGAGGTGGGGATTACCGCCCTGCAGATGGACAACAAGGCGGGCGGAATCACGCGGGAAATCCTGGAAAAAGCCCTGGGACAAGCCCGTGAAGGGCGTTTGCACATTCTCGGGGAAATGGCCAAAGTGATCCGGGAGCCCAAGAAGGATCTCTCCCCGTACGCCCCCCGAATGTATACCACAAGTGTTCCCGTGGATTCCATCCGGGACGTCATTGGCCCCGGGGGCAAGGTGATCCGTGGTATCTGCGCCGACACGGGCGTAAAGATGAACGTCGAGGATGACGGCAGGATTTTCATCGCGGCGACCAACGAGGAGTCCGCGAAGAAAGCCTTGCAGATCATTCGGGATCTGACCCGGGATGCAGAACCGGGGGAGATCTTCTACGGAAAGGTGACTCGGCTGCTGAGCTTCGGGGCCTTTGTCGAAGTCCTTCCCGGCAAGGAAGGATTGCTTCACGTCAGCGAAATCAGCACACATCATGTTCCGAAGCTGGAGGACGCCGTGAAGCCTGGAGACATGGTCCTTGTGATGGTCAAGGAGATCGACGACATGAACCGGGTGAACCTGACACGGCGACGCCTGCTGGAGAAGGCTGCTGAGCACCGCCTTGCCGAGCTGTACCCCGAAGCCTACGCCCTAGAGCTTGCCCGGGAAGAGCGCATTGCTCAGGCGAGCGCTGCGGCAGGATCGGAACGGCCTAGGCGCGGGGAGGGAGAAACCCGGGACCGGCGTCCCGGTGGGGAGAGGCATGACAGGAGAGGAAGCGGGCCAAGAGACCGCGGGAGGGGTCCCGTTGAGCGACATTAGAGTGAAAGTGAAACGGGGAGAAAACGCGAAGCAGATTCCGCTGCCCCAGTACGCGACTTCAGGCTCTTCGGGGGTGGATCTTCGTTCGGCGGAAGCAGCCCTGATCGAACCTGGGACCTGGGCGGTCCTCGGGACCGGTCTCCATCTGGAGATTCCGGAAGGCTACGAGGCCCAGGTGCGGTCCCGGAGCGGCCTTGCCTTGAACCGGGGGGTGATGGTCCTGAATAGTCCGGGTACCATCGACAGCGATTATCGAGGGGAAGTGCGGGTCATCCTGATGAACCTTGGAAAAGCTCCTTTCCGGGTTGAACCCGGTGATCGAATCGCCCAGATGGTCTTTTGTCCGGTCGCCAGGGCGGAACTGGAAGAAGTCGATACCCTCTCTTCGACGGAAAGGGAACAGGGCGGGTTCGGCAGCACGGGCTCAAAGTAAAAAAGACGAACAACTGGGAGCGGCCTTCGGGGCCGCTCCCAGTTGTTTTTGCCCTCTGCTTCTGACTTCGGAACGACTAGTGCCCTTTCTTCGTCTCAGCGTTCATGGCGGCCTTCAAACACCAGATGAAGCCGCCGAAGACGCAAACCAGGATGATCGTCATCGTCACAGGCCACATTTCCATGCCCTCCTTTTCAAGCCGCGGAAGCTAGTACTTCGCTTCCAGCTTGTGAGTGGTCTTTTCTGCCAGCCAGTTGTTCAGGAAGAAGAACACGACGGCAGCGATGATCCACTGGTAGTACATCGTCCCCACGGTGTAGGTGTACTTGGAGATCGGAAGCCACTTGTACCACTCGCCGGGGTACCAGGAAATGGCCTGCATGGTCCACCAGCCGAAGATGATGACGAACCACACCGGGAAGAGGCAGACCAGCCACCACATCCAGTAATGCTTGATGTCCGAGCAGGGCTCGATGTATTCGACCCAGATCTTGCGGACCCCGATCTTCATCGCGCCGATGGAGAAGAGAAGCCCTGAAAGCAGCAGCCCCACGCCCCACACCCAGTCCTGGTTCTCGAAGAACCAGTTGAACATGGCGGAGGGCAGCCCGCAGACGAGGCAGGCCGCGCCGATCGCCCACGTCGCCTTCTTTGTTCCCCAGCCAGCGTCCTCCAGAAGGCGGACGCCGAGCTGGATCATCGAGATCTCCGAGCTCAGGGCCGCCATGATCAGGGCCGCGAAGAAGGCCAGGGCCATGATGACGCCGCCCGGGATCTGGGTGAAGAGGTTCGTCAGGTGGATGAACGCGAGGCCGTTGTTGCCGGACTTGACGGCGGCCATCGGGTCGGGGGCGATGGCGAAAATGGTCGGGATGACGCAAAGCCCCGCGAGAGAAGCCGCAGCCGTGTCCGCAAAGGCGGTCGTCGCGGAGTTCAGGAGGATGTCTTCATCTTTCTTGGCGTAAACGAAGTAGGTGAGGAAGAGCCCCCAGCCTGCCCCGGTGGACCAGGCGACCTGGGTGAACGCTTCCAGGTAGGTTTTCCCCTTCAGGACATCTTCCATGCGGATCGTGAAGAGGTATTCCAGCCCTTTCCAGGCCCCGGGCAGGAACTGGGCCCGGATTGCGAGGAAGATCAGCAGGACGAAAATCGAGGGGATCATGATCTTGTTGGCCTTCTCCAACCCGTTCTGGATCCCCCTGGAAACGATGAGTATGCTGACGAGCAGGGCGATAATGAAGAAAAGAGCGCCCTGCGTGGGATTGTTGATGAAAGCATCCCATAGCGCCTTCGAGTCCAGTCCGGGTTTGAGCACCCCGGTTGCGGCGTACAGGAAATAGCGGAAGCACCAGCCGATGACGACCGCATAGTAAAAGGCGATGGCCAGGGAAATCCAGGCGACAAGGGCCCCGACCCAGGTCCATTTCTTGCCGAGCATCTCTTTGAACGAACCGATGACGCCCATCCGGGAGACCTTCCCCCAGACGCCTTCCGCCGCAAGGAGCGGGATGGCCCAGAGGAAAAGGGCCAGGAAATACGCGATATAGAAAGCCCCCCCGCCGTTCGTGGCGGCAACCCGAGGGAACCGCCAGATGTTGCCCGTTCCAATGGCCATTCCCATTGCTGCGAAAACGAGACCCCAACGGCTTGACCACTGCTCGTTCGTGTTCTCGGTCATACAACGTGCCCTCCTTTTTCATTTCATCGGGTGGTAGTCAGGTGCTATGGCAACAGCGATCCTGTTTCAACCTGCTCCATGGCATCCCCCCTCCTGAAATGTAAACCTGGATAAAATATACAAAAACAAACAGACCCCCAGTTCAACACAGTTGATTATAAAGGCAGGATAGAAGAAATGCCAAGGACATAGCCTGAACAAAAAAACTTAAATTAACAGTCAAATGAAACAATGCAGATCGGGCCGAGTTGTCCGAAAACAAGAAGCAGGGGTAGAATGGCTCAAAAGATCAAGACGGACCGGGGGGATTTTCGATGCCGCAGTTTACGGGGAAGGAAGGGCAAGTCCTGGATACAGATCATCGAAGCGCTTGGGAGATTTTGAAGGAATGGGGGATCCACCGGGGCGCTGTGGCTGCCTTCGTGAACGGGAAGCCGACGGACCTGAAGGCCGTCCTCGATTTTGATGCCACCGTGGAACCGATCCTGGCGGAGAGCGAAACGGGACTGGAAATCCTGCGTCATTCCGCCTCTCACCTCATGGCGCAGGCCGTTCTGCACCTGTATCCAGGGACGAAAGTCGCGATCGGGCCCTCGATCAAGGACGGATTTTACTACGATTTCGAGCTTCCGGTTCCGGTTTCGGAAGAAGACCTGCCCAAAATCGAGGAAGAGATGAAGCGGCTTGCACGGGAAGCCCTCCCGGTGGAGCGGCTTGAGATCCCCCGGGAGAAACTGATGGAAAAATACAGGGCCGCGGGGGAAGTCTACAAGGCGGAGCTTCTCGCGGATATCCCGGATGAAACCGTTTCCGTTTATCGACAGGGGGATTTCGAGGACATGTGCCGAGGTCCCCACGTGCCGGACACATCTTTCCTCCGGCACACGAAACTTCTCTCGGTCGCGGGGGCCTATTGGCGAGGCGATGAGAAGAATCGCATGCTCACGAGAATTTACGGAACGGCTTTCGCCGACAGGGAAGCTTTAGAGGCTCACATCAAGAAAATGGAGGAGGCCCGCCGAAGGGATCACCGCAAGCTTGGAAAGGAACTGGACCTGTTCAGCATCCAGCCGGAGGGGCCGGGATTTCCCTGTTTTCACCCCAAGGGCATGGTGATTTTGAATACCCTGGTTGATTTTTGGAGACGGGAGCATGTCCGGCGAGGATACTCCGAGATCCGGACCCCCCTGATCCTCGATAAGGACCTTTGGGTCCGCTCGGGCCATTGGGACCATTACAAGGAGAACATGTACTTCACGGAAATCGACGAGAAGCCCTACGCGATCAAACCGATGAACTGTCCGGGCGGTCTTCTGGTCTACAAGAGCTCGCTGAAAAGCTACCGGGATTTGCCGCTGCGGATGGCGGAACTCGGGATCGTCCACCGCCATGAACGGTCCGGGGTCCTTCACGGCCTGATGAGGGTGCGATGCTTCACCCAGGATGACGCGCATCTCTACGTTACCCCGGCCCAGATCAAGCAAGAGATTCTCGGGATCATGGACCTGACCCGCTACATCTATCGAGATGTGTTCGGATTCAATTATCACGTGGAGTTGTCGACGCGCCCGGAAAAGGCCATGGGCAGCCTCGAGATGTGGGAAAGGGCAGAAACCGCCCTTGAAGAGGCATTGAAGGAAAGCGGAGTCCCGTACCGCGTGAATCCTGGAGACGGGGCCTTTTACGGTCCCAAGATCGATTTCCACCTGGAGGACTGCATCGGAAGGACCTGGCAGTGCGGGACCATCCAGCTGGATTTCCAGATGCCCGAGCGCTTCGACATCACCTACGTTGGGGCAGACGGGGGGCAGCACCGGCCGGTCATGCTTCATCGAACCGTCTTTGGAAGCCTTGAGCGGTTTCTTGGAATTCTGATCGAGCATTTTGCGGGAGCCTTTCCCTACTGGATTGCCCCGGTTCAGGTGAAGGTGATCCCCGTGAAACCCGAGCTGGAAGAATACGCAAAAGAGATGGAGGCCAGGGTAAAAGCCTGGGGTGTGCGCGTCGAGATCGACCTGAGGGATGAGAAGCTCGGAAAGAAAATCCGGGATGCACAGGTTCAAAAGGTCCCCTACATGGTGGTTCTCGGCGAAAGGGAGATGGCGGAGAAAACCCTGTCGGTCCGGGATCGTTCGCTGGGAGACTTGGGAACGATGACTCTTGAGGCTTTCAAGGAAAAACTGGATTTGGAGTTTGACCCCCGGCACTGAAAGGCTTGTGGAATCTAGCAAACTGTGGTATATTCCGCCGGTACGCTTGAGAGAAGAAGAGGGCCCACCTCTCACCTGAAGACGCCAAAACGGCTGTTGTCGGGTTTCAAGCCGATTCAAGTGCGGGTTCAATCGCAAGTGGATCAGGTATTAGGGGGCCGCTCGAAAAGGCGGTCCCTTTTATTTTTAGCTGGAGGTGATGAGCTATAGCTACAAAACCGGATGAACCCAACGTGAACGAGGAGATCAGGGCTCAGGAGGTCCTTCTCATTGATGATCAGGGCGTCAAGGTGGGGGTGGTCCCAACGAGAGAAGCCCTGAAACTGGCTGAAGAGCGTCTGCTGGACCTGGTTGAAGTTGCTCCGCAGGCCACTCCCCCGGTCTGTCGAATCATGGACTACGGGAAGTACAAGTACCAGATTCAGAAACGAGACAAGGACGCTCGGAAAAAACAAAAGGTTCAGACCGTCAAAGAGATGAAGATGAGGCCCAAGATCGACGAGCACGATTACAACTTTAAAGTTCGGGCTATCCGGGGTTTTCTGGAGAGCGGGCACAGAGTGAAGGTTTCCGTCTTTTTCCGAGGGCGGGAAATGGCGTTTCTCGACAGGGGAAAGGCGGTTCTCGAGAAAGTCGAAAAGGACGTGGCCGAATACGGCAAGGTGGAGATGGAACCGCGCATGGAGGGCCGTTACATGAGAATGATGGTTGCCCCCGTGCCCTCCACGAAAAAGCCAGCATCCAAAGCGGAGGGCTCGAAGCTGGCCGAAGAAGGAGAAAACCGCGAATAGCTCCCCGAACCTGGGGGGCTGACAAAGCGCTGTTTCGAATCATACAAGGAGGGACTTGTTCAGATGCCCAAGATGAAGACGCATTCGGGGGCCAAGAAGCGTTTCCGCACGACCGGAACGGGGAAGGTGGCGTACCAGAAGGGCGGAAGAAGGCATATCCTGGAATCGAAAAATTCCAAGAGGACGCGTACCTTGCGCAGGAAGGGCTACCTTTCAGGGGCGATCGAGGATCGCGTGAAAGTCCTTCTGGTTAGCCGTTAAGTCTGACCCGTCGTTCCAGAAACCGAAAGAGGAGTGATCTCCCATGGCAAGGGTAAAGGGCGGAAGCGCCAGTAACAGCAAGCGGAAAAAACTCTTCAGCATCACCAGGGGCTACTGGGGAAGAAAAAAGAACGTCTACCGGCGTGCACGCGAGGCGTTCCTCCGATCAATGACAAACGCTTTCCGGGATCGGAAGGCAAAAAAGCGGGAATACCGGAAGCTGTGGATTATCCGCGTCAATGCGGCGGCCCGGATGAATGGCATGTCCTACAGCAGCTTCATGCACGGATTGAAATTGTCGGGGATTGAGCTGAACAGGAAGATCCTTGCGGATATGGCCGTCAACGACATGCCCGCTTTCGTCAAGCTGGTCGAAAAATCCAGGGAAGCGCTGGCCCGTTAGTCCCCAGCTTTCTTCCTTTCAGGATGCGAAGGATCATAGGGTTCCCGCGCAAAACGGCGCAGGAACCCTATGATCTTTCGGAGGCCTTGGTTTTTCTGCGGGCAACGCTTGGTCTTTTTCGATATACTCTTTTAGAATTGCCATGGATGAAGGGGCGCTTGAAGGGAAATGGCGTCGGGCATCAAAACGGGGGACGGCCAGTTTCCGCGACAAACGGAAGGCGTTGCCGGGAAAGCGGGAGGGATTCCAAATTGGACACGATTCATGCAAAAATCGAAAACATCCGTGAAAAGATGATGCAAGAACTGGGTTCCGCTGGGAACAGCGAATCCCTGCAGGCTTTACGGGTTCGATACCTCGGGAAAAAGGGCGAGTTGACCCAGATGCTTCGCTCTCTAGGGAATTTGCCTCCGGAGAAGCGGCCCGCCGCGGGGCAGGCCCTGAACCAGTTGCGCCAGGAAATTGAGGCCGCCCTTGACGCTAGGGCCCTTTTGATCGCGCGAGAGGAAGATGAGGCCAGGGAGGCCACGGACTTCGTCGATGTGACCCTTCCTCCCCGGGGAAGGGGGTGGGGGGGCTTCCATCCAGTTGTCCAGACGATGAATGAAATCATCGATATTTTCGTCGGGATGGGCTTTTCCGTGGCTTACGGGCCGGAAATCGAAGATGATTTCCATAACTTCGAAGCCCTGAATATCCCTCCTCACCATCCGGCACGGGACATGCAGGACACGTTCTATCTAGACAACGGACGGCTCCTGCGAACACACACGAGCCCGGTGGAAGTCAGAGCAATGCTTCGATGGGGGGCCCCGCTGAGGATCATCGTCCCGGGCAAGGTTTACCGGAGAGACAGCGACCAGACCCATTCCCCGATGTTTCACCAGCTTGAAGGCCTTCTGATCGACGAGGACGTTTCCCTAGCCGATCTCAAGGGATGCCTGAACACGTTCGTCGGGGCGATTTTCGGGCGGCCACTGGACAGCCGTTTCAGGGCCAGTTATTTCCCTTTCACGGAACCCTCCCTGGAGATGGATGTCGAATGTTTTGCCTGTTCGGGACGGAACCCGTCCTGCAGAATCTGTAAGGGAACGGGCTGGCTTGAAATCCTTGGTTGCGGGATGACGCATCCCAATGTCCTCCGCTACGGCGGCATTGATCCTGACCGATACAATGGTTTTGCCTGGGGGATGGGGCCGGATCGGGTCGCCATGCTGAAGTACGGCTTGACCGACCTGAGGGTGCTGTTCGAGGGGCATGGATCGTTCCTGACAGGGGGAGGGTACTGAATCATGCGGATCTCCTGGAAGTGGCTCAACGAATTCTGCAAAATCCCGCTTTCTCCCGAAGAGGCTGCCGAGAGGCTAACCGTGACGGGCTGCGAGGTGGAAAACATCGAACGTCCGTGTTCCGCCCTGAAAGGGTTGGTCGTCGGAAAGATCGAGAGACTCCAGATCCATCCCGAACGCCCCGATCTTTTCGTGGCCGAGGTTGATCTCGGCGGGCCGCGTGCCCAGTGTGTGACGGCTGCGCGAAACCTCCGGGAGGGGGATACCGTTCCCTACGGCGCGCCAGGAAGTGTGATCGCGGACGGGACGGTTCTCGGAAAGCGGACGTTCGATTCCGTCGTCAGCGTCGGAATGATGCTTTCGGCAGAGGAGATCGGTCTTCCCGGGATCGCTGATGAATTCGGCATCCTGAGATTGCCGGCTCATTTGACTGCCGGAGAGGATCTACTCAAAGCCCTGAACCTCGATGACTGCATCCTTGAAATCTCGATTACCCCAAACCGCGGGGATCTCTTGAGCCTGATGGGGCTTGCCCGGGAATGCTACGGAGTGATCGAGGGGTCAACCCTCGAGAAGCATGAGCTTAAGCTGCCGCGGATCGGAGATCCCGGATCCATTTCCTGGGAAGGAGTGACCCTTGAGGATCCTGGATGTCCCTTATATGGCCTTTCGTTTGCCCCTTCTGTGCAGATCGGGCCCTCCCCGATGGAAACCCGGATCCGACTGGCCTTTTCCGGGATCCGGTCAATCAACAATATTGTCGATGCGACGAACTACATCATGTTGGTAACGGGACAGCCGCTACACGCATTCGACCTGGACCGGCTTCCGGCAAGGGAGATCACGGTGCGCGGAGCGAGGGAAGGGGAGCGTTTTAGAACGCTGGACGGGCAGGATCACACGCTTGCAGAAGGTGACCTGTTGATCACCAGCGGAGGCATCCCAGTGGCCCTCGCCGGGGTCATGGGGGGAGAAAACAGCGAGATCACGGCGGAAACGAAATCCGTCGCCTTCGAGTCGGCCTTCTTCGAGCCGCTTCGAGTCAGTCGGACTGCGCGAAGGCTGGGCATGGGGACGGAAGCGTCCTACCGGTTCTCCCGAGGAGTAGATCCCAGCCGGGTCTTGCCGACCCTGTCCTGTCTCTACGAGTATCTTTTGAAAGAGGCAGCCCAGCATCATCTCGAGGAAAACGTCCGTGTCGTATCGACGAGATCCTGGGAGAAGCGGAGGATTTCCTTGACCAGGAGGAAAATGCACCGGGTTCTTCTTTGGGACGACCTGGAGCAGGCCTCGAAAATCCTGCAGAAGCTCGATTTGCGGGAAATCTCAGCAACAGACGAAAAACGGGTCTTTGAGATCCCGACCTCCCGGGCCGATCTGTCCATCGAGGAGGACTTGATCGAAGAAGTCGGCCGCTTGAGGGGGTACGAATCGGTCCCCTCACGGATTCCTCCCCTTCTTCATGGGACTGGCAGAGTGGGGGAGGAAGTGGAGGCGCACCGGAAGATTCGTGTGGCCGCCATGTCCAGAGGATTTCTTGAGATTGTGACCTATAGCTTCATTAATCCCAAATGGGTGGAATGGCTTCGGATCCCGGAAACGGATCCCAGATCCCGCGGTTTCCGGCTGACAAACCCCATCAGCCAGGAACAGTCCCTGATGAGGACGACTCTCTTGCCCGGGCTTTTGCAGGCTCTCCAGACGAACCTGCGTTCGGGGTGGAAGGATCCGATTCGGCTTTTTGAGGTCGGGCGTGTCTTCCTGCCTGGAGAAGAAGGGGAGGACCATCGGGAGAGCTTGAGAATGGCCGGGGTCTCCTGGAACGGAAAGGAGCGGCGGGTTCTTCACGAGACCTCTCTGAAGGATGACGTTCTCAGCATAAAGGCGGATGTGATGGCGCTTTGCGGGAGCCGCGGGCAGATCCCCGGTTTCTCTACGGGACATGAACCGTTCGGACATGCCGGGCAGACGGCTCAGGTGAGCCTGGAGGGGAAGCCATGCGGATACTTGACCAGCATCAAGCCTGGAATCTTACGGGAACTGGAGATCCCGGGTCCGGTTTTCGCCTTTGAGCTGGAGATCGAATCTCTTTTGCCGGAAAAAGGGTTCCGCTTCGGCCAGGTGGTTCGCTATCCGGCCGTGTATAGGGATATTTCCCTGATTGCGCCGGTGAACAGGCCCGCCGCGTCGGTCGAGGAGGATCTTCGCCGACTTGGAGGAACGCTGTTGCGCGAGCTGGTCCTTTTTGATGTGTATCAAGGGCCCGGAATTCCCGAGGGAACGAGAAGCCTCGCCTTTTCTCTGGCTTACGGAGATCCGGCCCGGACACTCAGGGACGAAGAGGTGGATGCGGTCCATGAACAGCTTCGGCTGAACCTGTCGGCAAAGGGGTATGTCTTGAGATAGAAACGGTCGTTCCGCGGCGGCGGGAAGATCCCGTTTGCCAAAAGCAGCGCCCGGCAGACAGGGTTTTCAGTGAGACTTGGAAGGGGAGTTTGAGGGAATCTTCACATGGCGCAATTTTCGGCGATAGACTTGATCTTGGGGGCAATTTCGGTTTTCTGGATCGGAAAGGGATTCTGGATCGGGTTCTCCGGGGAAGTGTTTTCCCTGCTGGGGATTCTGGCAGGTCTCCTGATCGCTTTCAAATGGAGCAGTGCCCTTGCCCATTCCTTTCTTGCAGTGTCTTGGACCCCTCGGATTTCCGAGGGGTTTTTAACCGTTTTGTCCGGCGTTCTTCTGTTTTGTGTTTGTAATCTTACCGCCACCTGGATTTGCAGGCTGACTCGAAAGGGGTTGAAGGCCGCCCGCCTTGGGGGGCTGGACCGATTCCTGGGAGCCCTTGCGGGCGGATTGAAGGCTGCGCTCCTGATTCTTTTCTTATTCGGTTTCTCCCATCTCAGCTTCAGCGAAACCCCGCCGCAGTGGATGGAGGAAAGCCGCCTGTTGAAGGTTGCGGCCCGGGCTTGGCCGGAAACAGAGAAAGTCCTTGCAGAATGGAAGATCCTCGAGATGAAGGGGTTCCTTGCCATTCCGTCGAAACCAAGACCATGAAACCCTTAAACCGGTTTACCGAAAACGCCCTCGAGCTCCGGAAAATCCTCCAGATCATCGGGAAACACTGCCGGAGTGAGCTGGGAATCAAAATCCTGCACGGGATTCTCCCGGCGCAAGACCGAAAACAACTGGATCTTCGCCAGGCGCTCCTTCGAAATGTCCTCCGTTACCGGGAGATCGAGGGGGACTTCCCCTGGGATTCAAGGATTGTTCCGGTAACAGCCCTCCTTGAAGAGGCGAAGTCCAGCGCCCTGATGTCCGGGGAAGATCTCGTCCATGTCCGGAACCTGCTTGCGCTCGCCACGGAAGTGAAAAATGAAATTCGCCGCGTCCAGGAACGTTTCACCGAATTGGAGCAGATCGGGAGGAGAATCCGGGATTTTTCAGCGGAACTTGCCTTGCTCGACGTCCTGGATGAGGAAGGATCCCTTTACGATCACGCTACCCCGCAACTGAGAGAAATCCGGAACCGCATCGAATCCTTGAAAGCGACGACGAGAAAAACAGGGCAGGCTCTTCTGAACGATCCCGCAACCTCGAACCTGCTACAGGACCGGGTCCTGAGCTTCCGAAACGGTCGATTTGTGGTTCTCGTCAGGGCCGAAAACATCTCCTCCTATCCCGGGATCGCCATCGACCGAAGCGGTTCGGGAAATTCCTTCTACGTGGAACCGTACCGTCTGGCTGCCCTGAACAACCGGCTTTCGGCCGCAGTGGAGGAGGAGCGGCAGGAGGTTTTTCGTATCCTTCGAAGGATGACCCTGAAGCTCCTGGAACGGGAAACGGCGATCGCCGAGGCCGAATCGGCCCTTGGCAGCCTGGACCTGGTTTGTGCCGAAGCTGAAATGGTTGAAAAGGGTGGCTGGCATTTACCCGAAATTTCCCTTTCTCCGGGTTTTCGCTTTCACGGGCTTGTTCACCCGCTACTGGGCGAAAAAGCAGTGCCAATCGACATCGCCTGCGGGGATGACTTTCGTGTTCTTGTGGTGACCGGGCCCAACACGGGGGGCAAGACGGTGGCCCTGAAGACCGTTGGGGTTGCTGTCATTCTTTCCTGGATGGGGTTGCCGATCTCGGCAAGCGAGGGATCGGTCGTGGGCGAAATCGATTCCGTGCACGTGGATGTGGGCGACGAGCAAAGCATTGAACAGAACCTCTCAACCTTTAGCGCCCATGTGAAAAACATCGTTTCGATCCTGGCGGAGACGGGGCCGGGATCCCTTGTGCTCCTTGACGAACTGGGGTCGGGCACGGATCCTCAAGAGGGGGCAGCCCTTGGAATTGCCCTGCTTGAGGCCTTCCGGGAGAAGGCAGCACTCGTTCTGGCCACGACACACCATAATTCCATCAAAACCTACGCTCTCACGACCCCCGGAGTGGAAACGGCCAGCATGGAATTCGATGCGGTTTCCTTGAAACCGACGTTTGCTCTTCTTATGGGAATACCCGGGAAAAGCAACGCGCTTCTCATTGCCGAGAGGCTGGGAATGCCCCCGGCGGTGATCGAGCGGGCCAGGGCCAACCTGCGAGGCGAGGATGTTTCTGCCGAAGAATTGATCGGTCAGCTTCAGGAAAAACGCGCCGCCCTTGAAATCGAAGCCCGGAACCTGGCGGAAGAGAGAGCTCGGCTTATCGCAGCCAGGCAATCCCTCGAAAGCCGGATTTCGCGGTTCGAGGCGGCAAAGGAGGATCGATTGAAAGAAGCGGATCGGGAAGCGGGAAAGATTGTCAGGGAAGCCCAGGAGGCTGCGAGGGAACTGCTCAGGAGCCTTGAGAGGTCGAAAACGGTCCCAGCGGCACATCGGGCGATCAACGCCAAGGGCCGGGATCTGGAAAAGATCCGTAAAGAGGCTGAAATCCGGGAAGAAAAACGCATAGAAAAACGTTCCGTGAAGGCGGAAGGGATCCGCCTTCAGCCGGGAGACACCGTTCAGATGGTGGATTCCTCCGTCAAGGGAATCGTCGAAAGCGTTTCCGGGGAAAAGGTCACCCTCGTTGCCGGCTCCTTCCGCATGGAGGTCCCCATAAACAGGCTGAAAAAAGCGGGGGAAGCCCTGTCCAAAACAAAGCCGGAGATTTCAGTGAAGACCATCCGTCCCGTCGGGATCCCGGGATCCATCATGATTCGGGGGATGACTGTCGATGAAGCGTTGCCGGAAGTGGAAAGGTATCTCGACCAGGCCTACCGGGCGGGATACGATCAGGTTGCCGTCATTCATGGGAGGGGCACGGGGACATTGCGGAAGGCAGTCACGGAACTTCTGAAAACCCTTTCCTACGTCAAGGAGTACCGGTTGGGCGAACATGGAGAAGGCGGGTACGGAGTAACGATCGTGACCTTTTCAAGATAGACCGAGGAGGGGCTTTTCATGGAAGAGGGCTTTTTCAACCTGAAATCCTTGAGAGAGCAAGTTTACGAATATCTCAAGATCCAGCTCAACGAGGGAAAGCTGGAGCATGGGGCTTTCCTGAACCTGAACGCGATCAGCGCCGAAATGGGAATCAGCAAGACTCCCTTGAGGGATGCACTCTTCCAGCTTGAAGCGGAAGGATTCGTGACGATCTATCCTCGAAGGGGAGTGAAGGTGAACACCCTGACGCTGGAAAAAATCCGAAACATCTACCAGATTTTAGGGGGGCTCGAGGGGGCCGTCCTGGTGGAAGTCGCATCGAAGTTCCGGAAAAAGGATGTTGACGCCATGCGTCAGTTCAATGAAGAAATGAAAGACGCTCTCCAGCGGAACGACTTTGAGCGGTTCTACTCGAGGAACCTGGATTTTCACAACGCCTACCTGGAGCTGTCGGAAAATACCGATCTTCTGAGGACCGTCCGGATCCTGAAGGAAAGGCTTTACGAATTTCCCCGAAGCAAGGGATTCCTGAAGGAATGGGAAGTCGAATCGACCGGAGAGCATGACCGGATCATCGAATTTCTCGCAAAGGGGGATTTCAACGGGGCGGCAGATTATATCCGGGACGTTCACTGGTCTTTCGCGGTCCAGGAAAGATACATCCGCAAATATTATTTCGGCTTGGCTGCCCAGACTGCCGAGCGTTAAGGTTTGCCCCTGCAGGCCTGATAAAACAGGGCAGCAGCCCGGCCGAGCGGCCCAGGGCTGCTGCCGTTTTTTTTATTTCTCAACGTCCAAGCGGGGCATGGCCCTGGCGGAAGGGCAGAGAGCCAACCCACCCCGGGCGGTGCATCGGAGTTCCTCTGGAAGCATTCTTCCGACACTGTCTACGGCGACCAGGGTTTCTTCCAGCGGAACCGGGTTTTCGTACCCGCCCAGAACCAAGTCTGCACAGAGGAAGGCCATGGATGCGAGAGCGGCATTCCTGCTGTGGCAGGGGATTTCAACAATTCCCTGCACCAGGTCGCAAACCGACCCCATGATGTTCTGGAAAACCGTTGCAGCCGCATCGCAGGCCTGCCGGGCTGTTCCCCCGGCGGCTTCAACGACCGCAGCGGCTCCCATGGCTCCAGCGGCCCCGATTTCAACCTGACAGCCGCACACCTCCGCCGCGAAGGTGCTGACCCTGTCCAGGGCCTGTCCTACCGCTCCGGCTGCCCACAAGGCATCGAGAACTTTCTCCTTTGAAAGTCCGAAATCCAGGATCAGAGTGGAAAGGATCCCCGGGAGCACTCCTGCGGATCCCCCGGTGGGCGCCGCACAAACGACACCGCCGGATCCGTTAACGTGCATGGCTGCCATTGCCCTTGCAGCGGCCCTCAGGTGCGGTCCACCGAGGAAAAGGCGCCCTTTTGACTCCGCGTCCAAGATTGAAGAAGCCATCGGGCGCAGAAGTTTCATTCCTCCCGTCATCGAAAGGCCTGAATCAACAGCGTTGAGCATGACGACCAGGCGCTGCTCCATTTCTCTGGAGAGCTCCTGGCGGGGGATTCCCAGCAAGGCTTCTTCGTTGGCCAGTGCGGCCTTTCCCAGGGACCACCCCCGTTCTTCGGCCAATCGAAGAAGGGCCCGCGTATCCTGAAAGAGATCGGCCCCTTTTAAGGGGGCCATGACCGGCCTGGATTGCCGGATAAGGGCTTTCGAGGAAAACTGGCGAAGGCGGGAAAGAAGGATCTCATCCGGTGATTCGCAGGCGGAAACGTGGAAAAAGCGGGAGGTGGCCCCGACTTCATAATGGGCCGATGCATCCCAGCTTTGAAGGAGTGCGAGCACCGGTTCCGCAGGAACGTCCATTGGAGTCTCTACCAGGAGCTCATGACGGTCTCCACGAATC
>JAJUIT010000138.1 GCA_029267465.1 Synergistaceae bacterium
AGGTCGAAGGGGATGACCTTGCGGAGTCGATAAGCGTCGTTCTGGCAAAGAAACCGGACATCCCGGGCAAGGGTGGAGGGATTGCAGGAAACATAGACCAGGCGCGGTGCTGTGAGCCGGCGCAACGATTCCAGCACGACGGGATGGCAGCCGGAACGGGGCGGATCCACGACGACCGCATCGATCGGAATTCCACCCGTCTGGAAATCAAACCGTTCCGCGGCGGCCTCGACGATCTTCACGTTAGACAACCCGTTCTTGACTGCATTGTCCCGGAGGCAGTCAACGGAGGGTTTCCACTCCTCCACCGCAAGGATCTTGGAAGCCCGTTTGGCAAGGAAACAGGTCAGGGTGCCGACGCCTGCGTACAGTTCGAGGACGTTTTCGGTTCCCGCCTGGCAGGCCTCTCCGGAAGCCGTTTCGTAAAGACGGGAGGCCTGGCTCGTGTTGACCTGGGAAAAGGAAGTCGCTTCGAACTTGAAGGTCATATCGCCGAAACGCTCAAAGAAGAAAGTGCGGCCGGAAAGGGCGCGGGTTATCGGGCCGAAGATTGCGTTCCCGCCGGAGGGATTTACGTTCAGGGCAAAGCCCGCAAGGGACGGGGTCCGTTTCCGGATTCGGCGCGCCAGGGCGATCAGGCTGCCGATGACCTGGGAAGCCGGGAATTCCCGCACAACGAGCACAACGAGCAACTCCCCTGTCTCCTGTCCTCCCCGCAGGACAACATGGCGCAAGGTTCCCTTGCCGGTATTCTCGTTGTAGGGCATCAACCCGGTCTGTCCAAGACCCCGGCGGATTTCCGAGAGCAAGCCGTTCAATCCGGCCATGGCCACCGGGCAGTGTTCCACGGGAACGATCCGGTGGGTTTTTTTCCGGAAATAGCCGATTTCGAGCAGCCCATCCCCTCCCCCCACCGGGAGAGAGATCTTGTTGCGGTAGCCCCACACGAGCGGGCTTGGACGGACAGCTTCGAATCCCTCGAGGGGAACTTGTCTGCCGGTCCGGGAAAAGGCGTCGGTGATCATCTGAAACTTCAGGTGAAGCTGGAAAGGGTAGGATGCGTGCTGGATCTGGCATCCGCCGCATTTGCCATGCAGGGGGCAGGCCGGAACGACCCGCTCCGGGTGCGGTTTGAGGACGTTGACGAGGCGAGCCGTGCAATAATCCCTTTTCTCCGTTATGACTTCCGCCAGGACGGTTTCTCCAGGCAAAGCCCCGGGAATAAAGACGATTTTCCCTTGCCCGTTTCGGGCAAGGCCTTCTCCCTGGCTATCGATTTTTTCAATCGTTAGATGGAGCTGTTGTGATGGAACCCTTCTCATTTTTCCCCCGCGTTCTTGAAAAAGGGGCGGCCCTGAAGGCCGCCCCGAAGTCTGGTCTGTATCGGAGAGAAGGTCACTTCTTCTCCTTCATCATGGAATATCCTTCTTCGAAGGCCTGTTCGTTCAGCTTTTCGGTTCCCTTTGGAACGCGGGCCAGGATCGCCTTTTTGACCGAATCTGGCCGGATCACGTTCGCCAGCTCCAGGATTCTCGCCGTGGCACCAAGGGCAACCATGTTGGTGACCATTTCCTTCCCAAGTTTTTCCTTGGCTGTCCTCACGATGGGCAGCATGTAGATGTCCGCGTCCACTTGGGGAGGGTCGGAAACGTAAAAGTCGTCCAGGATGATCGTCCCGCCCTTTTTCGTGTCGTGGGCGTATTCTTCGCAGGCTTTCTGGGTGAGGATAACCTGCAGATCCGGACGGGTTGCTTTCGGATAGTCGATTACGTCGTGGGAGACGACCACCTCTGACTTTGACGCGCCTCCCCGTGCCTCGGGACCGTACGCCTGGCTCTGGACGGCATAGACGTTCTCGTAAAGGGCGGCGGCTTCTCCCGTCACGACCGCGGCGAGGATAACTCCCTGCCCGCCCGAACCGGCAAAACGGATTTCAAAACGCTCGCTCATGAAGACTACCCCCTAACCCGTTCGATCAGCTTGAGATAGGCCTCAGTGTATTCCAGGCCCTCCCGGTCGACAAATTCTCCAATGACGATTTTGCCCTTCTTTTCCTCTTCGGTCATTTCCTTCGCTTTCGCCTTGGGAATGGAGTTTTCCTTGAAGAAAATGAGATTGTCGACGGGGTTGGGACGCTTGTTTTTGCGTCCGAACTGGGTGTGGCAATGGGTGATGATCTCCACGACCGAAAAGCCCTTCTTCTGGATGGCCTTCTTGATGTATTGCTCGCAAAGCACCGGCTGCGCGATGGTGGCCCTCGCGACATAGGAGGCACCGGCGCCCTCGGCGAGCCGGCAGATGTCAAACGGGGTGTCGATTGCTCCATACGGTGCGGTCGTCGCTCTGGCCCCCACCGGAGTGGTGGGAGATGCTTGTCCGCCGGTTATGCCGTAGATGTTGTTGTTCATGACGATGGCCGTGATGTCGATGTTGCGCCTGCAGGCATGGATGAAGTGGTTGCCGCCGATGGCCGTGCAGTCCCCGTCACCCATGACGTCTATTACCGTCAGCTCGGGCTTGGCCAGCTTGATCCCCGTGGCGAAGGCCAGTGAGCGTCCATGGGTCGTATGGACGGTGTTGGCGTTGATGTACCCCGGCATCCGGCTTGAACAGCCGATCCCGGAGGCAATGACGGTTTCCTCCCGGGTTTTTCCGAGATCGACCAGGGAGCGCAGGATCGCGTGCAGGATGATCCCGTGACCGCAACCCGGGCACCAGATATGGGGGAAGAACCGGGTCCGAAGCCAGGGCTTGATTTCTTCGCGTGGCATGGTTAGGCCACCTCCTCGATCGTAGCGAGAATTTCGTGCGGGCGCAAAATCTCACCGTTTACGAGATTGCTGGGGATGATCTCAGCCTTGCACCCAAGGGCGATC
This sequence comes from Synergistaceae bacterium, assembly GCA_029267465.1. Taxonomy (GTDB): domain Bacteria; phylum Synergistota; class Synergistia; order Synergistales; family 79-D21; genus 79-D21. The sequence continues at coordinate 2,877 of JAJUIT010000138.1, forward strand.
TTCACTTCGGAGATCATCTGCCCGCAATTGAGTTCGGGGACGATGACCTTTTTGGCCTGACCGGCCGCCTGAATCAGCTCCTTATCCGGGAACGGCCAGAGGGTGATCGGGCGGAAGTGTCCCACTCGGATCCCTTTGGCACGGGCTTCGCGAACCGCCCGGACGGCTGACCTGGCGACGCAGCCGTAGGAAACGACCAGGATTTCGGCGCCTTCCGTCTGCTCAAGGTCGTACTTGACGATCTCGTCGCGGAACCGCTCGACTTTTCTCACGAGGCGAAGATGCTTTTTCCCGATTTCCTCCGGCTCGTTTGTGGGGAACCCGTAGTCGTTGTGCGTTAGCCCCGTGACGTGCCAGCGGTAGCCGTCGCCGAAGGAGGCCATGGCCGGAACGTCGTCCGCCGGATCGGCAAGATAGGGGACGAATTCTTCCGGAGAAACCTTCGGCCGTTTGCGGTCGACAATCGGGTAAGAGCCCGGCTCCGGGATGACGACCTTCTCGCGCATGTGCCCGATGACTTCGTCGCTCATGACGAGGACTGGCTGCCTGAAGCGCTCGGCCATGTTGAAGGCGTCGATCGTCAGTTCAAAACACTCTTGGACGGAGGAAGGAGCATAGGCGATGGTCCCGTGGTCGCCGTGGGTTCCCCAGCGAGCCTGCATGACATCCTGCTGGGAAACTCGAGTTGGCAACCCGGTCGAAGGTCCGCCTCGCATGACGTCGATCACGACGATGGGAATCTCGGCCATGTAGGCCAGCCCCAGGTTTTCCTGCTTGAGAGAGAAACCGGGCCCGGAAGTGGCGGTCATGGCCTTGTAGCCCGCGATGGAAGCACCGATGGTCGCAGCGATGCCCCCGATCTCATCCTCCATCTGGATGAAGCGGCCGTTAATCTTCGGGAGCTCTTCCGCCATGACTTCCGCGATTTCGGAAGACGGGGTAATCGGATAACCTCCGAAGAAACGGCATCCCGCCGCGATCCCCCCCATGGCGACAGCCATGTTGCCCTGCCAGAAAGCCAGTTTCTTAGGCATTCTCTCCACGCTCCTTTACGGTAATGGCGAGATCCGGGCAAATGTTCTCGCACTGCCGGCAGCCGATGCAGTCTTCCATCCGGACCGGTTCGCACTTGGCCTTCGCGTCGAGCTCGAGAACCTTTTTCGGGCAGATCGCGATGCAAAGGCCGCAGCCCTTGCACCAGGCCTTGTTGATGATGACATCGAACTTCTTAGCCAAAAAGCTCACCCTCCCCAAACAACACAAGTCCGAGTTCCACGCGAGGCGGAACACGCTCATCCGATTATGACATTCCTGAAAAAGAGAAACAACCCTAAATAGAGTTCTTTATTGTGAATATTGCTTTACAATGCATCACCTTGATCGAACCAACTGAAGATTCATTCACAAAAGGAGGGGATAGCTTGGGCTATCCCCTCGACCGATAGGAG